>DLGR01000037.1:0-590 GCA_002482805.1 Micavibrio sp. UBA7689 | reverse complement strand
GAGTCTTCTTGGGCGCACCATCCTTCTCACTCTGAGGAGGACGGGGTAATATACAAAAACTTTTTTTCAAAAGGTCCTATTCAATGTCCGACGACGATGATCTCCGCGAAGCTGCATTAGATTACCACCGGCTTCCGACACCCGGAAAAATTTCCATCAAGCCGACGACGTCGCTCGCCACACAACGGGATCTCTCCCTTGCCTACTCCCCCGGGGTGGCCATTCCATGTTTGGAAATTGAAAAAGATCCTGCCAAAGCACTCGACTACACCAGCCGCGGAAATATCGTCGCGGTTATTTCGAACGGAACCGCAGTGCTCGGCCTTGGAAATCTCGGCGCGCTCGCTTCCAAACCTGTCATGGAAGGCAAAGCCGTCCTCNNCCTCTTCAAAAAATTCGCCAACATAGATTCTTTCGATCTCGAAGTAGACGAAACAGAAATAGACGCATTCGTGGAATGCGTTGCAAGACTGGAACCTTCTTTCGGCGGAATCAATCTTGAAGACATCAAAGCGCCGGAATGTTTCGAAATCGAACGCCGTCTGCGCGAACGTATGAAAATCCCCGTTTTCCATGACGACCAGCACGGC
>DLGR01000002.1 GCA_002482805.1 Micavibrio sp. UBA7689 | reverse complement strand
CTGGACGTCTTCATCCATCGCGGTGACTTTACCGCGATGGATGAAGACGTCCAGCAAATGAGCAAAGATGCAGAATTCGTTCGCGACATGGTTCCGGATGACATCCGTAACAAATTCGAAATTCTGAAATCCGAAGCGGACGCTATCGGCCAAGATGTCAAAACCATTGCCAAAACAGCAACGGATGCGGCAAAAGCGGCCGGGGGTGTTGACACTGGATCGCTTTCCGACCGCATTTCCATTCTCGAAGCCAAACTTTCCGATGTCGAAGGCGGCCAAGCCGTAAAAGATCTTGCCGTGCGTATCCGCGGTCTCGAAGTGACAGTAGCAGGACAAGAGCAAATCAACTCTTCCGTGGCCGAACTCACCAAGATCGTGGATTCCCTCGATGGTCAAATGGGCGAGCTCAATACCAAGCTGGCGCAAACGCAAAGCGCGCCGCAAAAAACCGCTCTGAGCAACACACTCGAAGGTGTATCGGGTTCCGACATGAAAGCGGCAGCGCTTTTGATCGCGTTCTCGCAATTGCGTGAATCCTTGAACCGTAACGCGCCTTTCGAAGAAGACGTGGTTCTGCTGCAAAAACTCGTCGGCAACGAAGATCCCGAACTGCAGGCGGCTTTGTCCAAACTGGCGCCGCAAGCCAGCAAAGGCGGCGTTCTGACCGCCGATGGCCTGTCCAACGAATTTAAAGGTATGGCCGGCGATATCATGTTTTCCTCGCTCAAAGGCGAAGATGTATCCGTTACCGACAAAGCCAAAGTGCGTTTGACGCAAATCCTCAACGTCAAAAAAGACGGTGAACTGGTCGGCGGTACGCCCACGCAAAAAACCGTTTCCAAAGCGCAAGAGCAATTGGATGCGGGTGATGTGCAGGGTGCGATAGCCACGCTGCAAACGCTGGAAGGAGAACCTGCCGCGCAGGCGCAACCTTTCATCCAGCAAGCGGAGGCCACACTTCTCGCCGATCAAATCCAATCCATGTTGCGTCAGATGATCGTCGCCAATGTCGGTACGAATATCAGCGCCGCTTCGGGCACGGGCGCGATCGAAAGTGCTGTCGATACGGTGAAGAGCGCTGTGTCCCCCGATGTCGTGAGAGATGAAGAATCGGGCTTTGCAATTCTGCCTGCTCCCAAAGGATTTAAAGGGTTTTCATCCGGCCAGCCCGAATGATAGACTAAGCGCACTCCGCGTTTTTCTGTTGTTCGACCTTTAACGCATAAGGATTAATCCGTGCTTCGCGCCCTGTGGTTTTTCGCCCAGCTTGCCATCGTCGTTTGCGCCGCCCTGTGGTTGATATACCAAAAGGGCGCTGTCGATATCACATGGAACGATTACTCTATCAATGTTCAACTCGGCCTGTTTCTGCTTGCATTCGTGTTGTTCACGCTGCTGGTCGTCACTGTCTTCCGCATCATCTCCACGGTTCTGTCGTTCCCGGGGGTATTTTCAAAAAACAGAAAAGAGCGCAACCGCGCAAAAGGTTTCAGATCGTTGACGCGCGGATTTGCCGCCATCGCCGCAGGTGATGCGAAAAAAGCCACCATTTATGCCCGCGAAGCGCGCAACTGGCTTCCTGATGAATCCGGCTTGCCGCTACTCTTGGAAGCGCAGGCCGCAAGGTTGCGCGGGGAAGAAGAAACCGCGGGCGACATATTCGAAAAACTTCTTGTAGATAAAGATGCCGCGTTTTTTGGCGTGCGCGGGCTGTTGAAATCCTCGCTGGATGAAGGTGATACGGTAAAGGCGCTTTCTTACGCCAAAACAGCGCTCGACCAAAACCCCAAACAACCGTGGATTTTGAAATCGGTTTACGATCTGCAAATTCAGAACCGTTTGTGGGAGGATGCGCACAATACCCTGACCCGCATCAAAAAACTCAAAGCCATGGATGAAAAAGAGATTACGAAAGACGAAGTGACTCTGCTCATCCTTCTGGCGGAACGCGACCGCGAGATCGGCAACGATGCGGGTTTCCTGAAAAAAATCGAAACTGCCGTAAAGATCAATCCTGCCTTTATACCCGCCGTCACGCGCTTGGCCGATTATTATTGGACCAAAGACAAGAAGAACAAGATTTCGGGCATTGTGGAGCGCGCGTGGAAATACAACCCGCATCCGGAATTGCTCGTATGGTGGGACAAGATTGCTCCCGAACCGAAATCTTCCGATCCTTCGCGCCGTCTGCGCTGGTTTGAAAAACTTGTTGCGTTGAAGCCCGACAATGCCTATTCCCAGCGCGGCGCGGCCAAAGCCGCCATGGATTGCGCGCTGTGGGGCGTGGCCAAAACCTATCTCGCCGAAGCTGAAAAATTGCAGCCCAGTGCGGCAGTGTTCCGCCTTCATGCCGATCTCGAAGAACAGACCACGCGCAATGCTGTTATCATTCGTGGTTGGCTGGAGCGCGCCGCATCTGCACCTCCCGAAGAAGTGTGGTTCTGCACGCAGACGGGGCATATCTATGATTTATGGTCGCCGATCGCCCAGCCGCACGGCGCCTTCAATACCATCACATGGGGCAATCCCAACCGCGTGTTCGTATCAGCGCCCGTTCTGGCGCAGTGGCAAGATCCATTGATGATCGAAAAGATCTAAACTCTCATCGCTTTCAAAACGATAAAGCCGCCGATGAAGCCACCCACATGCGCGGCCCATGCGACCATGCTGCCGTCCGGTCCGCCGAGCATACCGAAACCTATGGATAAGCCTATCCAGATGATGACGAAAGGCAGAATGCCAAAACGCCCGCCCATCTCGCGCTGGCCGCGGCTCATCATGATCAGGGCTGCCGCGAACAAACCTGACAGGCCGCCCGAAGCGCCGATCATCGGATAGGGTGATGCTGTATTCAAAAGATAATGTGCCAAAACACCGAAAAGGCCGCTGACAATGAAGAGGATCAAAGCTTTCTTTCCGCCCAGCCATCTTTCCACGCCGCTGCCGAAGGCTGCCAGCATAAACAAATTCATCATCACGTGCATCCATCCGCCATGGAAGAACATGTGTGTGAACGGCGTCATGAGGCTTAACGGGTTGAAACCATCGGTATGCCACGCTTCGGGAATAAAGCCGAACGTGCTGATGGCGAGATCGGCATATTCCGCCGGAAGCAGAACGTTGGTGACAAGGAAGATGGTGAGGATAATTCCCAGCAACCATTTTGTGATGTGGGGAAGGTTGATCATGGGTTCGGCTATGCGGGTGGCCGCGCGTTCGATTTTTTCCTTTTCGCGGCGCATGCGGTCACGTTCCGCCAAAGTGGGCAGGGGCACGATATTGTCATCTTGTGGTTTGGGACGGCCGTCGCCGTTCGCCTGATTCATAAACACCCTTAAAGCCCTTAGTATAGCTATCAGTATGGCGAACGCCCACGGCTTTTTTGTGGCAGGGCTTGCTATGGTGCATAAAAAATCCCCCCGGCTTTTAGGCGGGGGGAGAATTTACAGGGATAGTTCCCTAACTGTATCAGCTAAACCTTAATGCTGTTTTAACCGGGGGTGAGCCCGCCGAACATCGGTGCGGTCTTTTCCGCATCATATTTGTATTTGATGGTTTCATCGCCGCGCGCGGCCAAACCGCCGCCAGGGGTGGCTTTGTGAATGATGTCGGTAACGCCCTTCATCAGGTCCATGACCATGATCTTGGTCTGTGCCAATTGTTCTTTCAGGTTTTCAAATGCTTGCGCATAACCTTCTTTGGCAATCTCTTTGCCCATGATGACGAATTTCTTGATTTCGCCCAGTGTGGAGATTGTGCCTTCGGCCATCTTTTCGAACGCGTTCATGGAAGACAGCGAAGACAATGCGAATTCGTCTTTCTTTTTCAAAACGGGCTTTTTACCGCCGCCGCCTTTGCCGCCGCGGCCTTCTTCATCTTCATCATCGCTTTCATCATCCGCATTCTCGTTTACGGCTTCGATGTCCAGATAGGTTCTGGCTTGGAAGCTGACGGGATAATGATGTAAATCCTTGGGGTCCAGTGTAGTGCCGTTCATGCCGGCTTTCAGTTCGACGCGCACGTTTCTGTCGTGCCATTCGAATACTGCGCAATGGCTTTTATGTTCGCCGTGCTGGATGAATTTTTTGACCACGCGCTTGCCGGGATAAAAAGGTTCGTCCTTCAATCCTGCGCTTTCCAAAAGTTCTTTAACATCAACCTTCATGGTCACACTCCTCAGTAAGTCACGTATGGATGGATAAACCGAGTATCCACTATTATTTTACGAAATTGCAAATTTACTATGCGTTTAAAAGCTTAAGAGAGGGTTAAAAACAGCCTGTTTGAGCCATATTATAGCAACTATTTTTATACTGCGGTCGCATGGAGACTTTGTGGCTTTTCCAGCGTTTGTGATACAGTGAAATGACATGAATTCGGGAGGCTCCATGCGTGTAACTCTGTCTTTGGCCCTTGCGGCCCTTCTTATCGGCACGGCCGGCACGGCCATGGCCCAGAACAATACTTCCACGGGATCCTCGGGTTATACCTACATGCCCTCCAACAAAGGGTCGTCGGCTACCATTTACAACAGCGAGCCGCTGGTGGCGGGCAAAAACGCGCCTTCCTATACATCGTCCAAGGACAAACCCAAGCCTTACGCTTTCGGTGAGGATACTGCTGCGGATGGAAGCGGTTTCGGCATGATGTCGCCCGAACAGGCGAATGCCATGCGTATGATGCGCGACCAGCAGGCCTTGCAAGCGCAACAGCAATATCTTGCCGACATGCAAAAAACCGGCGGCATGCCCGTGGGTTCGCCCTCTTTGCAAGAGCGTATGGGTCAGCTCAATCCCCTTGCCGAGGAGGAAGAGCAAAAGCCCAAAAAGCGCCGCGTGACGTATAACAAGAGAAACAACGAATCCGCTATCGGCGTTCCTCCACGCCTTTTCAATCCAGACCAACGCTAATCACCGCTTGCTTGTGTCTTTGATCTGATGCTCTGATGGGGCATGGATCCCCAGCGCATACCCGTTTCCGTTTTAATGCTGCTCGCGGCAATCGTGCTTTACGCATTGTTAGGGTCGCCCACGCCAGACCATCCCGCCCTCGTCGAAACGGCCATCGGTGCTTTGCTGGTGCTATCCGTGGGTGTTGCGGGCGTTTCGCGTACGCTGGATTGGGGCGGCCTGCAAAGCCGCTTTGTGCTCTTCATACAGATATTGTTTCTGACGGGGCTTACACTTTCTACGATCATTGGTGTTTATAACGGCAACGACCGCGTTTTGATCCTGCGCGATCTTCTTGCGTTTTCTTTTCTGGCGTTGCCGTTGTTTCTGGCGAAATCCTTTCAGCATGCCGATAAAGCAGGGCAGTATTTTTCCGCGGCGTTGGTGTTCGCGGGTTTGTGCTTTTCATTGCGTACCGTCATGCCGGTTTTCAATATATGGATTCCGCAAGGCGAGCTTTTGTATCTGTCCAATTCTCCGCTCGCGCTGTTCGCTGCCGTGTATCTGGCAGGATTCGGGTGGAACTGCATTGAAAATCCGAGCGTGAAAAAAATTCTATGGGCTATCGCCGCGCTTTCCGGCCTTGCCGTGCTCGCATTGTTCCGTATCGTGCAGGCACCGCGCAAAGCATTGCTTCCCATTATCGTATTTGCCGTGCTGGGGTGCGTTTTTTATCCCATGGCGGATGATGCGCTTTACGCCATGGCGCAAAAAACCGCGCATGTCGGGATGAACATGCGGTTGCAGGAGGCGGAAGCGGTTTTCGCCTTTTTGCAATCATCTCCTGTGACGATCATGCTCGGCGCGGGATGGGGGGCGGTTTTTGCATCGCCTGCTGTCGGCGGCCTTGATGTAAATTATACCCACAGCCTGCTGACAACGCTGGCGCTCAAAGGCGGTTTCGTTCTTTTTATGCTGGGGCTGTTCGTCACGCTGGCGGGGCTTTATCAAATTTTTCTTATATTTCAACGCGACAGGGCAAAAGCGCTGGCCGTGTTCTGGCCGTTCGTAATCCCTATTTTCCTTTATGCCTCGCACAAATCTTTCGATTTCGGGCTTATTTTATTGCTGATCTCGGTGTGGAGTATTCAGGGGCAAACATTGCATCGCGCCGCCCAGTCGGGTAAGTAAAAAGAACATCTTATTGAACGAAGTTAATTCTATGCCGAGCGCAAAACCGTCTGTGTTACTGATCAACCGTGTTTACCCGCCTGCGCGCGGGGCAAGCGGCAGAGTTTTGCGCGATCTCGCCAAGGAAATGGCGCGTGCGGGATGGACGGTTACCGTTTTAACCACCGGCGAAAAAACCTTTTCCGAAAAAGACGGCGGCATCGCCGTGCACAGGGTCAAGGCGCCGCTCAATCCCAAGGGCCCGGTTGCCTATGCCATGGTTCTTTGGAAATTGTTCCGCGCCGCGATGAAACAACCGCGCAACGATCTGGTCATCACGCTGACTGATCCGCCTTTGTTGGTCACCATCGGGCGCCGCTATTCCAAAAGCAAACGTTGCGGGCATCTGCATTGGTGTCAGGATCTGTATCCGGATCTGTTCCCCGCTGTGGGCGTCAAGCTCCCGCAATTTGTGTTGCGTGCGCTGAGCCGCTCCGCCAGACGTTCGATGAATAAATCCGGCAAGGTTATCGCCATAGGCCGCTGCATGGCACGCCACCTCGCGCACACGGGCGTGGAGACTGGCCGTATCAGCATGATCCCCAATTGGCCCGACATGGAACTGGTCGATCCCAACAACGCGAAGCCGAAAAAGCCCGATGTGCGCATTCGCGATGTATCCAACGCACGTCCCGTGGAAAATCTTCTGCGCGACAATTCCCCGCGTTTTCGCATTTTGTATGCCGGCACGATAGGCCGCGCCCATCCGATGAAGGCCATACTCGAGGCCGCGGAATATCTGTCGCCGCATCCTGAAATCGAATTCGTGTTTGTGGGCGAGGGGCCGAGTCATGACCGGTTGTCTTCCGAACGTGCGCGCCGCGGTTTGCAAAATATCAAGCTTTTACCGTACCAGCCCAACAGCCTTTTGAAGGATTTGATGGAAAGCGGCGACTTACACCTCGTATCCATGCGGGACGATGCGGCGGGTTTGCTCGTACCTTGCAAATTCTATTCCGCGCTGGCGGCGGCACGCCCGACCATCTATATCGGCCCCGCCGAAACCGAAGTGGGCCGCATGATCCGCGATTACGGCTGCGGCGCGATCGTTCCGCAGGGTGACGGCAAAACACTGGCGCAGGCGATTTTGTATTTCCGCAACGATCCCGATGCGTGGTTCAACGCCCAACAAGGCGCGGAACAAGCCGCCATGGATTCCCGCCCCGTCAAATCCATTCTTTCCATCATGAAGGAAGCGGAAACCACCATCCAAACCCGCGTCGCCTAAAAGGATTTGAATGTACGCACAGGACCAGACGCTCGGTGAACTTTTATCGGATGTTTGGGCCGCGAAATGGTATGTGGGTGTTTATGCCGTTCTCTTTTGTGTTATTGCATTCTTTGTCGTGCTGCTTTCGACACCGCTGTACCGCGGGAGCATGATTGTCGCGCCCGCAGACGGGTATGCGCTAGGTGATTACGCCTCGACGGTGTCGGACGGCGAATCTTTAAACCTGCCGTTCTGGCGGCCGCGTGATCAGGAAGGCATTTCCACGGATTTTTACCGCTTTGTCTACACGATCAAAGGCTCCGCCGTAGCCTCTATATTGCTCAAAGACGAAAGCGTGCTTTCGGGCATTGCGCGCGACAAGGATTTTTCCAAGAAGTCGGATAAATGGACTGCAGAAGAACTCGCCGATTATCTGGATAAAAAAATTAAAATCGAACATCTGGGCACGACGCCGCTACGTCGTATCAGTTACAAACATCCGAGCCCTGAGTTCGCCGCAACATTCCTGCGTAAAATCCATCTGGTCGCGGACCAGTTGATCCGCCGCGATCGTCGCCGCCAATCGCAAAGCCGCATTGAATATCTGCAGGACACGTTGCAAAAGACCGTAAATCCCGATCACCGCAAGGGCATCGCCAATCTTCTCATGCAACAAGAGCATATCCAAATGCTTGCCAATCTCGATGAACCCTATGCCGCCATCGTGGTGGAGCCCGCAACCTCCATGCCAAAACCCGTCTGGCCCGACAAATTGCTATTGTTTGCGGCATTTGCATTGGTGGGTGGTTTCATTGGCTTTATCGTGCGGAAGTCGCGCTATGCGCGGTAAAATCCCGGTTACTGTTATTGTTACTACCCTCAACGAAGAAAAAAATCTCGCCCGCTGTTTATCGTCATTGTCACGATTCGATGAAGTGATGGTGGTGGATTCAGATAGCCTCGATGATACGCGCGAGATTGCAGAATCTTTCGGCGTGTATTTCTTTGATTTTCGCTGGAACGGACAATATCCCAAAAAACGCCAATGGTGCCTCGATAATCTACCACTCAAATATGACCGTGTGTTATTTGTCGATGCGGATGAAGAAGTCACGCCTGCGCTGGCACAAGAGATTTCCACACTCGACTGGAACGCGGGCGGATATTTCGTGAAAGGTTTGTATGTTGTGAGCGGCAAAATCCTGCATTACGGATTATCGAATAAAAAACTTTGCCTGTTGGATCGCCACAAGATGATGTTTCCTGTGGTGGATGACCTCGACATTCCGGGCCTTGGTGAAATAGAAGGCCATTACCAGCCGGTGTTCAAGGCTGGGGCAGGGATTGCAAAAACGCTTAAGAAACCCATACTGCATCATGCTTTGGATGATCGTCAGCGTTATGCCGACAGACATATCGGTTACGCGCAATGGCATCAAGGCATGAGCGCACGAGCTGCCTATCCGCAAGATCCCGTATCATCACGACAAACACTCAAAGAAATCTTTCAAGTCTTACCGTTCAAACGCGCGGCGTTTTTTCTTTATTATTATTTTTGGCGCGGCGGGATTTTAGAATTCAAAAATCACCATGACATCTTCCGCCAGAAATGCCGATTTTACGGCATCTGACGCAGTTTTTTGTAAAGTGTGGGGAAATTATCCCGCAACGTGGCCGAGCAAGTCTGTACACCGTAAATCATGACATTCTTCCATGCGGGAATCTTAAAGGCGCGGCGGGCGTGGAATTGTTCGACGCGACCCTGACGTTTTTTTTGCTGCGATATGCCGCCTTCTTCGAAAATGCACATGGCGCAGGGGATGTAATGAATATTGCGCGCGTTCTTTAAAAACCGCATCGTGAAATCGTAATCGGCGGCAATTTTCTTGCTTTGGTCATAGCGTAAAGCACCGATGAGGTCGCGCTTATACACCATCGCCTGATGATGGGTGAACATGCCCCAATCGGATTGTTCGTGGCTGCGGGCTTTTTTGTAAAACCCGCCTGTTTCCAATGCATCGGTGTAAATAAAATCAGGGTTTTCGGCGGTAATGGCTTTTTGTAATGTGCCCAGAATATCCGCATCGGAAAACACATCGCCCGCGTTCATGAAGATAATGTATTCACCTTGGGAGCGATCTATACCTTTGTTCATGGCATCGTAAATGCCGTTATCATTTTCGCTGATCCACTGCGCGGGCGCGGATTTTAGATACTCCTTCGTGCCGTCCGTGGAATCGCCATCGATGATGATCCATTCGAGATCAGTTGATGATTGCAGGGCGATGCTATCGCCCGTACGGGTGAGGCCTTCGATATTGTTGAATGTGACGGTAATAACGGAAAATAAAGGCTTAGTCTTCGTCATCGCCCAGATCATCCAGATAGAAACCGGTGAGCGCGATATTGGCCAGAATGGTGGTGATGGTTTCCGCGCTCTCCAGGAAATCGAAAGGTTTCGGGTCACGCGGTACGATGATGGTGGAGCCCGGCGGGATCATCGTGACGCCTTGCTGCCATGCTGATACTTCGAGCGGCTTTGCACTGCCGTCGGGATAGACAACAAAGGCGCGGTCGGTGTCGGCGTAATATGTCGTGCCGCCCGCTTCATCGATATAAACATCGGCGTCCTTGCCTTTGCGGAATTGCAGCGTGGCGGGTGAGAGTACTTCGCCGCCTACGCGTACGGTCAAAGGCCTGCGCGGGATATAGATTTTATCGCCGCCTTCCAAAAGAATGTTTTGTTCTGGGTCGGTGGAAAGAATGCTCGGGTCTGCTTCCACCGTGATGCGTCCTACGGCCTTAGCGCCTTTCAATTGTGCGATCAGGGTTTGCGCGGCAGAGACTTGTGCCATATCGGGCTTCTTGTCCTTATCTTCCGACTTCATGGTTTCGGCGAGTTTTATTTCCAGATCGCGTGCTTTTGCCTGATAATGTGCTTCTTCCTGTTTTCTTTCGGCGGCGCGGCTAAATATCACACCGTCGGGATATGCGATGTCTGTTAAGCCGCCGGCGCGTTCCAAAAGGGAAAGCATCGTATCGCCCGGCATCAAATCATACCGTCCCGGATTTTTCACTTCGCCTACGATGGTGATGCTCTGTTCTTCCACGCGGTTGAATTTCTGGTTTACGCGGATAGTGTCGCCCGGCGCGATTTTAATTTCGAGCAACTTGGCCTGCGAAAGGCTCACCGTCTGGCGGTTGGGCGCGATGGAATCCGATTCCTCGTCCACAGGAATAAGGCGCGAAGTGAGTTCGATATTGTCGGTGTTGGCTTCGATGGTTGTTCCGCCCGCCACGGAGAGAAGCGATTCCAGCGTTGTGTCGTTCGATACGGGATAAGCGCCCGGCTGGCGCACGGCACCGCGTACAAAAGCTGAGCGTTCTTCGAGAAAAGAGGCGATCATGCCGTCCTTAATGTCGCTGTCTTCATTGTGCGGTGTGTATGCAACGGTTTTGAGCAGCGGCTCTTTGGCAATGTTCTGGCCGAGATTACGGATCTGTTCCATCGAGAACAGATGCACCACGTCACCTTCCTGCAATTTCATGTCATGGTTTTTTTGCAAAACCTGACGGGGAGAAAATTCTTCGAGCGTTTTGGTAAGTGATTTCGGATCGCGGCGTTCGATCACGCCGATAAGTGGGTAAAGAGAATCACCGAATACCTGCTCGCTTTTTATCAGTTCGGACAGTGTTTGGGATTTTTTGAGGTCATGTTGGCCCGGATCGCGTGTGTGGCCGGAGAGTTCCACGTTGCTAGAGCGTTTTTCCTTGGCCTGTGCGACATTTAAAAGGCCGCCATCGCCGAAGAGTTTTTTGCCAGGCTCGGATACGTCTTCAACCACCTCGTTGCCGTCGGAGCCAAGTGCCATGCGCATAAAACGATTGCTGCCGGGTGCCAGAACGCCGCCCGCCATGCCGAGCATTTCAAGCGTGCTCAAATTCTCGCCTTTGCGGATCTCATACACGCCCGCACGTTTGACCGCGCCGGATATGGCCACTGTGGGTCCGATCGGAGGCACAATAATGCGGTCGCCGTCACGCAGGTTTTTGTCAGCGCTTGAGCCACCCTGCATCATCACATTGTACAGATCTATAAATTCGCTTTTGCCGTCGCGGACCAGTTTGATGCGGCGGAGAGATCCTGTTTTCCTGATGCCTTCCGCTTCGGACAGCGCGTCCAGCACGGAATGAAACGCAGTAAGCGTTTTGCGCCCAGGTTTTTTGACATCGCCGATCACGAGCACGTCGATCTGGCGCGGTGCGGTGAGGGACAATGTAATATCCACGTTGTGCAGGCGCGCGGCTTCTTCTTCCAATGTTTTTCGGACATCACCCAATGTGCGGCCCGATGCGGTTATCGTGGAAAGATTGTCCGGCACCAATTGCCCTTGGGTGTTGATTTCATAGACACGGCGCGCGTTTTCCTGACCGCGGATAATGAGTTCGATTTTGTCGCCGTTGCTTAAGATATAATCATCCTGCACGCTGCCGGCTGGAATGTTTTTGGATGGTTTTTCATTTGCATCAAACAAGTCATAGCCGAACAATTCCAGTCCTTCTTCCGCGCGTTCCGAATACATTTGTTCGAGGGGCGAAGAATTTTTGAAATCGATTTTGATTTTTTTGTCGGCGACGGAGAGTTCTTCGAGATCGGCGAGCGATAATGGTTTCGGCTCGATCTCTTCGTGCGGAATACGCTCTGCAACCGCAGGAAGTTTCTGCGCCTCGTCATCCGCAAAGGGCGGCGCATAATTGCTTGCAAGTTCCTGCGCATGCGCGGAGGCGCCTGCCATCATGACAAAAGTCAGGCACGTCAAAACCCTTACAGAGGTGCGTTTTTTCAGGACTGTCATAAGCTAAAACAGAAATGGGGGGAGGGGTAGAAAACGTGATTACAACTATACATGGGTATGTTTGCATTGTGAATCCTCGAAATGATATGGTTACGGAAATAACAAGGGATGCATTGTATTGGGCAAATTGCTTCGTTAAGGTTTCGATATGGCCGTAAATCTCCTCAAAACCGCTGCCGGATTGAAAGAATTGCCCGAACTGGTGGAGCGGCAGGCCCCCCATATATTCAAATATGAAGGCAAAAAGGCAACGTGGGCCTATACGCGCTATGTGCCCAAACGTGCCGAGGAAATACTGCAAAGCGGCGGTTCGATCTATTGGATATTGAAGAACCGCATTCAGGTGCGCCAGAAGATACTGGGCTTTGAACAGGTGGTGGAAAACGATGATTCATGGTGCAAGATAATTGTGGAACCACAGCTCTGGAGAACGCTCTCCGTACAAAAACGTGCTATACAAGGCTGGCGTTATTTCGAAGGCAAACCTGTGCCCAAAGACAGGGGTTTGTATTTGAGCGGACAAGATGATGAACCACCTGCCGAAATGGCTGAAGAGCTAAGAAAAGCAGGGCTTTTATAATGTTTTAGAAAGATACGAAATGAGTGACTCACTGGCAGAACTTTTGGCACAAGCAACTGAAAAACCGGAATTGCGCGACGAGTTTTTCAAGCGTTTTCTGACTGCGGATATATACGTGCCAGTAAATAGCAGCATTCCTGAAGGGGCGGCTGTTTTCGAGACGAAAGGCGAGGCACCGTTTACATGGGCCGTAGCTCAAATCAAAGGCGCGCCTACCATTCCCGTCTTTACATCCCAGGATATAATCGAAGATTTCTTCAAACAAGTTAACGGGTGGGAAGGGCGCTTTATTATTAGCAAAGGAGTCGAGCTTTTGGCCAATATGGCTCCTAGCGAATTTCTTACACTGGAGATCAATCCTGCCTCGGAACACGGCCTTCGTTTGTCGTCGGATTCAATCAAAAATATTTTAAAAGCATATCCGCCTCAAAAGCCCTGAAAACTGCGGTTTTTGCCAAATCTTAAAAAAAAGTAAAAAAAAGCGAAAAAAGGGTTTACACGAGGCGAAGCATCGTTATATAACCCCCTCCACAACGCGGGTTCAAACCCGCGTTTGTCTTCGAAAAGGGACAAATGCCGTAAGGCGAAATGAGTTCCCTTAAGAAGTTGACGGCGACCCCCTCAAGGGATATAAATCGACATCGTCAAAATTTTCGGGGTAACCCAAAATTACTGCTTGCGGACTGACCGCTTCTTTAGTAGTCAGTGCGCCTTCGGTTCTTGAACATCGTGAATAAGAAAGAGAAGATACGCAGGCAGCAGCGCTTGTGTGATGTGTTGAACACATTATCATAAGACCTGCATTGGCCTCGTATTTTTGACCACAAAAATAAGTACCAAGCAGGTCCTTGCACTTTTCTATCACTCGATGTGATTTTGAAGTGTTCTAGGACACTTCAATTTAATTTGAGAGTGATTTGAGATGAGATCAAACATGAGAGTTTGATCCTGGCTCAGAACGAACGCTGGCGG
>DLGR01000004.1:49672-64056 GCA_002482805.1 Micavibrio sp. UBA7689 | reverse complement strand
GACACGGGTTCGACTCCCGTACGGGACGCCAATTTCTTCTGCCCCTTAGGGGGCTAATTTTATCCCGAATTTTAAACCTTATTAGTCTCTGAGACTTACGTGCTCAGTTCGACTCCCGCGCTCGCGATCCACTTTCCTTTGTCTTTACTCCTTGTAGAGTTCTTCAAAAATTTGAAAGGACACCATCATGCAAGATTATTTTCTGAGAAACTTGGCCGAGCTCGCGGAGAAGCGCGCCATGGGCATGCGTCAAGAAGCACAGCTGTGGGATATCTTATCACGTGATCTCAAAAGAGAAGCGGGCAGGCGAGAAGGTATAGAGCCACGCATAAAGGCACCATTGCTTCCACAGAGAGCACCAGAAGAAAATGAGTTCGACAAGCAAAGGCTCTTTGTCCGCATATCAGATGCGATTAAGATCATGGGTATCAGCCGCAGCTCTCTTTACTCTGAGATCACCAAAGGCCATTTGAAGGTCAAGAAATGCGGCCGCAAAACCTTAATAGCGATGAAGGACATTGAAGCCTGGAGTGAGAAGTTGGCTGAAGGCGTCTCACGCTAGCGCGCCGATGCGGCGTTGATAGACGGCCGCCTCACAAATCTTCCATGCATCGTCTTGCCAGGCTTTGCGGTAGCAGGGCGGGGGATTCCACAACATAGCTTTGAGGTAACGCAGGATGTGCGGGCGCACATCGGTGCCAGGCTGTGCTTCTTCGATCTCGGCGAACATCTCTTCATGACCGAACAGGAAGTAGAGATGGTCTATCGCCTCAGAAGGCTCCAACTTTCTCTCCAGTAAGTCCCAAAGCCGTAAGGCTTTGTCTTTGGTCACCGGCAAACTCCACACTCTCATAGCACTCATCAACTTTTCTTTCTTTTTATCGTGGACAAGAGTCTGAGGTGCGTCGCGCAGATCGCCTAGAGTCATACGTGCAGATTTATGAAAGATTCCCCAGATATTAGAGCAGCGGGCAGCTTTTTCTGAAGAGGTTGCTCCAATGCATGCACGACCGCTTATATAAATTACCGCTGTGCAATACGGTCTTTCTTTAATTGATCGCTCTATAAAAACGCCATAGCTTGATTCCATTAGCTTTTCATCAAAAGGGGAATAGATGAAAAAATTCTTGCAATGGCTGGGGCAGGTCTTTTCTACGGAGGTAGGGAAGTGTGCGTGTGGCGGGACACTGCATAAACACGGTGATTGGTATGGATTATATATTGCTTGCGATCAATGCAAGCGATCTAAGTATGACGAATAGACCTTGCAGCACATAGCTCCGCAAATAACGTCCCACACTCGTATAAAATCAATACTGACATTTTTAAGTTGTAAAAAAGCTATGACAAAACATGGGCTGTTTTTTCTTCGTTTTAGTTCAATAATATTTTGAAAAAATTGTCGTAATGGGCCTTATCCTTTTATAGGCAAACTGGCGAACCATGTGTGAATGTCGGCGACAGCGATTAGCGTGGAGCGCCCGTTCTTTTTAACAGGCAGCCTTCCTTCACCGATTTCCTTGTATAGAGCCGTATGCCCCATACCCATGATTTTCTGCGCTTGTTTGACCCGCACATAGAGACGGTCTTCCAAGACAGGGAGTTCTTCCGGCGGCGGCACCTTGGGAATGGTTGCTTTTGGCCGCTGTCTAGCCTCGTCTTGTTCCTTTGCAGCGCGTTTCAGGTCACGGGAAAGCACATCCCATAGCTGGGCTTCAGCGCGAATGTTTGCAGCACGGCGCTCAGCAAGTTCCGCAAGATTATGTAATAAATATTTCATAAGATCCTCCATTGGCTGTTACAGCGAAGGCTGGCAAGATTCTCGATGTCCGGAAAGTCTGCTGGACGCGCGGGAGTCGAACTGGGCCCACAAGGGGCTGAAACAAAAAAGGAATAAAATTCGGGATAAGTATGTACCCCCAATTCCCAAAAAGCCCTGTATTTACAGAGAAAAATTATAGACTGACTACCCCCACAGCCATCTAGTCTTCCCTTTGCCACGCGGCAGAGAGAACCACCCCCAAAGCCCCGCGGTTCCGCGGGATTTTTTATGCCTTCATGGCTAGACACGCGCAGAGAAAGCCGGTCTCTGGGCCAAATCTCCGCGTTTTCTCAACGGGTCAGACAGCCGCGGCGTGGCGAATAGGGAAATTTCGCGCTCCTATTTGGCTGCATAATTCCCCAGAAAAGTCATAATTTAAAAACAAAAAAGTCACGTTCAAAAATAATAATAAAAAATACGCGGGCCGGGCCCCTCTGGCGATAAACGTTAATTTTCATGTTTATCGTGATGTCGGACCGCATCGGGAAGAAGTTTCCGGTGTTGGTTCGTTACATTATCTAATCCCCATCACCGAAAAACCTCCCGAAAAAGCTGAAACCCAGACTTTAAGGAGGAACCATGTCATTTCGGCGCTTTAAATCCTTACTACTCAAATCTGCCCAGATCGATGTTCAGATCGAACGCGAACATAAACGCACGTGGCCTGACTGGCTGCGGCTTTTAAAACTGAAAAAACTGCGTTTGATGATCAAGGATCGTATCGAGAAAATTATTCTTGAGCGCTCCGGTAATAAATATAGCGGCGTCATGCAATTGCGTAACGTACCTATCGACACGCGCAAATATTGATTGCCCACGAAATCTTAATGAAAGGAAATTATCATGCCTCTGCTTACTTCACCTATTGACGGTTCACCCATGCGCCAGATCAACCGTTATGGCATAGAAATAGATGTATGCCCGACATCCGGCGGCATATGGCTGGACAAGGGAGAGTTGGAAAAACTCATGGCAATCATCAAAGAAGACGCCATGAATGACCATGCGCCCGTGGTACATAATTCCGGGCAATATCAAAAAAATAAATACCATGATCATGACTACGATGACGACGACGACCGCTATGATAAAGATTTTCGTCGCCACGGGAAGAAAAGCAAATTTTCCCGCATAGCGGATATATTCGATCTCTAAATTTTATCGCGAAGGGGAAGAAATTCCCCTTCGCATTTTATTGATCATGGCGGAGGAAGTATGGATTTTTTAGCTGATTTTTTGAATGTGATGTTCCTTGGCAAGGAAGCCTGGGTATGGCTTTTGTTTTTAGGAATAGTAGTAACGCTTTTGGTCGTCGACCTTGGGGTCTTGCATAAAGACAATCATGTTATCAGCGTTAAAGAGAGTTTATGGATGAGCGCGGGGTATATCGTTATAGCCCTTTCATTCGGTGCTTGGGTATGGTGGGAGATGGGACAAGAGTCCGGTATAAATTATATGACCGGCTTCTTTGTTGAGAAAACACTCGCTCTCGATAATATCTTCGTTATATCACTCATTTTTACCTATTTTGCCATCCCACAAAAATACCAACATAGAGTTTTATTCTGGGGGATTCTAGGCGTGATACTGCTTCGCGGAATCATGATCGGGCTGGGTACGACTCTGGTGAGCGAGTTTAGCTGGATTCTTTATATATTTGGTGCGTTTCTTATTTTGACGGGTATTAAGATGCTCTTCGCCAATAACGAAAAAAAGGACATGGGAGACAATAAAATCGTCAAATTTCTGCGAAAGCATATGCGTGTGACCGATGAACTCGATGGACAAAAATTCTTTGTTCAAAAAGAAGATCCGAATACGGGAAAATTAGTGCGATATGCAACCCCGCTGTTTCTCGCTTTATTGATGGTGGAATTCGTAGATATCATATTCGCCGTTGATTCTGTTCCTGCTATCTTCGCGATTACTACTGATCCATATATTGTCTATACAAGTAATATTTTTGCAATACTGGGCTTGCGGGCGCTTTATTTTGCCTTGGCGGCTATGATGCACCGCTTTGTTTATCTAAAATATGCACTCTCTGCGGTACTTATTTTCATCGGCGGAAAAATTTTCTGGAACCAACTGGTAGGAAAAATGGATCCAGCACTATCTTTGGGAATCACGCTCACCATTCTTGCGTCCGGCATTATTTTTTCGCTTATGAAAACTCAAAAAGAGGCAAGTCAAATGCAGCAATAAGGCTTGCGCAGTTCGGATTATAAATAGCTTGATAAGGATATTTGTTGTTTGAAATTACAAAGATCGGACTACATAACATCCATGAAAATTATAAATTCTTTTATATTAATCTTATTCTTTCTTGTTCTTGGAGGCTGTTCAAGCGTGGGCAATACACCTGAGCCGAACTGGCGTAGCGTTCAGAAAGAGGGCAACATTGAGGTTAGGGAATACGCGCCCATGATTGTAGCTGAGGTTGTTACAACTGGGGAGCGCTATGAGGCCATTAATGATGGCTTTCGCATTCTTGCCGCTTTTATTTTTGGGGAAAATAGTGTTCAACAAAAAATAGAAATGACGGCCCCTGTGACACAACAGGCTGAACAAGCCTCTAGTAAGAAAATTGCCATGACCGCCCCTGTTACTCAAGAAAAGACAGATAATGATAATGAGTGGAAGGTCAGGTTTGTAATGCCTAAAGAATACACAATTGCGACGATACCAAAACCTAATGATGGACGTATCCGTATTCTAGAGGTGCCGGCCTATGAAACGGCTGTAATCCGTTTCTCGGGATTTAACACAGATAAAAATGTAGCTACTCACGAGCGGGCTCTAAAAACATGGCTAGAAAAGAATAATATTCAGACAGTTGGTAAGCCTACATATGCTTTTTATAATCCGCCATGGACGCCCCCATTTATGAAACGTAACGAGGTTATGATTAGGATTGCCACTCGAAGGTAATAAAAAGTATTTTCTTATGAAATATATAAGAGTTTTGTGAGGTTTTTTTAAGAGAATAGTTCTCGTCTGATTGCAAGCACAGCCATCTAGTCTGACTTTTGCCACACGGCAGAGAAAACCATCCCTAAAGCCCCGCAGTTCTGCGGGATTTTTTGTCCCTAACATGTGCGGGCGAGAGAAAATGTGGTTAGAAAAGTGAAACAATATTTCACAAAATACTGTACAGATTACAAACTATTATGCCAAAAGTTTATGTATGAGTAATTCTGTAAAAGACATACTTGCAAGATCAGTCTTTCCGTTCGAAGAAGACACGCAACGTTATGAACACGCGATCAAGTGGCAGCATTTCTTACCTAAACTTATTTCTGCTGAAAATGCCCCACGCTCTGCACTGATTTCAAATGTTATTGGACTGCATTTATCATCGCTGTTCGATGGGCAGCCATATACAGCCCCGTTTCAGATTGCTTCAGAAAATTTCCTTTCAGCAATTGATACAAAATACCGGCATGTTTTTTCAAAGCCAAATATAGAGCTCATTTATACCGAACTCGCCAAATCTTTAATCAGCAGATCCGTAGAAGTTTCTCGTTATGCTCTGCATACTTCTTATTTGAATGCAAATCTGCCTTACAGCGTCTGGAAAGATTCTTTTGGCGATGCATCAAACAAAAACCCATGGCTGGGAATCACGAAAGAATTTCCAGTTCTTATCAGGTCTATATTCAACGTACATGAAAATTTTGCCAATGCACTTTCGGAAATGCTTAAAAGGCTTGAATTAGACAGGGCTGATCTTCAAAAAGAAATCGGCATTCCGAAAAAAACTCTTGTTTCTTCCATCAACACAAACATGTCAGACCCTCATAACAGCGGAAGAACTGTCATGCGTGTATCCTTCGAAGATGGCAGGAGCATTATTTATAAGCCCAAATCGCTTGATATAGAAAAGTCTTTCAGCAACTTTGCAAAAAATAATCAAGATACGTTTGGTGTGCTGGACTTAAAAGTTGTCAATCGACCGGCATATGGTTGGGTCCAGGATGTCGGAGACAATCTCCAGTCCGCCGTTCCAAATTCAAACCCTTTTTCTATTGGCGCTGCTTCCGCATGTTTTTGGCTTTTAAATGCCACAGATTTGCATTTTGAAAATGTCAGGCCGACAAAAAATGGTGTTTATGCTCTGGATTTGGAAACTTTGCTGGCGGCACCGGTAAGGGCCGTTCAAAACAGTCTGGGACCGCGCTGGCGCCATCACTCGGTAAATGCGACCATGCTTTTTGACGGAAAAGTAGGAGCGCAAAAAGAACTTATGAAGATAGGCGGGTTCGATCCTTCTTCTGTCTGGGTTTCACCCATACCTTTGGTAAGCTTTTCAATCATCAACGATAAGGTGGAAATTGAAGTACGCCCTGAAAATTCAGAGACACAAATCTTTTCCGAACGTAAGGATTTTTTATATGAAGACATGCAGGATTTAACAAAGGGCTTTCTTGCAGCAACTTCACAGCAGGCAAAAAATAAACTGGAAGAGTTTGTGGATGGGCTGGACGAAGAGGCAACATTACGATTGGTGCCAAGAAATACAATTTTTTACGCACGTATCTTGGAAAGAATGCGTCAGCCCAAGTTTCTCCGCGATGCGAAAATCATGTACAGTGATATAAACACTTTGCATCAGGCTATTCCGGATGACTATACCAATGCCTCTGCGATGCATGATCTTGTTGAAGATGAAATAAGACAATTATTAAACGGCGATATTCCTTATTTTTCATACCGGCCAGATAGTCTTGATTTGCAAGGTGCAGGTGTTTTCGTGAAATCCTTTTTCGAAGCGACCGGAAAAAGCCATGCAATCGCAAAAATTCAGCAAATTGAGGAAAGCGATGTTTCCGAGCAACTGGAATTGATAAAGATTTCTTTGGATTTTCATGTAAAAAAGCCCGCATTGCATTTGCCCAAAGAGGGCCCTGACATACAGAAAAAATTTTCTACCAAGGGTGTTTTAGTCGCGGAATTCACAAAATTTGCAGTAAATGCTATAGATTCGGCATTTCGCCCAAAGCAAATGCCGGCTAGGTTTTTGTCGCTACAAGGTGATGATTCTGGCGAAAATTTGAGAGCAGGAATCGGAGAAGAAGAATTTTTCGGTGGTTACTGGGGGGTTGTTCTAGCTTTACAGGCATGCGAGAAGGTCGTTCTGGACGCGAAGGTAAAATCAAAGATTAGAGATTTTTTGGCGTCTGAGACAAAGGTGCTTCCTGATGCTTTGAATATAAAGCAGGAAGAACATTTTGGACGAAAATATTTGCCCTTGGGTTTCTCCGGTTTAGGCGGAGAATTCTTCGCACGTGCGGTTTTACTTTCCTTGAATGAAAATAGTTGGTCTTTTTTAAAATTGGATTTGGAAGAAAACCTTAAAATTGCAAGGGCTTCGATTTGGCGCGATGAAGGCTTGGATGTCGTCGGCGGCAGTGCAGGGTTAATCCTGGGATGTGAAAAGCTTTTGAACCACGCAGACCTTTCTCCCTCTTTAAATCAAATGGTTTTGGAAGTTCAACAAGAGGCCGCGCAACACCTGATGCAGAGGGCAAAAACCCTTGATGGCCTGCCTGTTTGGCAAATGATTGGTGAAGAAGAAGGTTTGCTCGGATATGCTCATGGATGGGCTGGGGCGATTACCGCACTTTCCGCGGTTGAAAAACGCGTTGTGGAACCTGCGGAAAAAGAGAAGATAAGAAGCTTCATAGAGCATTCTGCGAAATACCCTGAATACATGTTGGAGAAACATGGTGCATGGCTGGATCATCGTGGGGGCGCTGCAAATACAAAGCCACTCAACAATAGCTGGTGTAATGGCGTACCCGGATTTTTAAGGGGAATGTTTGAGGTGCGAAGCCATCTGTCATTGCCCGCTGTTAATCGCGCTGACGGAATGTTTAAAGATCTTTCGAAAACAATAGGATTGAGCGAAACATACCGTTTTTGTTGTGGTGAAATGGGGGCGGTCGATCTCTTGATAGATGTCAATAAAGTTGAAGATAATCCCAAGACAAAAGGCGAGCGGGCCCGCAAAATTTACAAAGCAACCCGAGAAGTGCTTTCACATCTGAATGATGATGACCATGATCATAGCCATTCTTTTTCTCCTGAATTGATGTTTAACGGGCTCTTCCAAGGTAAAGCCGGAATTGCTTACACGGGGATGCGTTTGTTATTGCCACAGCTTCCAAGTCTTTCGGGGCAAAGTATCAGGAATTTAAGTATGTAAAATAAAAAGCGCTTTGCCATATCTAGCCTTTACGATAAGGTTTTAAGCAATTCATCTTATTGAAAGGAAGTTTTAAATGTTGGCTACACTTTTTAAAGAAGCAGACGAAAAACAACCATCTCCTGTTCAGGCTCAAGAAACAGCCATATGGAGGGCTCTGGGCATGGATAAACTTACGGAAGAAATGACAAAAGACAGCCAGTCCGGCACCGATGTAATTTTCAATGGAACGGGATATACGGCTAACGCTTGCTACATGTGCAACAACAGCGCCACATCGGCATATTGTAACCCGCCGATGTGTTAATAATTTAAATTCTCCCCCGTAAGGGGAGAATTTTTATCGGATGACTTCTTTTACAGCCATTAGTCCATCGCGAACTTTTCTCTAGCCCCGAGAATAGCTATCCCCAGACCAAGCGCACAGCCATTCATTCTGTCTTTTCTTAAATATAGAAAACATGTCGTGCGAAGCCCGAAGCTCTTTAATTGCTGTCTGCTTTCTTGCGAGCACACAAATCGTACTTTTCCTCCCGGGTTAATTTTTTAATGGCGATTTCCCGTTTTAAAGCGTCACCCCTCGTAACAAAATGTTCTTCATGCAGCAGGAAAAAGGGGCCACGGCCGCGCGTGTATTTGGCGCCTGTTCCATTGGTGTGAGCGGCGCAACGGGCCACGAGATCATTGGTAATTCCCGTGTAAAGACTTTGATCCGCACATCGTAAAATATAGACAACCCAGTTCATAAAGCCATGATACAACAGCTTCATGAAAATGTCTTATGATGTCATCGTTATCGGGGCCGGTGCCGCAGGCATGATGTGTGCGATCGAGGCGGGTAAGCGCGGGCGCAAAGTCTGGCTTATCGACCATGCCGCAAAGATTGCCGAGAAAATCAGGATTTCCGGTGGCGGGCGTTGTAATTTTACCAATATACATACGGGTCCAACGACGTTCCGCTCAGAAAATCAGCATTTTTGTAAATCTGCTTTAAGCCAGTACACGCAACAGGATTTTATCGCACTGGTGCAAAAACACGGTATCGCTTTCCATGAAAAAAAACTGGGGCAGTTGTTTTGTGATTTTTCATCAGGGCAGATTATCGACATGCTACTGGAAGAATGCCGCGCGGCAGGCGTGGTTTTGGAGACGGAAACAAGCATTGAGCAAGTGGAGGCGGCGGAAACGGGATATTTTGTGAAAACAAACCGCGGCGATCACTATTGTAATTCTTTGGTGGTGGCGACGGGCGGGTTGTCCATTCCCAAAATAGGCGCGACGAAATTCGGATATGATCTGGCCAGGCAATTTGGATTAACCATCGTCGAAACCCGCCCCGGGCTTGTGCCGCTGGTGTTCCAAAGCGCTTTGCTGGAACGTTGCAAAGAATTGAGTGGGTTATCGGTTGAGGCAAAAGCGTCTTGTGGGAATACAAGTTTTTCGGAAGGCATGTTATTTACGCACCGGGGATTAAGCGGCCCCTCGATCTTGCAGATTTCTTCCTACTGGAAAGAAGGTCAGGAAATTATTGTCAATCTGGCGCCCAATATCGACGCACTGGCCTTTTTCGAAGCGCGGAAAAAAATGCAGCCAAAACAGGATGTCCAAACGGCGGTGGGAGATATAGTGCCTAAGCGTCTGGCGGTTAATATTTGCGCGGACGCGGGGATAAGCGGGCGCCTGGCAGATTTACCGGACAAGTCTTTGGAAACGTTAGCCGAGGCAATCAACAGCTGGCGCATCAAACCATCCGGTACGGAAGGGTATAGAACTGCCGAAGTGACGCTGGGCGGTGTCGACACAAACGAACTGTCCTCTAAGACAATGGAGGCCAAGAAACAGCCAGGATTGTATTTTGTCGGTGAAGTCGTTGATGTTACCGGCCATCTGGGTGGGTTTAATTTTCAATGGGCGTGGTCTTCGGGCTATGCCGCCGGGCAGAATGTTTAAGCCTTAGACTGAAACCAGACTCATCATCCGCACTATTTCCATTTAGAACAAATGTCGTAACTTTTTTCCGGCTTGAATATTACGATAGAAGCGTCTCTCGCCCGCATCATCGGTTTAACGCAAAAAAATGGATGAGATGTTTCAATAGGTTGAAACTTGGAAGCCTAAAGAATAGTGATGTTGGTATATATTTCCATATAAAATAAGACGTGTTTAATTGTTTCATATCCGGCTTAAATGCGAGAAAGGTTCTCGGCTGACTACACTCACAGCCATCTAGTCTTCCCGTTGCCACACGGCAGAGAAAATCACTCCAAAAGCCCTTACGCTTTCTACTTGAGAGTTTTTTTAACGGCGGGCAGGATGCCTTGTACCATGATGGAAATTCCTTTTTGATTAGGATGCATGCCGTCGGCAAGGTTTAGATCCGCCTTCATCGCGACGTCTTGAAGAAAGAAAGGATGAAGCGGTATGTCATGTTCCGTGGAAAGCTCCGCGTAAATTTTATCAAATTTTCCTTGGAAAAAAGCTCCCATATTCACAGGGCTTTTCATTCCCACAAGCAAAACAGGTATATTTTTCGCTTTTAATCTGTCAATGATGGCTGAAAGGTTTTTCTTAGTCACGGACGGGTCTATCCCGCGTAACATATCATTTGCGCCCAAGGCCACAATGACCAGATCGGGCGCGGGCTCTCCTTGTATGGCCCAATCTAGCCTTGCAAGCCCTCCGGCGCTCGTGTCGCCAGAAACACCAGCGTTATCGACTTTTGCTTGGATGCCGTCTGTAACCAATGCTTCTTGCAATTTTGTGGCAAAATCCTCACCTGCTTCAAGTCCGTAACCGGCCGTCAGGCTATCGCCCAGCGCGACTATCCTTACCGTCTCAGCTCCCATCGCGCGGGGGGCAATAAGTATTAAAATCAGGAAGAATATGGCTAGACGCATTGTTATGCTCTCCAATAAATTTATGTTGCTCTAGAATAATATAAAACGACCCAAAAATATAACCAGTCCACGTATTTTACAGGAATTATCGTCACCATGCTTATGACACTGAATGACATCCATCTGACCTTGCCCGCCAACAACGGCGATGTTCCCATTTTACGTGGCATTTCCTTATCCCTGCCAAGAGCCAAGGCAATTGCGATTGTCGGGCCTTCCGGTTCCGGAAAAACCTCGCTTTTGATGATATGTGCCGGGCTGTTGCGCGCGACAAAAGGCAGTGTTTGTCTGGAAGGCACCGATATTACCCATGTTGAGGAAGATGGATTGGCAACGCTGCGCCGCGACAATATGGGTGTGGTGTTTCAGGATTTTCATTTGATCCCTACTATGACGGCGCTTGAAAATGTGTCCATTCCTTTGGAATTGGCTCGCATCGATGGGGCGGAGGCCCGTGCACGCTCGCTTTTGTCCGATGTCGGTTTGCCCCATCGTTTTGATCATTATCCCTCGCAACTTTCGGGTGGTGAGCAACAGCGCGTGGCTATCGCGCGGGCTTTATCGATGCAACCAAAACTGATACTGGCCGATGAGCCGACCGGAAATCTGGATCAGGAAACGGGCCGTGCCATCATGGATTTGCTGTTCGAACGCGTGCGGGCACAAGGCGCGACGCTGGTTCTTATCACGCACGATCCTTTGCTGGCGAAGGCTTGTGATGCGCAAATCCATATTCAGGACGGAAAGGTTGTTGCGGTATGATGTTGGCTCTGCGCTATGCAACGCGCGATTTAAAGGGTGCATTATCATCGCTGAAAATCGCTTTTTTATGTCTGTTTTTAGGCGTGGGCGTGATTGCCGCTTTGCAATTCACAAGTCAGACGGTTCTGGACGGCATTGAAAAAAACGGACGCACCATTTTGGGCGGCGATATGGTTATCCGCAGTATCTATGAGCCGACACCGGAAGCATTAAAGGAATGGTTTGCCCAGAGGAAAGCGCAAACAATTGAAACGGTGGAAGCTCGTGTCATGTTGGCAAATGCGCAAAGTGATGACAACACACTGATCGAACTTAAAGCGGTGCCCAAACTATATCCGCTCTATGGCATATTCCAAAGCGGCTCCGATGCCCCGTTGTCCCAATCTTTGGAAGATAAAGGAATTTTACTCGATCCGGCATTGCGTGACCGGCTGAATTTGCAGGTCGGCAGCGAGGTGCGCTTGGGGGTAGCCGTGTTCAAGGTACGTGGATTTATCGTCAACGAACCGGACAGGGCAGGGGGATCGCGTTTCGGTTTGGCACCGCGGGCCATGATTTCCACGGACGACATGGAATCAACAGGATTGTTTCAGGCTGGAAGCATGATCTATCACGACCTGCGCGTGAAATTGGAACCAGGTAGGGATTTGAAAGAAACGAAAGAGTCTCTGGAAGTATCTTTCCCCGATGCCGGCTGGAAGATAACAGATGCCGACAACGCCTCACCACAAATCAAACGCTTCGTCGATAGACTGGTGATGTTCCTGACGCTGGTCGGATTGTCCGCGTTGTTGATCGGAGGTATCGGTATAGGCAATGGTATCAGAGCGCATTTCGAGGAGCGTTTGAAAACCATCGCGGTTTTAAAATGTCTGGGCGCACCCGTACGCTTCATCGTGCAAATATATGCCTTACAAATTACGTTCATTGGAATTTCCGGAACCTTTGCCGGAAGTCTTGTGGGCGCATTGGTTCCATATTTTGTTGCACCGATGCTGACAGGGCTTTTGCCCTTCACGGTAGAACCGGTACTGACGTGGCAAGGCGTTTTGATTCCGACTGTGTATGGACTTTTGACCGTCGCGGTCTTCGCTGCATGGCCCTTGGGACAGGCTGTTAAAACCATGCCGCTGGAACTGTTCCATTCCGCCCGCACGCCTCTGTCCGCCACACCCTCCCGAAAATTTCAGCTAGCCACCGCTTTACTTGTCTTTACTTTAATTGCGACCGCGATCGGTACAGCACAAAATACCTTGTTCGCTATTTGGTTTGTCATTGGTGGAGCGGCTTGCTTGATGTTCTTTTACGGTTTGGGAATTTTGATTGCCACCATCGCCGGCAGCATACCTATTCCCCGCTATCCGGCAATGCGCCTCGCGCTTCGGAATTTGCACAGGCCCGGCAATGCAACCGCAAATATCCTTATATCACTAGGACTTGGTTTGACTGTGATGATCAGTGTCAGTCTTATTGAATTGAATTTACGCTACGGCATCGTTCAGAATTTACCCAAAGACGCTCCGGCCTTTTTCTTCATGGACATTCAAGGAAGCCAGAAAGACGATTTTATAAAGCTGCTCGATGAACAGGAAAGCACAACCACAACGGTGCTGTCTCCGAACTTGCGTGGACGGATTGTCAGCGTAAACGGTGTGCCCGCCGCCGAAGCGCTTAAAGATCAATCGGAACGCTGGCTTTTACAAAATGATCGCGGCTTTACCTATATATCCGATCTGCCCGCCCATTCGGAAGTTATGGATGGCGAATGGTGGCCATCGGATTATAAAGGGCCGCCGCTGATTTCGGTTGTCGACGACGTCGTGAAGGCGTTCGATGTAAAGCCTGGTGACAAGATGGTGGTCAATATACTGGGGCGCGATATTGAGGCTACTATAGCCAACACCCGCACCGTCAACTGGATGAACTTTACCGTGAACTTTGCGATCAGCTTTGCGCCCGGCACGCTGGAGGCCGCGCCGCATAGCTGGCTTGCGACCGTCGTGGCCGATCCCGCGCAAGAAACGGCCATTCAGCGCAATATCGGACGTGCCTTTCCGAATATTTCCATGATCCGGCTTTCCGATGCTGTCAATACGGCAGGTGCTCTTCTTCGCAACATGGCCAATGCGGTAAGGGGAACCGCGCTGGTTGCAATCATCGCAGGCATTCTTGTTCTTGCGGGCAGTCTAGCAGCCACGCGCACCGCAAGGGTTTATGACACGGTAATTCTTAAAGTTCTGGGTACAAGGCGATCCACAATCATATCGGGTTTTTTGCTCGAATTCGGTTTGCTGGGTTTTATCGCCGCTGTTGTTTCTCTGGCGCTGGGCAGCATGGTGTCGTGGGCGGTGATGGTATTTTTGATGGATCTGTCATGGGCATTTTATCCGGTACCTGCCATTTTAACGCTTCTCGCCGGCATTTTCCTGACACTGGCGATCAGCTGGGCAGTCATGGGCAACGTGTTACGTTCTTCGCCCGCTATTTACCTTCGCAATGAATGATAGAGATATAAACACGGGAAATTGTGGAGGGGTCTTTGGCGCATAGTATGGGTAATCAGGTCGAGTTGACTTATTTGTATGGCAATATGCTGGAGCTTTGGCGGATCATCATGTATAGCTGGGTAGCTTAATGTCGGCATGAAATGACCTTTAGGGGGTATTTTTATTAATTTAAACAAAAGCTTATTTAA
>DLGR01000004.1:0-49573 GCA_002482805.1 Micavibrio sp. UBA7689 | reverse complement strand
GACACGGGTTCGACTCCCGTACGGTTATAAAGTCCTACAAAGTATTTACAGCAAAAAAACAGCCCAAGGACTGGGGATTATCCTTGGGCCATTCTAAAGGCGACGTTATGCAGCTTTGTCTTTTTCCTTAGCAACACAGGCCTTGGTTATTTGTTTTGTAAGATTATAGAGGCTTTTGCGAAGATCATCCGGCCAGCTCATCGTTTCCGATGCGGCGTGATAAGCCTTCTTATCAAGTTCCGGCATATCGTCATTGCTTTCGTTCGCCAGTCCGTAAAGATACGCCATGCTCACTTTGAAAAGTTTCGCATAGGTAAACAGGTGAACGGGCGGTATTTGCGTTTCGCCTGTTTCGTACTTATGAACCTGTTGATAGGTCACGCCCAGCTTTGCGCCCATATCGCTTTGGGATTTGCCGTGGAGGTTTCGTAACTCGCACAGACGCTTTCCCATCGCCACGTTGAAGGCGTTCTTGTCCATGTTTTCCATGATACCTCCTATGCCGCTTGCAGAACGGTTTCGTTCTGATCGGCGCGGTACGGGACATAGGCTTTGGTTTTGTAGGCTTCCATCGCCTGATGGTAAAGAACGTGATAGCCCTTGTGAAAGCGCAGATAGAAGCCGAAGGAGCGTTGAAATTCTTTTTGCAAGAACGCGCCTTCAAACTCCACAACACCTTTGTGGCCTTGCCCTTTACCGCGCTTCCACGCTTTCAGACGTTTCAGGGAGGCTTGCGCCTCGCGGCGATAGATTTCTTCGCCCTCGGATAAGGTTTTGACCGAAAGATATTCAGGGCACTCTTGAAGGCTGTCCGTCTTTTTAAGCTGATCCAAAATATCCTGGGCCATGGCTGGGCCGTAGCGACGCTCAAGGTCTTCCCTTAAGGCCGTATCGTCCCCTTTTGCATTTTTCTCAATAAAATCAAACATATAAGTACTCCACACACTAGAATAGTAATATCGCCCCACGCGATACATAGTAATGTAAAACAACATCACGATGAAGTTTTTATACAGAAAACTTTAAAAAAGACTTAACCATGTAGTTTTTCTTCAGTATGGTGAGGAAAATTTAAGGGTTTACCTATAAGGTCTTGATCGTGGAACAAATTTTAATCACCCCAGCACAATGTCGTATGGCGCGTTCGTTACTCAACTGGACGCAGACCGAGCTTGCCGAGAAGTGCAACCTTTCTCCGGTCACAGTAACGAAGTTTGAAAAATCAACGGGCGATCAGGCATTGGAAGTCAGATCACTCGAAAAACTCCGCAGAACATTAGAAAGTGGCGGCGTTGAATTTCTCCCGAACGATGGCGTAAGCCGCGCATCGAACAAAGTTATCGTTTTAAAAGGCCATGAAGGTTTCACCGAATTTAGACAACTTGTTTTGAACAGGGCAAAACAAGGCCCATTGGAAGTTTGCGTTAGCAACGTGGACGAACGCCACTTTTCCAAATGGGGCGGCGAGGAAATGAACAACACCTATCGCCAAGAAATCGCAAAGCTGGGCACTGTCCATTTCAGGATCATTATTAAAGAAGGTGATACCAACCTGACCGCCACGAAATTTGCAGAATATCGCGCCGTTCCCGAACAGGAATTTGGTGAAGTACCGTTTTATATCTTCGACGATAATCTGGTTCTTATCCCGTTTGAAGAAAACGAGATGAATCTTTTCATTATCAAGAATGCTCTTTTGGCAAAATCTTACCAAAAGCAGTTTGAAATAAGCTGGGCCAAAGCCAAGAAGGTGGGAGCATAACCATGTTGATGATCCGCCCACAGAAGCAACTCGACTACAATAAAGACTTTGCGAAGGATATACGCGACTTCTTTTCTGAAAGAAGATCGGGACATGTAGGTATTTGGCGTTATTCAGAGCCTTTGTTTGAAGGCGATAAAGTCAACGGCATGGGTCAGTGGGCCGAATACATCAAAAAAGCCAAGGCCGGAAATGCCTACTATGTTCCTAATGGTGAAATACAGGCTCTTAAAACTTTACTCCAAAATATCAGGGGCCATGTCAAAGGCGATGCCACCGTTATTGATCTTGGCCCCGGATCGGAAGATGCTCTTTGGGGTAAGGTAATGCCTATCCTTGAGGCTTTGGATTCCAAACACTATATCGGCGTGGATATTGTGCCTGAATGTCTTGAGCGCATTGAAGCCAGCCTAAAGGCCCATGCGCCCGATGTTAAATTTGCGGGAATAAATTCTGATTTCTATTGGAATAGAGTTAAATTGCCAACCGATACTACGTTGGTGATGGCAATTTTCGGCCAGACGATTATCAATCTTCCGATTGATCCTCGCGTGGAAAAACTGCCGGATATGGTTTTAGGTTCTTATTTCAAAAGATTCTATTCGCATTTAAACGGCAACGGCTATTTTATTGCTGCCCAAGATACGAACCAGAATGAGGCGGATTTCCACGATGCCTACATGACAGGTGCGGATTTCCATTTAAATCTTCTGTACCGTATCAAACGTGATTTGCCTGTGAGCGCGGGTTTTAACCCTGATGCTTTCGGGTTTAAAATCACCTTCTTCAAAGAAACAGGCGCAATGGCCTACACTTATGTTTGCAAAAAACCCATGAACTTTGAGTTGGAAGGCGAAACCTTCTCTTTGTTTAAAGGTCAGGAATTCTATCTGCATAATAGCTATAAATTTCAAGCTGATCGTTTTGTGAACATAGCGAAGAACTCCAGCTTTGATCTGGTGGAAACACAGTTTGATGCAGACCAAAGGGTCGCCATACATCTCTTTAAAACCGTCTAATAAATAATGCAGGTTGAATGTTTCAGTTGGCTTTGATGAAGGCTGGTTGAAATCCCTTGCTTCCAATCCCATGGTCGCGCCATGCTCCAAACATGGCAAAAGAAAAGTCATATAAAAGAGTGATGGCAAATAATCAGGAGATAGAGCCGGATCACGAAAGGATTTGGCTTTTGATGGATTGGGCCGAACTGATTCATAAAGATTTGGGTGCGTTTATAGGCGCACTGGATCGGTTCTACATGGAGAAGCGGGCAGCACAACAGCCGCCGACCATGGACTTTCTTTCATCTGCCGCAAATACCAACAAAGACTAACGAGAGTGTGCGCTACCCCGACACACCAAGGCCCGAGGATTGCGTATCACGGCGGTACGTCATCTTCGGGTTTTATCCTTTTACAGGCAAACTTGCGAACCATGTGTGGATGTCGGCGACAGCAATCAGCGTGGAGCGCCCGTTCTTTTAACCGGCAGTCTTCCTTCACCTATCTCCTTGTAAATAGCGCGGTATGTAACATAACCATGATTTTCTGTGCTTCTTTAACCCGTATATAGAGGCGGTCTTCGAGGATAGGCATCTCTTCTGGAGGTAGCACTTTGGGGTTGGTTGGTTTTGGCTGCTCTTTGGCATCATCCAGCTCCTTTGCGGCCCGCTTTAGATCACGGGATAAAATGTCCCATAGCTGGGCTTCTGCGCGAACATTTACAGCGCAGCGTTCCGACAGTTCAGCAAGATTATGTAATAAATATTTCAGGGAGCCTCCTTTATGCGTTATTGCGGAGGCTGGCAGGATTCTAAACATGCCGAAGCTTGCCAAAAGGACAGGAGCCGAACCGGAGCCACAAGCCGCTGTAACCAAAAGGGAATAAAATTCGGGATAAATTCATACCCTCAATTCCCAAAAAGCCTTGTATTTACAGAGAAAAATTATCGACTGACTACCACCACAGCCATTTTCTAAATCTGAATATTGTAAATTTTCTCACCCAGCGCGTAGATGCGCGGGTTTTGCAATATATGTCTGAAAGACGCATGCGTAACGGGCAAGCCGCCCGTGTAGGCCCCGAATGAAGGTAAAATCATTTTATTCCCGTCTTCGATAAAACAGGGGCGCGAAATGCGGGCCTTTTTATGCACGATCTCGACTTTGGGGTGGAAATGTCCGCTGATTTCCAGTCGCGTGCCCGCCTTTGCCTCGTGGTTGAAGACAAGGCCGCCCAGAACCAGCGATTTAAAAGCCTTGAAACCCGAAGGCACGAAATCGCCGTCATGGTTGCCCTTGATCCAGATAGGTTCGTAGCGCAGGAGTTTGTCGAACAATTTGCGTTCTTCCGCAGGCAGGCGAAAAAAACCTTTTACATCATGAAAAGTATCTCCGAGAACGAGGATTTTTTGCGCAGAAAGTTCATTCAGCACGGAGTGAAGACGTATTAAGGTTTCTTTCGTATCGTAGGGCGGAAGAAAAAAGCCTCTCAAAGCGAAGTGCGAGCCTTTTTCAAGGTGGAGATCGGAAACGATCACCAAGGATTTTTCCGGCCAGAATAAAACGCCCGAAGGATGAAGCAGAAATTCATGACCGCCGAAATCAATTTTCATCCGCATCCTCCATGCCGGATTCTTCCAGCAAAGATTTTTCCAGATCTTCGAGGTAATATTCGCCGACCTGTTTGCGGGATAAATTTTCCCGCGCGATCTGCAGGATCATGGGTATGGCAAGCGGCGACACTTTTTTAAGCGGCTTGACGGTGATTTTTCCTTGAATGCCTACGAGGAGGTCGGAAAGATGGGCTATATCTATCAAGCCGCCGTTGGCGTCCTGCCGCGCGGCCCGCAAAAGAATATGGTCGGATTCGTATTTGTTGAGGACATCATAAATGAGGTCTGAACTAAAGGTCATCTGCCGCCCCGTTTTTTGCGAACCCGGATGTCGGCGTTCGATAAGCCCTGCAATCACCGCGGCTTCACGAAACATGCGTTTGATTAGCGGCGTATCATCCAGCCATTCATTTAATTCCTCGCCGAGCAAATCTACAGAAAACAAATCTTCTATATTTTCCGGCGGCGACAGCGTGGTGATCGCAACCGCGTAATCCGTAGCGACAAAACTGACGGGTTTTGCGTTGTTCCTCTGCAGGCGGCGCATAATGAGGAAGCCCAGTGTCTGGTTGGCCTGACGCCCCGCAAAGGTAAAAGCGACGATATAATGTTTCCGTGCGCGCGGGAAGGTTTCGACTAGCATGTTGCGTGTGTCAGGAACTATGGAGCGTTCTTCTTGATGTTCCAGCCAGTCACGCACATTGTCAGGCAGGTCGCGCCATTCATCTCTATCTTCGAGCAATTGCCGCACGCGCATGGACAGATGTGTGGACATGGGCAGTTTTCCGCCATCATAGGAGGGAATTTTGGCACGGCTGGACGCGGTGCGGGAAACCATAACAGTCATTTCATGGAGCCCATCGAAACGCACCACATTGCCCGCGAACAAAAAAGTATCGCCGGGGGCCAGATGATTGATAAAAAATTCTTCTATCGTGCCGAGCGTTCTGCGCCCCATCTTCACCTTGAGCATGGGTGATTCCACAATTGTGCCGATATTCATGCGGTAAAGTCGCGTCTGGCGCGGCGAGGTTAGTTCGTACAACCCTTCCTCGTTGATACGGATGCGTTTGAATTGTTCGTAGTTGTTCAGGGAGTATCCGCCGTTGGTCACAAAGGCGAGGGCCTTGTCAAAATCTACGTGGGTAAGTTCTTTGTAAGGCCATGCGGTTATGATTTCGGCATAGAGTTTGTCCGCATCGAACGGGCCCGCGCACGCCGTGCCGAAAATATGCTGGGCCAGAACATCGAGCCCGCCTTTTTTGGGTGAAACGCCGTCGATTTCGTTATGAGCGATGCCGGCTTTTGCCGCCAGACATTCCAGATATTCAAAACGGTTGGTGGGGACAAGCAGGGCTTTGCTGGGCTCGTTCAAACGGTGATTGGAACGGCCGATGCGTTGTAACAAGCGGGAAATACCTTTGGGTGCGCCGATTTGTACGACCAGATCGACCTCCGCCCAATCCAGCCCCAGATCGAGCGAGGACGTCGCAACGACACAATCAAGTGCGCCTTCGGCCATCATGGTTTCGACTTTGCGCCGCAATTCACGTTCCAAAGAGCCGTGATGGAGCGCAATCTTCAAATCCGCGTCATTGTGTTTCCACAAATTTTGAAAAACGAGTTCCGCCTGCGCGCGCGTGTTAACGAACACGATACTCATTTTATTCTTACGAACTTCGGCATAGACATCTTTCATGGCATAGGACGCCATATGTCCCGCCCACGGAATGCGTTCATCCGTTTTCAGGATGGTAATGTCGGGATAGGTGCGGGCGGGAGCGCGCACAATCGCAGTGTTTTGCGGCGAAAGCCAATCAGCGGCCGTTTGCGGATCGGCGATGGTGGCGGAAAGACCGATGCGTTGCGCGTTCGGCGCCAAGCTTCCCAGCCTCGCCATGCCCAGCGAAAACAAATCCCCGCGTTTGGAATCCAAAATAGCGTGGAGTTCGTCGATGATGATATAGCGCAGATTTGTAAAATATTCTTCCACGTTGGTGTAAGACAAAAGCAACGCGAGTGATTCCGGCGTGGTCATGAGCATGTTAGGCGGTTTGGTTTTCTGTCGTACGCGCTTGGAAGCGGGCGTATCGCCCGTACGGGTTTCAAATGTGATGGGAAGGCCAAGTTCTTCGATGGGTTTGCCGATATTGCGGTGTACATCGACCGTCAAAGCCTTCAACGGTGATATATAAAGCGTATGAAGGCCCTTGAATTTCCCGCCCTGCGCATTTAGTTCCACAAGGGAGGGAAGAAATCCCGATAAAGTTTTCCCCGCACCTGTAGGGGCGCATAAAAGTACATTTTTGCCTTCCATTGCGGCATTCAGCGTTTCGATCTGGTGTGGAAACCAGTCCCAGCCCTTGCTGTGCAGCCAGTCCGTAAGGGGGTGTCCCGACAGCTTGTTTTCTGTTGCCTCGCCGCCTACATCAATCACATGAGCCTTTTGCGCCATGATTTATATATAGGTCCGATAGGGGCCTATATCGACCCCCCGTTTCCTGTAAAAAAGGCCTTGATAACACATGGCCATGCGGACCATGCGCGCGCGGGGCATGACAGCGTTCTTGCCACCCATGAGGCCGTCGGGATCATCAAGCGCCGATATGGCGAAGACGCCGCCAAGCATTACCAAGGCGTTGCGTACGGTGAAAAGGTGCAGATGGGGGAAGTGGCCGCGACGTTTTATCCCGCGGGGCATATTCTGGGCAGCGCGCAGATTTTATTAGAGTGTAAGAACCAGCGAATTGTGGTTTCGGGCGATTACAAAAGACGGAGCGATGGAACGACAGTACCGTTCGAACCCATAAAGTGCGATATTTTCGTGACTGAAGCAACGTTTGGTTTGCCGGTGTTCCAGCACCCCGATGCGCATGCGGAAATTTCAAAACTCCTGATCAGTGTAAAGAATTTCCCCGAGCGGAGCCATTTGATTGCGGCTTATTCGCTAGGCAAGGCGCAGCGGGTTATCAAACTGCTGCGTCTGGCGGGATATGATGCGCCGATTTACCTGCATGGCAGCATGATCAATATGTGCGCGTTCTATCAAGAGAACGGCGTTGATCTGGGCGATCTGCGCAAAGCCACAGGATTGCCAAAGGGTGCACTGAAGGGGCAAATCGTCATTGCCCCGCCCAGTGCCACGAAAGAAGTCTGGGCGCGGCGCATGGATGACCCCGTCATATGCATGGCATCGGGATGGATGACGATCAAACAGCGCGCCAAGGCGAGCGGCGTGGAATTGCCGCTCATGATTTCTGATCACGCGGATTGGAATGAATTGATCACCACCATTCCTGAAACGGGGGCGGGCGAAATTTGGGTTACGCACGGGCGCGAGGATGCGCTGGTCCATTGGTGTCAGACGCAGGGATTGAAAGCGGCGCCACTGCATATTCAAGGACGCGAAGACGAGCAGGCAGAGGACGCGGCATGAAGGATTTTGCGCTGCTGCTTGAAAGTCTTGTCCTCACGCCTGCGCGGAATGCAAAGATCGCGCATATGGTGCAGTATTTTAAGGATGCACCTGATCCCGATCGCGGTTATGCGCTCGCCGTATTGACGGGAGCGATGTCGTTTAAGAATGTGAAATCCAGTTTTTTGAAAAACGTGGTGCTGGAAAAGGTCGATCCCGTTCTGTTTGAATTGTCTTACGATTATGTCGGTGATCTGGCCGAGACTATCGCTCTTATCTGGCCTGACAAGGAAGAGGGGGAGTTGCCGTCTTTATCGGAGTTGGTTTTGGAACTGCGTGATCTGCCGCAAAAGCAATTGCCTGCCTTGGTGGCCACATATTTATCGCGCGCGACGGCAAGCCAGAGATGGGCGATCATCAAACTTGCCACGGGCAATTTGCGCGTGGGGGTCTCGGAACGTCTGGCCAAAACGGCGCTTGCGGAATTTGGCAAAAAACCGCTCGATGATATCGAACATATATGGCACGGGCTGCAAAGCCCTTATCTGGATTTGTTCGCGTGGCTGGAAGGCAAGGGGCCTATCCCCGAAATACACCGCCACAAGGTTTTTCACCCTATGATGCTGTCCAATCCTGTCGACGAAGCCAAGGATTTTGCAGGAATGAATCCCGCGGATTATCAGGCGGAATGGAAATGGGACGGTATTCGCGTGCAACTGGTTCTGGGTGAAGGCGAAACGCGGATTTTTTCGCGTACTGGTGAGGACATCACCCATTCCTTCCCCGATTTGGCGGATACATTGAAAGGCACGGGCGTTTTGGATGGAGAGTTGCTGGTGGGTGCGGATTTTAAACCGATGTCGTTTAATTCGCTGCAGCAGCGCCTGAACCGCAGGACGGTTACAGCGAAAATGATGGGTGAATTTCCCTCTTTCGTGCATTCCTATGATATTTTGTTTGATGGCGACGAGGATGTGCGGGGATTGCCGTTATCCGAACGCCGAAAAAGACTGGAAGCGTGGGTTATGCGGTATGGCAATACACGGCTCGATGTATCGGGCATCATCCCGTATCAATCATGGGAAGAATTGGCGAAGATCCGCATTCAGGGCGCGGAAGAAGAAGGCCATGAAGGTATAATGCTCAAACGCAAAGATTCTGCTTACGTCGCGGGGCGTCCCAAAGGCCCATGGTATAAATGGAAGCGCGATCCGCGTTTGATCGACGCGGTCTTGATGTATGCGCAGCGCGGGCACGGTAAGCGTTCGAGTTTTTATTCCGACTACACGTTCGGGCTTTGGAAAGGCAACGAGATCGTCCCCATCGGAAAGGCCTATTCAGGTTTTACCGATCAAGAATTGGTGCAGCTCGACAAATGGGTGCGCAACAACACCATCAATAGATTTGGCCCCGTGCGCGAAGTGAAAAAAGAATTGGTGTTCGAGGTCGCATTTGATTCCGCGCAACAAAGTGCAAGGCATAAATCAGGCGTAGCCCTTCGTTTCCCCCGTATAAACCGCATCCGTTGGGATAAGCCCGCCAACGAAGCCGACGTACTGGAAAACTTGAATCAATTCTTTAATTAGCGATTTCAGCGGTTTATTTTGCCCGCCAGAGGAAAATATAAAGCATAAGGCAAAAGACCGATGATTTTCATCAGGATGGTGAATTTCTTCGGGAAGTGAATTTCAAAGACTTTACCCAAAAGACCGTCCGCTATGGCGCGTGCAGCGTCCTCCGGCTCGATCATCATAGGCATTACAAAATCATTTTTGTCCGTAAGTGGCGTTTTGACAAAGCCCGGACTGATAAGCTTTACGTCGATGTTGTCATCCGCCACTTCTGCGCGCAACGATTCTGCAAGATTTATGATGGCGCCCTTGGTGGCGCTGTAGGGTTGTCCCTTTGGTAACCCTTTGTATCCCGCTACGCTTCCGCAAAGCGCAATCTGCCCGTATCCTTGCGTTTTGTAATGCGGAAGAAGATGTCGGAGCAGGGTAAACGCGCCTTCCAAATTGATGGAAAGAGCATGTGTACAATCTTCTTGCGTGATATCCGCTATCTTTCCGGGTGTGTAAGCCGCGGCAAGATACAAAGTACTGTCGATTTTTCCCAGTTGCGCAAAAGCCTGTGCGAAAGCCGCGTGGTCTCCGACATCAAAGGCCATAACCTTATGCCTGCCGCCCAGATCTGTGTTAAGGGAATGAAGTGTGCTTTCGTTTCGGGCGGAAAGTACGAGTGTGGCGCCGCGGGCATGTAGCGTGTGCGCAAGCGCATGTCCTATTCCCGAACTGGCCCCGATAATCCAGACGGTTTTGCCCGCATAATCGTTCATGGGTGTCTTTCAAAAAAATCCAGCATGTCATCCCTTACGGGTGCCTTATCATGCCACACCCAGCTGAGCGCGCCCATAATTTCCTTATGGTCTATGCCGGAATAGATTTTGGCTTCTTCCACGCCGCCTTTATCCACTATTTTATAACGCATGCGGTTGAGGTTGCGTAGGATTACATCCTTATCGTCCGCGCCGTGGAGAAGCTGCATCGGCGGCTGGCGGCCATCTATAAAGGTCGTAACCTGCATGTTCGGGTAATTCTCCGGCGGACCGAACATATCTTTCAGGTCATCGTCTTCGGGAATAAAATCATAAGGTCCTGCCAACCCCGAAAAGGCGGTGATGATGCTGCGGTCTTTGCCTAATTCTTTGAGATATCTCGGGTCGGCAGTAACCAGAGCGGCAAGATGTGCCCCTGACGAATGGCCCGATAGATAAAGTCGGTTGGCATCGCCTTTATATTCGCCGATATGATCATGCACCCATGACACGGCAAGGGCAGCGTCTTTCACAAATTCGGGAAATTTGACGTCGGGATATTTGGAGTAATCGGGAATGACGACAACATAACCTTTTTCCACGAAAGGTAAGGCGGCAAAGGCATATTGCTCCTTGTTTCCGAATGTCCACCGCCCGCCATAGAAAAATACCAGCACGGGCGCTTTGTCATTCAGGTCTTTCGGCGAGTAGATATCAAGCTTCTGAATTTTTTTATCGCCGTAAGCAATATCGGAAGCAACCTCCGCTTCGGAGAAGTGAACCGGAAGGTTAGCCACAAAAAATGAGGCAGAAGAACAAGCCGAAACAGAAAGCGCGCAAAGCGCCGTGAAAAATATGCGCATGCGCGCTTTCATATCTTATTTCTTTTTCATGACGATGGTGAGTTCGGCAACTTTAATTCCGAATTTTTTCAGGTACGACCTGTTTATAAGAACCTCGTCTTTCATCAGGAACATCCAGTCATCGAAGGTAACCAGATAGGTTTTTCCATCCACTTCCAGATTCATCTGGTATTTCCATTGGACCGCGTTGCCGTTGGTTTTCCCATCTGCCTTACCCTTGATGTCGCTGGCCGTTCCTTCATAGCTATTGTCCGATAGTTTTTTGATGGTCCATACGCGGCGTTGGGTTTTTCCATCGTCATAGACGAAGTCTTCTTCCAATTTACCGACATCACCTTCCCATGAGCCGACCATTTCTATATCGAACTTACGTGTCACGTTTCCGCGCCAATCCTGCACGATACCCCATGCCTGAATCGGCCCGTCAAAATATTCCTTGATGTCCAATTCCGGTTTCGTGTTGTCATAGTGACTGAGCGAGGGGGATGTGCATCCGCTAAGAACCATAATTACCCCCAGAGTTATGATTGTTGTCAGGAGTTTCATCACGGTATCCTTTCGTTGCAGTATTTGTGTTTAGGAGATTCTCGCGCAAACTTGGTGTGCTGGTGCGCACATCAAGCCATATGCGAAAAAATTCCCTGCCGAATTCGGGGTCATCTACGCGGCCTATAACTTTGCCATCCGCATAAAAGATGGTGGGGCCGTTTGGTGTGGAAATGCCGGTTATCATGCTTCCTGGAATTACATCGGGTAAAATCTCAATCATGATTCCGTGCCATTTCTTAAGTTTGGTTTCATCCTTGAATCCCATGCGCCGGATTTCGTTTACCGCATGGTCTGCTATCTGGCGGGCATCCAGCTCTTGAAGATAGCTGAGTTCTAGCGCAAAAGGTTTGTTCTGTGTATAAACGCCCGATGGCGCATATAGTTTCGCGTCATAAACATCCCACAACAAGACCTGTGCACGTCCTTGCCCGACAAGTTTGGCTTCGGGTACATGGGAATTTATATATTCGGCGGCATGCACGGATGAAATGCCCATCATCGCGTATACGCACGCTATGCGAACTATGTTATGTTGCATGGGAAAGCTCCACTTGCATGACATCGGTGCGGCCCGCGCGGAATCCGCCCGCACACGCGCCCAGATAGAAGCGCCATAAACGGATAAAACCTTCATCGAAACCAAGCGCTCTGACCTGATCCACTTTTGCATCAAATGTTTTCAGCCATTCGACCAGTGTTCGGCCGTAATCCTGTCCGAAGAAAAATCCACCATTCACACGCAAGCCTGCTCTTTCAGCCTCTTGGCGGAAACGTGAGGGAGAGGGAAGCATTCCCCCAGGAAATATAAAGCTGCGGATGAAATCGCCACCTTTGCGGTATCGCGCGAAATCCGTGTCGTTGATGGTGATCGTTTGTATCACGGCTTTGCCGTCTCGTTTCATCAGCTCGCCCAGCTTTTTAAAATATGTTGGCCAGAAATGCTCACCTACGGCCTCGAACATTTCAATCGAAACGATACGGTCATAGGAACCCGTTTGGTGGCGATAGTCTTCCAGCGCTATGTCCGCGTAGCCGCGCGTGCGTTGGCCTGCATACCCATGCTGTTTGTCTGAAAGAGTAATGCCTTTAAGGGCGTAATCACCTTTGTGGTGCGCACGCTCCGCAAAACCGCCCCAGCCGCAACCCACTTCCAGAACACGTCCGGAATTCGTATCCATACGATCGATAATGCGATCATATTTGTTATCCTGCGCCTGCTTTAAGCTTTCCATTTCATTGGCGTAAAGTGCGGATGAGTAGGTCATGGAAGGATCGAGCCACAACGCATAAAAATCATTCCCAAGATCGTAATGTTCATGAATATTACGGCGGCTTCCTTTCAATGTGTTCATCTTCATCAGATATGAAAACATTGAGGCGGCACGGGTGTAACGGCTTCCGATAACGAAATCATCAAGGACACGGCGGTTGCGAAGGCCAAGGGCAGTGAAATCAACCAGATTGTCCGTATGCCATTTTCCTGCGCGATAATCTTCGGCGAGCCCGATATCGCCTTTTTGTATCATGTTCGATACGACGCTCCAGTCATGCAGTTCCAAATGGGCATTCTCGCCGGCGCTTTTGCCTTGAAACACCCGCGTTTTTCCATCGGGCGTGGTGAGCGTAAGTGTGCCTGATTCTAGGGAATCGAGGCGTTTAAACAATTGATCGGAAGCGAGTTTTGCAAACATGATAAGATGTTACACCCGACCGCCTGTAGTGTCCCTTACAGTAATATTACATTTTTGTAAGGTTTTCTGTGGCGCTCGTTATAGGCTGTTTTTGTAGGGGTTTTGGGATATAGCGTATGCCTTTCGCAATCAGCTTCACTGCCTGATAGTGAATAAGAATAATGGTTTTGAGTGTTACCAGGGGGTATTTCCAAAATACCTTACGAGCTGTCGCCTTGGTCAAATTTTCATATTTTCCGGCAAGGGTTGTGACAAGTTGCTTCCTGCCTTCAGAATCAAAATAATCTATCCAAACCTTGAAATGGTCTTCTTCGGAATCGAAGCGGAATTCATAGCTCCCCTCGCGTTTCAGGAACGGGGAGACATGAAAAAGTTTTTGCCCTTTGAAAGTTTCTACAGAGCTGATGATACGGCCATCCTTATGCGCACAAAGATATGTATGTTTTTCTCCAAAGGTATTGTGCACTTCGCAGAGCACGGCTCTCAAAGCGCCTTCCTTGTCATGGCAGAGCCAAAAACTGACAGGATTAAACACATACCCCAGAATGCGGGGCATACAGATCAATTGAATCTCCCCTTCGGCTTTTATGCCATACGACGCAAGAATATTTTGTGCCCAGCTTTGCAGCGTTCCTGTGGTTCCATAGCCATGATCGCGGTCATAAAAGCTCATCGCACCAAAGAAATTATATGCTATGGGCAAACCGTTTAGTTTGGATAAAGGCAGAGCGAGATAATAGATGCCGTAGCGGAAATGATTTTTACGCGGGAAAAGACGCCCGTGCATGACATGACCGCAAAGGAGTTTGGGGGTTTTCATTCCCATGGAATGGTTGCTCCTAGTTTCCGTGCCACATTCACCGCGCTCCATAAACCGTCTTCATGAAACCCGTAGCGCTGATAGGCTCCGCAGAACCACAAACCGTTGGCGCCTTGTATGGAATCAATTTTACTTTGCGCGCGTATAGCCGATTCATTGAATACCGGATGGTCAAAAACATGTTCGTCATAAACAAGCGAAGGGTTCGGCATGCGCGATGGATTGAGTGTAACAAACACGGGCGTAGAGGTTTCCAATGGTTGTAGATTGTTCATCCAATAACTTAAAGAAACTTCAGATTTATCTTGCCTGGAGGTGTCGTTCAGGTAAATCCAGCTTGCCCAGCATGCGCGGCGGGAGGGCATAAAGCTTTCATCGCTGTGTACGACAATTCTGTTTTCCTGATAGGCAAAATTGCCGAGCACCGATGCAACTTCCGGATCGGGGGTTTTTATCATTCTTGCCGCCTCATCCGGATGGCATGCGAAAATAACCTGATCGAAGAAATGCTCTCCGCCGCCTTCATCGATCAATTTCACTATATTTTGTTGGGCGATAACTTTTTGAATAGATATTCCTGTATATATCCGGTCGCTGAAATCTTTGGTCAAGCGATTCACGTATTCGCGGCTTCCATCTTTAACCGTATACCATTGAGGGCGATGATTGATATTGAGAAGTCCGTGGTTTTTAAAAAAACGTATATAGGTGGATGCAGGAAAATCCAGAATTGTACTGATGGGGCAACTCCATATTGCGGCCCCCATCGCCAGAAGATAATAACGGCGGAACCAATCACCCATGTTCAATTCATCGAGGCACTGTCGCAGGGTGAAGGAGGGATCTTTTTCCAAATATCCTTCTGCCCTTTTGTTGAACCGCAATATATCGAAAATCATCCTCCAATAGGATGGACGAAAGAAGTTTTTTTTCTGCGCAAACAATCCGTATGAACTGTATTCGAGGAAGCCGTCGCCTATACTGACGCCGAAGGACATATCGCTTTTTTCATACGGAACACCGATTGCATCAAACAATCCTAACAGATTGGGATAATTCCAGTCATTGAAAACGATAAACCCGGTATCGACCGGAACATTTCCGCCGCGCGTTTTGACATCGATAGTCCGGCTGTGGCCGCCGATATAATCGTTTTTTTCGAAGACAGTGATGTCGTGATGCTGCCTAAGGAGCCAAGCCGCGCCCAACCCCGAAATTCCGGCACCGATAATTGCAATTTTCATAGCCCCATGATGGGGGATGAGCCGTTACCCGTCTATGGCCAGATCATTACAAAATCGTAATAATCCGAAACCCGCTTGCCGAATTTTCCGCCTTGACCGTTCCGTGATGCAATTCTACGACCGCCGCGACGAGGCTCAAGCCCAACCCTGTTCCAGCCGTATTGCGGCTTTCTTCGCTGCGGTAGAAACGCTCGAAAATCTTGGCCAGATCGCTATCTGGAACGCCCGCACCGCTGTCTTTGATCTCTATGGAAATGCGTCCATCCGCATTATGCAAGGAAATGCGGATTGTTCCTCCCGCAGGCGTATATTTCAAAGCATTATCGAGGATATTGGCAAAGGCCTGGAAAAGCAGGTCGCGATCGCCTTCTAAGGTCGCGCCTTGCAGATCTAGCACCATGGAAATGGATTTTTCTTCGGCCAGAGGTTCATAAAAATCGATAACATCCTGCAGGACGTTTTGAAGATCCAGTTTTTGAAAGCGGCTGCGTTGCTTTTCGGTTTCAATGCGTGAAATTCGCAAAAGCGCATTGAAGGTAGAAAGAAGATGATCGGCTTCTTTCAAAAGATCTTCCTGCTTTTCTCCGCGAGCTGCTTCTATTTTCTGACGTAACCGCGTAAGAGGTGTCCTGAGGTCATGCGCTATATTGTCTGAAACCTGACGCACACCGGTCATGAGCTGTTCTATTCTTGAGAGCAGCATATTCAAAACCGTCGTCATATTTCCCAGATCATCCCAGCGTGACCCGATATCTATGCGCTGTGATAAATCTCCGGTATTCATGATATCACGTGCAGTATTGGCAATTTTGTTGGTCCCGCTGACAACGAAGACGCTGATCAGATAGCTTATGAACACCACTATCATAACAAAAACGATGCTGGCGATTCCAATAATCTGCATGAAACGAAAATCATGGGCGATGTCGGTGATATCATAACCGATAAGCAGGCTTTGCCCGTCTTCAAATTGATATATTTTTGCGGCATAACGCGGCCCGCCTTGCGGATAGTCAAAAACCAATATGCCTTCACGCAAAGTAGAAGTTTCAGGATTTATATCATCGGGAATCGCGTTGTTTCTATCCAGCGGAATGTAGATTCTATGCGCATTTTCAGGAATATTCGATAGGTCAGGCAGGCTTTTGATATATCGGATTTCGGAATCAAGTACAGCTTCCGTGCTTTGTGCGAAGTGCCCGCGGGCAAAGTAATCGATGAAATATCCCAACGATAAAGCCGCCGCACCGCATAGTATGGTGAACAGCAGCGCCATTACGAAACTTGAGCTTTTTATATATCGCCGACCACTGATCATGGCTATGCGTCCTTAATGATGTAGCCGGCACCACGCACGGTCTGTATCAAGGATGTGTGGGAATTTTCATCGATCTTGCGTCGTAAACGGGATATGTGAACATCTATAACATTGGTCTGGGGATCGAAATGATAGTCCCACACATGTTCCAAAAGCATCGTACGGGTGACAATTTGACCCTTGTGTCGCAGCAGGTATTCCAGAAGTTTGAATTCGCGTGTTTGTAATTCTATCTCATTTTGCCCGCGTGTAACTTTGCGGGAAAGAAGATTGAGAGCAAGGTCGCCCGCATACAAGGATGTTTCTCCGGATGCCGGGTTGTTTTGCACCCTGCGCGCCAGAATTTCTGAACGTGCCAGAAGCTCTGCAAAGGCAAAGGGCTTTACCAGGTAATCATCCCCGCCTGATCGCAGGCCTTTTACTCTATCGTCAACTTCGCCGAGCGCGCTCAGTATGAGAACCGGCGTATTGTTACCTGCGCCGCGCAAAGTTTTGATGACGGTCAGTCCGTCAAGCTCAGGCATCATCCTGTCGATGATCAGCAAATCATATTGTTCCGTTGTCGCAAGAAAAAGCCCGTTTTTCCCATTGGTTGCCGTATCAACAGTGTGTCCGGCTTCCTTCATTCCTTTGACGATGTAGGACAAGACTTCCGGTTCATCTTCAACAATCAACAATCGCATATTGGCTACTTAAATATTTGTTGGAATAAGCATCAGATTACACAGTATCCGAAGGCTTTGATAAGCTTATTTTGTTTTATGAATTTTTTGTAATTTTTTCAAGGCAGGCACGGTGTGGTAGATTCCGGTGTTAAAAAAGGATCCGGCCATGAAATCGAATATTATTGTAATGGGCGCGAACGGCGGAGCGGGTGAGAACATAGCCCTGCGGTTTGCCAAGACCGGACATGATGTTTATGCCACCATGCAGGACCCCGACAAAGCATCTGTAGAAATGCGTATCCACGCAAAAAAGATTATGCCTGTTGATGTCACGAACGCGGCAGCTATGGATTCCGCATTTTCGGAGTTCTCCGAAACCAACCCGGTTCATGGATTCGCGTATTGCATCGGATCCATAGATCTTATGTCCTTGAAGGCCAGCCGGGACGAAAATTTTACAAAAGCTTTCGAGGTAAATGTTCTGGGCGCCGTGCGCGCTCTTCGTCTGCTGGAAAGAGCTTTGAAGGCAGGCCAAGGCAGCGTGGTTCTGTTTTCATCAATTGCTGTGTATCAGGGATTCACCAATCATGCGGTGATAGGCGCAGCCAAAGGCGCAATCGAGGGGCTGGCCAAATCCCTCGCGGCCGAGTGGGCGGGGCAGGTGAGGGTTAATGTCATTGCCCCCAGCCTGACGGATACCGCTCTGGCAAAACCGTTCACAGCTTCTCCGCAAATGCGCGAGGCAATAGAAAAAATGCATCCGGTGCCGAGACTCGGAACAGCGGAAGATATTGGCGCAATGGCGCAATACTTGATGGGATCTCAATCCGGCTGGGTCACAGGGCAAATCATGCGGGTAGACGGTGGGAGGAGCGCTTTAAGACCGAAAGGGTAGATGGACGTAAAATAGCTGCACTATAGGAATTATACTATGTCGAATTTATATTCTTTGCATGGAATATTTATCAAATGACTACTCTCGCAGTCATCTTCTACGGTTGTTTTAGTGTAACGTCAGCAGGACAACACCCCGCCGCGCTTCTTTTCCATCTTGAGTCGGTCAGCCACGGGCGTGTCCTTTAGCCGAGAGGTGTGCTTATGTCAATGAACGCCTTTACTGTGAGCTTTTACGCCGTTCTTTACAAAAATATAACTATATGAAAAATATGATTTGTTGCGCGGGCTCTTATTCAGCGATCAGAGCGCCGGCGGCGTAGAGGTCTTGGACAGATTTGTTCGCGAGGCCCGCACCGTTCACCGTAAACGCGGCCACGAAATCATTCCCGATACCATCCGCATTGATAGAGAAGGTAGCCGTAGACGTGCCGGATTTTTTGACGAAGTTATTGATGTCCATGCCTTGGGTAAATCCAGTGAGTAGAGCTTCCACATCAAGCGTGTCGCCTTCGCTGAACAAGAAGTCTTTGATGGAATCTTTGCCCGAAAGGAAATCGTCTATCACGAAAACATCCTTACCTGCGCCGCCATAGAGATTGTCCGCACCAAAGCCGCCGATAAGAACATCGTTTCCGGCTTCGCCGTATAGATTATCGCCATCGGAGCCGCCGTAAATCCAGTCATTGCCGAGGCCGCCCTTGATAGTGTCAACGCCGGCATCACCACTGATCGTGTCATTGCCGGCATCACCACTGATCGTGTCATTGCCGAGGCCGCCATGAAGCGTGTCGTCATGATTGCCGCCGATGATAGCATCATTCCCGTCGCCACCATAAATCAGGTCGTTGCCGTCATCGCCATAAAGATAATCGACTTCGGTACCGCCATGGATCATATCGTTGCCAAGGCCGCCTTTGATGGTATCCGTACCCGCATCGCCATACAGGATGTCGTTGCCTGCATCGCCCGCCATCGTATCGTTGCCCGCGCCTCCATAAAGCGTGTCATCATTATTTCCGCCCATTATAGTGTCGTTACCATCGCCGCCGCTCAGCGTATCATTGCCGTCTTCGCCGTAGAGATAATCAATATCGGTGCCGCCGCTCAAAGCATCGTTTCCGGTGCCGCCATACAAGCGATCTATGCCTGCGCCGCCATCCAATGTGTCATCACCTGCGTCGCCATAGAGATAGTCTGCACCGATAGCGCCTCTGACGATATCATCGCCAGCGCCGCCATATAATTTATCATTTTCGTTACCGCCATCGATCGTATCGTTTCCGATTCCGCCGTAAATGGTATCTACGCCTGCGCCGCCGTTCATTGTATCGTCGCCGTCGTCACCGTTCATGATGTCCGCGCCGTCGCCGCCATCCACTATGTCGTTGCCGGTGCCGCCGTTCAGTGTATCGTTGCCGATTCCACCGTAAAGGCTGTCATTATCCGCATCGCCGTTGATGATGTCGTTTCCGTCATCGCCGTAAATGACGTCATTATTCGCACCACCGAACAATTTGTCCACGCCTGCGCCGCCGTAAATCGTATCATTGCCATCCCCGCCGTAAATCGCATCGATGCCGATGCCGCCATTGATGCGGTCATCGCCTGCATCGCCGTAAAGGATGTCGTTGTCCGCATCACCGTTGATGATGTCATTACCATCGCCGCCATATATGCTGTCCACACCTGCGCCGCCGTTCAGCGTATCGTTGTCTGCGCCGCCATAGAGCATATCGGCACCCGTGCCGCCGTGGATAATGTCATCGCCCGCATCGCCATAAAGAACGTCTATGGCCGCATTGCCCGTTATCGTATCATTGCCGTTGTCGCCATGGATCGTGCCTTTGGCCGAGGCAATATCGAGATAAATCGTGTCATTGCCATCGCCGCCATTGATTCCGGCAATAAGCCCGGAGCGCGTACCCTTGATACGTATGGTTTCGGAATTCGCGCTACCGCCCAACAAAATGATCGCGGGTGCGGAATTGGATAGGAAGTTCAAAGTTACGTTGTCTGTTGTGCGTGAGAAATCGACATATTTCGTGGCAGCGGTGCCCATGCCCATCACGGCGGCAGTCATGATAACCGTTTCGGCAGCGTTGGAATTGTGGGTGTAGGATTTTGCACCAGCGGTAAATTTTACACTGACCTGACCTATAGAAGGTGGCGCAGGCGGGGGAGTGGGCGTAACGGGAGGCGTAGGTATCGAGCCTTCGCCCGTAATATTCTTTGAACCTGCGGCACCGCCCATGAAGGTCATGTTCCAAGAGTTGAGCGTACCTGCATTTCCCGAAACAGTGTCTTCGATTTTAAGCGTCCATGTCCCAAGACTGCCTTCACCCCAATGCGCGTTGGACGAAGTCTGGAAATCAATACCCTGCACACCGTAAATGCTGGTGAACGCGCCGTTGCTGACATGATTGATCAGCACGCTGTTGGTGCCGTCAGGGCTGATGAGCGTAACGACCAGATCGCCAGCTTTAGCGTGGCTTATGTTCAGATCGATCAGAACATGTTCGATATCTATATCTTTTGTAACGCTGATCGTAGAAGTTATAGTCCCCATAACGGGGATTGAAAGATTGGCATTCAAAGTTGCTATGGTAAAAGTCTGCATATTTGCAGACGTCTGATGCATCGTCCATTGTTCAGCCAGTTTTACGGCCGCACTGGCATCCACTGCGCCAAAGCCGTAATCATGGCTAAAATGCAAGCCTGCGCCGTTCGTTTGCCAGCCCGCATTGGTAGGATCGTTCTTTCGCGCGGAAAGTACCAGAATTTCTTGAACGTCGCGCCAGCCGAGATTCGGATTGGCATCCAATATAAGAGCCACCACGCCGCTCACGACAGGGGCGGCAGCAGACGTACCCGAAAAGGTCGTGTAGTTGCCGGAGACATAGCCGTTCGCGCCCATGCGGTCGATCGTGTAATCGCCCGAGCCGCCTGCAGAAACCAGAATGGCCGCGCCCGGTGTGCTGAAGCTTGCAATCGTGCCGTCCGATTTGATCGCAGCAACCGTGATGGAATAGGGCGAGTTTTGAAAATTGTGGTAGTTGACATTATCACCGCTGGAGCGGCTGTTGCCTGCGGCAAAAACGATATTGATACCGTTGCCGCCGCGCCCCGTATCGGCGAGGTCTTTCATCGCGTTGGTAACGGCATAAACATCGGTGCCTGAAAATTCCTTGCCCGCGTCATCGGAAAAAGCGGATGAAAAGCCCCAGCTGTTGTTCATGACATCGGCGCCTGCGGTCTTCATGTATTGGAAGCCCGCGAGCATCTGGTTGATATTACCTTCGGCGCCGAAACCTTGACGCACGCCAAAGGCCTGTGCATCGAACGCTACGCCGACCGTGCCCGTGCCGTTGTCATCGGCGATGATCGTGCCCATGACAGCTGTGCCGTGATTGTCATCGGCGTCCATCGCGGCGGCATCGTTATCGTTGTGAAGAACGTCTTTGTCCAGATCGGTGCGGTAATTTTTGGTAAGTTCCGTGTGCGTGTATTCGAAACCGTCATCGAATACGCCGATCAGGATCCCCTGACCTGTGTAATCCTGCCAGACTTTTTGCGCCTGAATACCCCACGTTCCCGTCAGATGCCATTGCTTGGTTGTGACATCGGCATCGGTAGGCATGCCCAAAGCCATACTTGATACATTGTTGATGACGATGGGGGATGTTGCCGCTTGCGAGACCGCTAGGGACTGCACAACGGCATAATGACTGGTGTTGGTGTAGAGGGAGCGCGGAGCTTCGGATGCAAAAGAACGCACAGAGAAACCCTGTGCGCCATCATCGCTTTCATCCAATATTTTACTCATTAAACGCCTTATCCCCAAAACAGCGTGGAAATTCAATTTCAACACGGTTTGCTTTAAGGAAGCGGTAATTATCCCTCAAATTTTAAGCAATATATTACCCAATTATTCCAAAGGGTTAGTGGGCAAGTTTTTCCGCCCTTTATCTAATCATGATTCGTTGTAATGAGCTTTCCCTCTTTTTCAACACATGAAAAATCCCCAAATGCCGCGGTTTTGTGCGGTTTTGGCATGCGTTTTGCAATGATTTTCATAGCGCTAAACGTATGATTTTTATGGCTAATTATGATCGATCGGATCGGTAACATTTTGACGGGTGCCCAGAGCGCCGTTGTGCAATCCATCAAGAATGCGCAAGGCCTTCTTGACAAGGTGCAGGCAAAGCTTGCATCCGGCAAAGACGTGAATTCCGCCATCGACAATCCGCAGAACTTTTTCCTGTCACTTTCTCTGTCACAAAAGGCGAGTGACTTCAGGCGTCTTCTCGACGGCATCGCACAGAACATCGAAGCCATCAAGGGAACGAGTACCGGAGCCGAAGCGATTTTAAAAATCATAGACACTGTGGAAGCATTGTTAAACAACGCGCGCGCGGAATTGTATCCCGACGGAACGACATCACTTATCTCAGAGCTGAGTGACGAAGACATCGCGGCAATTCTGGCCGTCAATCCCGGCCTTCAATATTTTCCCGGTAACCGCAGTTTTTACAGATTGTCCGCGGCGCCCGCCACTTGGGCTACGGCGAGTGCGATCGCGAATTCCGCCACAATTGTTGAGCCGCCCGGCGTAACGGGCGTGGAGGGCGTAACGGGCCACCTTTCCAACATCACATCGCAGGCGGAAAATGATTTTGTTCATGCGATCGCGCCTGTCAATGCGTGGTTAGGCGGAGGGGATGGCGCAGTCGAAGGCGAATGGCGCTGGCTCGTCGGACCTGAAGCTGGGCAGCAATTCTGGCAAGGCGGTGTCGGCGGCAGCACGGTCGGCGGTTCTTACGCAAACTGGGGCGGGGGCGAACCCAACAACTCCGGTAACGAAGACACGGTGCATATGCGGCCCGACGGAAGATGGAACGACCAGCCAGGCGGAACGGCCTATGACTACGTCATAGAATGGGATAGCCAACTCTTCCTTCCGCCGGTTGATCCTGCCCTTATAGAACGGGCGAAGGTGTATACAGAGCAATATGAGCTGTTGCTGAATCAGATAGATTTACTAGCCAAAGACACGCAGTATCGTGGCCTGCAGCTTCTCAAAGATGAAAACATGCGCACAGATTTCAATCCCGAGCATACAAGCTTTCTAATCACCGAAGGAATAGATGCGACGTCTCGTGGACTTGGCCTTGTAGGTCATGATTTTATGCGTCTGCGCTACATAACGGCATCACAGGAAAGCGTTCGCGAAGCAAAAAAAGAAGTGCGTGATTACACAGGTCGCCTTGCTGGAGATTTGAACATCATAACCGTTCGTCTGCAATTCACTCAAAACCACATAGATGTTCACAAGAGCGGTTCGGAAGAACTGGTGGTGGCAGACCAGAACGAAGCCGGCGCGGAATTGCTGGCGTTACAGGTGCGTCAGCGTCTCCAAAGCGAAGCCCTGCGCATGTCCATGCAATCGGGTGCCAACATCAACCGGATCCTTTCATAACTATTGATTGAAACCGTTTAAAGGCTAAACTGGTGTCATGACAAAACTATCCCGCGCTGAAGAAGACGCTATCTCAAATTTACTGGATCGTACCGAAGAACTCATCAGCTTGAAGAAATTCGATGAGGCTGAAAGATTTCTGAATGAAATCGAAAAGCATAAGCCAGATGAAATAAACGTGCCTTTCCAGCGGGGCACTATATTTGCTGCAAAAGGTGACCATGAAGAGGCAATAGAACAATTCATGATCGTTCATAAAAGGCTGCCAAACCAGTTTCACAGTGTGAACAATATCGCGACATCTTACTTCAAACTTAACAAATACAAAGATGCGATAGATTTTTACCACAAAGCTCTCGCGATCAAACCAGACACCGATTTCGTTCTGGCGGCGCTCGGCGCGTGCTTTTTCCGTCAAGGAAATCTCGATGAGTCCATGGAATATATCAAAAAGGCTTTGAAGATTTCGCCGCGTCTTCCTTATGCGCATAGTGGCCTTTTATTGGCAATGGTTTACGCGGAATCAGTTACGCCAGAGCAGTTAACACATGAAGCCAAAAAATTCGGAAAAAATGTAGCGGAGCTTTTCCCGGCCAGAGCCGAATTTGCAAACGATAGAAACAAAGACCGCAAACTGCGTGTAGGTTATATTTCGCCGGATTTCCGCGATCACCCCGTCCCGTATTTTCTCGATCCCCTTTTGTGTCACCACGACAGGAAAAATTTCGAAGTGTACGCATATTCAACCACATCATTCGACAATCCGATTATGGAGCGTATGAAAGCCCATGTGGATGTTTGGCGTGACATCTATGGCTTAGACGAAAAAGAAGCCACCAATATCATTCTTGATGATAAAATTGACCTATTGATAGATGTTACCGGCCATACGGCACATAACAGTTTGACCGTTTTTGCGGGCAGGGCCGCTCCGGTGCAGGCATCATGGCTTGGTTATCCCGCTACAACAGGCGTTGCGACTATGGATTATCGGATTACTGATTTTTATGCTGAACCTGTGGGTATGACAGAGCATTTGAGCACGGAAACTTTATGGCGTTTGCCGCATATTTTCTGTGCATACAACCCGCATGAAAACAGTCCTTCTGTAATTGCTCATCCACCCTTTGAAGACAATGGTTACATTACGTTCGGATCCCTAAATAATTTTGTCAAAGTAAGAGATTCGGTGTTGGCTGCATGGTCAAAAATTCTTGCACAAGTGCCAAACTCCAAACTTCTCATTGAAATTGACGGACTCGACGATTACAGGTTTCTCAAACAAGTTCAAAAGCGCCTTAAGCAGCAAAACATATCTTTGGACAGGGTTGCACTGGAGCCACGAAAAAGAGCAAACCAGTTTGTTCTTTATAACAAAATAGATATCGCGCTGGATCCTTTCCCGTGTAACGGCGGTACGACCAGCATGGATACGCTGTGGATGGGCGTGCCTTTTGTCACACTGGCAGGAAACAATTTTTCCGCACGCATGGGTGTTACCATTCTGACGAATGCGGGGCTACCTGAATTGATCGCGCAGAATGTTGAAGAGTATATTTCCATGGCTGTAGATTTAGCAAAGGACAAAGAACGCCTCAAAAAACTGCGGCACAATCTGCGTGATAAATTTGCAAACAGTCCCGCGATGGATAAAAAGGGCTTCGCGCAAGATATAGAGACAGCTTATCGTGGCATGTGGCACAAATATTGCGATTCTAGCAATTAGCGCGATACCCATTCTTTCCACATTCCACGGAAAGCATTCTCCATGTTACGTACGAATTTTTCTTGATCCATAACAGGGCTCGCGGCGAGTTTTTCTCTCAGCCCTTTGCGCAGTTTACGAAGTTTTTCATGATTTTTGGCAAGATCCACGGCAATGGAAACATATTCATCGGTGTCCTTGGCGATCAATTCAGAAAGCCCGGCATTCGTCAGAATTGTGACCCCCATGCGGGAAACAAAATGTCTTCCCGTTAACGTCACAAAAGGCACGCCCATCCACAGCGTGTCCATGCTGGTCGTGCCGCCGTTACAAGGGAAGGGGTCAAGCGCGATATCTATTTTGTTATAAAGAACAAATTGGTTCGCTCGTCTATAGGGCTCCAACACCACACGATCTATAGGGAGACCGTGTTTTTCAAACCGCTCCAGAATTTCCGTTCCTAATTTTTTATTTTCAATGCCAGCAATTTCTAAAAACAGTCTTGAATTAGGAACTTGCTCCATGATCCGCGCCCATGATTCCAATACGGGATCGGTCACTTTGGTAAAATTGTTGAAACATCCAAAAGTAATATATCCGTTATCTTCAAAAGGTGGATGATCTATAACGGCGGGGCTGTATTCATGTGGTGTATAAACACAAAAAATATCGGGCAGGCGCCATAGCTTCTCCGTGTTCAAATCTTCAGTCATGCCATTCGGCTCGGCATAACTATCCGTAATGCGGTAATCCATCGCAGCCATACCTGTAGTCGCGGGGTACCCCAGCCAAGAAGCCTGTATAGGGGCAGGCTTTCGGGCAAAAACCATAAGACGGTTTTGCGCCGTATGCCCCGCGAGGTCTACAAGGATATCTATCTTGTCTTCTTCGATTAAATCAGCAGCGGCATCGTCGCTCAGGTATCTGATATTACGCCAATGGGGGAAATATTTTTTTATCTGCTCTGTTTTGGCATCTTCTTTTTCCACGTTGGAATAGGCAAATAACTCGTATTTATCCTTATCGGTCTTGGCTAGCGGCGAAAGAAAATAACTTACGGCGTGATCGCGAAAATCGGGTGATAAAAAACCTATGCGCAGTTTCCGATCGGGAGTTTTATCATGGGTATAAGAACTTTTACGCAAAAGAGCATCGGCGATGTTTTGCCCGAACTGACGAGCAGTTTCTGCAAGATCTTCGGGAGAAACCGAAGATGCATAAACCATCGTGAGTAAAAGATTGTTGTATATCCAGGCCTTCTCAGGCGACATAACCAACCCTTTTTTCAAAGCTTCTAAGGACTCACCCATCCGCCCGAGGCTTTTCAGCGTATTGGCAATATTGGCATGTATGTCTGCGTGTTGCGGGCTTAACGTTAAGGCGCGTTTATAATAATCCAGAGCTTCTTCATACCGCATGACTTTGTCATATGCTCGGGCGAGGTTGTTAAAGTTCTGCGCGGATTCCGGCAGCGATTTAACAGCCGATTCCGCCTCCATAACAGCATCCGTATTACGACCTTGCTCGAGATAGATGCGTACGGTGTTGGCATAAGCATCTTCGTGCGGTTTGATGGACTTTATCCTTGCATAAATAGAGAGGGCCTTATCAAATTCACCCCATACACGATATATATCGCCGATAGCCAACAATGCCTCGATATAATCCGGTTGCAGTTCGATTGCTTTTTGAAAACTTGATAAACCTTCTTTAGTTCGGTCCAAAGCTATTAAATCGCGGCCTATATCATAATGAAGGTTGGCGCGATCAGGATCTATGAGAATGGCGTGTTGGTAATATATCAATGATTTTTCATACGCCTTGTTGCTGTAAAAAATAGAAGCGGTGTTACATAGGGCATTAAAATTCCGGGGGTCTTCCTTGAGAATACGCAAAAAAATCTCTAGGGCCTCGTCGCCCTGCCCCAATGAAAGCAAGCATGTGCCAAGATTGTTGAGCGCGTCGGTAAAATCTGGTTTTAACGCAATTGCCTTTCTATAGGATTTTATGGCTTCTTCCTTCTTTTCCCGCTTGTTCAGGATGCGGCCCAACGTGAAATGAAAAGATGGGTTATTGTCTTGTTCGGCTATTGCGGAACGAACAAGCTCTTCAGCCACATCGTGGCGTTGAACATCGAAAGCTATGATGCCCATAAGGTGAAGACCAAGTGGTTGTTGCGGGTTGCTTGATAAGATTTTCCGCAGGTTTTTCTCAGCGTCGGCCAGATTGCCTGCCTGATAGAATTGTACCGCTTGTTTGTATAGGTTTTGATCGTCCTGCATATTTATTTTGCGAACACCCATTGCTTCCACATGTCGCGGAAAGCGTTTTCCATGTTACGAGCGAACTTTTTTTGATCCATGACAGGGCTGGCGGCAAATCTTTCTCTCAAGCCTTCGCGTAATTTGCGAAGTTTGTCCTGGTCTTTTGCCAGTTCGACGGCGAAAGAGACATAATCATCTATATTTTCAGCGATAAGGTCGGACAAGCCAGCATTGCTGAGAATGGTTACACCCATGCGGGAAACAAAGTGCTTTCCGGCTAGCGTTACAAACGGTACACCCATCCACAACGTGTCCATGCTGGTGGTACCGCCGTTGCAAGGAAAAGGGTCCAGAGCAATATCTATTCTATTATAAAGTATATACTGATTAGTAATTAATCTCGGTTCCAATGTTACGCGGTCTATAGGCAGTCCATTCTTTATAAAACGCGTGATTATCTCTTCCTTAATTTTGGGATTGCTGATCCCAACAATTTCCATCAGAAGTCTAGAATTTGGAACCCTGTCCATAATTTTTGCCCAGGTCTGCAGAACTATATCAGTAATTTTCGTGAAATTATTGAAGCATCCAAAAGTAATATATCCGTTATCTTCGAATGGTGGATGATCGATCACAGCGGGACTGTTGGGATGAGCACGATATGCGCAAAAAATATCCGGCAGACGCCACAGTTTTTCGACATTAAGATGTTCTGTCATGCCTGGAGGCTCAGCGTATTTGTCTGTAATGCGGTAATCCATGGCCTTCATGCCGGTTGTGGCGGGGTAGCCGAGCCATGAAACCTGAACAGGTGCGGGTTTTAACGCAAAAACCAGAAGGCTGTTATGTCCCGTATGTCCCGCAAGATCCACGAGAATGTCGATTTTATCTTTTTCGATTAAATCGGCAATGGCATCGTCCCGCATATATTTAATGTCGCGCCAGTGATCGAAATATTTTTTGATATCCTCGGTAATCAAATCTTCTTTTTCCGTTTTGGAATATGAGAAGAGTTCAAAATTTTCCTTGTCCGCGTAATATATAGGTGCAAGAAAAAACGCCACGGCGTGCCCACGAAAATCAGGGGATACGTAGCCGATACGCAGTTTTCGCTTGGTGTTTTTACTATTTTTAAAAGGCCTGTCCCGCATCAAAGGATCTGTGATTTTTTCTCCGAATTGACTGGCCGCTTCCGCCAGTTCTTCCGGTGATACTGATGAAGCATAGACCATGGTAAGAAGCATATTGCTGTAAAGCCATGCTTTCTCGGGAACAAAAGCCAAAGATTTCTTTTGCGCGGCAATTGCTTCATCGGTTCGTCCCAGATTTTTAAGCGTAGTCGCCATGTTCCCATAAATTTCATAACGATCAGGTTCCGCAATCAACGCCCTTTTGCAATATTCTAAAGATTCTTCATATTTCTGTATAAAATCATGCGAACCAGCCATCCCTAATAAGGCTTTATAGGAGTTTGGATAACGTTTCAGACATGCTTCACCCGCTGCAATAGCATCGACGTAACGGTCATTCAAATGATGCAGGTAAGCAATATTGATATATATTTCTTCATCTGCCCGTATAGCCAATGCACGTGTGTAAAAATTTAAAGCGGCCTCGAGAAGGTTTTTGTTTCTGGTCCTAACACCCAAATCTCTGGAGAGGTTTGCAAGCTCAACGAGGGCACGATGATGTTTGGGGTTAAGATCAACAGCTTCTTGAAAGGTTAATAATGCCTCATCAAATTTACCTAGTTGAGAAAGAGTTGATCCCAGAGTGATGTGGAAATCCACATTGTTCGGCTCTTCCGCCAAAGCCATGCGTACCAGTTCTTCAGCAAAATCGTAGCGTTTTACATCAAGCCCTATGGCCCCCATCAAATGAAGGGCGTGTGCATCGCGCGGGTTTGCCGCCAGGATTTCACGCAAAAATTTTTCCGCTTCGGAGAAATTTTGTGCCTTGTAGGAAGTAAAGGCCTTCTGGAGAAGTTCTTGCGACACCAAATTATCTCCATTCTGCCGGCCAGTGCAGGGCAGGATCTTTGTGTAACAGCAACTTAGGGCTGACATTTTTGACTATCCGGAAAAGGGAAGGCTTCAGAACCGACTTATCCTTGACTGCCAGCATGTTGAATCCATGCGGCGGTCCTTTCAGATAAACATGTTTGGGCTCAATCAGTTCTATTTTGCATTTCGCCATGGGCACATTGGATTGGAAATCCCGCAGAGCATATACATGATAACCGAATTTATTGAGGTATTTTACGATTTCTGCGTTTTCGAGCCCTTTGGACCAGTCCACATAGTAGCGGTGCACTTCGAAAATGATGGTCGGTGCTTTGTCTGCAGATTGGCTCAGGAATTTTGCCGCGCCTTGCAACGCGGGTAGTTCAGAACCCTCTATATCCATCAAAATCACGTCGATATTCTCGATTTTGTTTTTCGCGGCATAGCGTTCAATGGACGTGGCTGGAAAACTGATGGTTTTTTTTGTCTTTTTTCCTCTGAGCGGAACAGCATGGGCAAACGCATCGTCGCCCACGAGTTCCAATTCCAGTTCTTTGTTCCACAATCCGGTGCCGACGGCTTTGATGTTGGCAGAAACTTTATTCGCCTTCGCATTTTGAAGCAGAAGCTTTCTTTGCTCGTCGCTGGGTTCGAACCCATGAATGACGCCTTTTTTGTTAATGACCTTGGCACCGGGAATAGCGTGATCGCCTGCATAGGCACCGCCGATGATAACGTTTTTGGCACCTTTGGCTAGATGCAGGAACAGTTTGGTGGTTTGGGGTTCGAACACATGGTCCGGCTTCTCATCGGGCGAGAGAATAAAATCCCGCGCGATTTTGGAAAGGTAACGGAAATTGAATATCGTGCCGTCTTTCAGTTTTTTGGTAAGAACGCCTGCGTCTTTATAAAGCGCATCGGCCATGGGGCCCGTCAACTCTTCGCGGATGCTACGGTCCTTGGGAAGCCTTACATCCTTTTCGATTTTCTTCAGCGTTTTGATGATCTCGGCCCGCGCCTTTTCATCCTTGCCGATATCGGTCAGGGCATCGAGGATTTTATTTTGTCCTACGCGTTGCATGGAAAGGGATACCAGATTGTCTTGTACTTTTATTTTAGGGGCCATGTTTTTCTCCTGATCAAATTCTGAATATATCGGCGATAATGTCGCGTTTACTGGGCTTGAAGATCAATTTTCCGTCGTTGCCTTTGAAGGCGATGGAGTTGCCGGGCGTATCTTGGTTGACTATACCGGTTCCTTGGGACAGCACGGTGTTTTTGCGCACATGGCATCTGCCGATAATGGCGGTGTTGGGATACATGATCACACCTTCTTCGATAACAGGTGCTTCGCCGTGGTTTTTACCGACGGTGGAGTTTTGATACAGCACCAGATAATTCGCATATGTTGCTTTGGCCAGTACGATGCCGGGACTGTGGCCGATGAAGAAAATATCGGGCAGTTCGATCTCGTAAAAACAATCGATGGCGTTGAGCGCCTTGTTCAACAGAAACAGCTTCGTACAGGCAACATCGTTTTTGGTGTTACGCCAGATGGAATTGGAAAGATAATAAAGATAAATACAGTATTGAGAGGAATGCAGATAGTTGAATTCATCCTGTTTCCACATCTTCACCGCATTGATGCAGCGGCCCACACGCTCCAGCGCTTCGTCACAGTAATTTTCGATGGGTCCACGCACATCGTCTTTTCCGTCGGGAAAAAAATGGGCGATTTGCGAAACCGTATAATCGATGAGCGCGGCGCGCGTGGTGTTGACGAGTTTCATGCTTTGTAACCTTTTAAAAATTCCGTAAGACCCAAAGGCGTAATGCCCAAGGATTTCAATTTTGATATCTCGCAGGCGGGCGTTTTCTCCAGATCGGTCTTACGTTTGATAGATACTTCGTATCCGCATCCATTCAGTGTGTCCGTAATCGTCTGGTTGGATATGTTCTCACCGCTCGCGACATTGATTATTTTTAGCTGGCTTTGTTCGGCCAAGGCAAGCAGGCTCGCGACCACATCATCGATATGGATATAGTCCCGAACCAATCCCGAAGAAGAATCCAGTTCAAATTTTTTCTCTTGTTTCATACGACGTAAAAGATCGGGTACAAATCCCGATGCATCGGGCGTATCGCTGTATACGGAAGACAGGCGGGCAACGCAGGCTCGGCCGTCCGAAGACGTCAGGCAGATACTTTCGCCAAGTGCCTTGGACAGATCATAGATATGCCGCGGATTGGCGGAATTCAAAACCAGATCGGTTTCTTCCGCCGTGGAAGACAACCCGTCATAAAGACGTGTGGAGGATAAATAGACCAGCCTGTCAAAAGATGATTTTTCAACAATACGGTTCAAGAGAGAAGCATGCGCCTCTACCGTATCAAACGGGCGGTCTTTGTAATCGTTGGTCAGGCCGATGCAATAAAAAACTGTGCCGAGAGGTTGGCTGAATATTTCTTCATCGCCCCGCTCGGGAACGTAAACATCCGCGCCTGATTTCATGAGGGTGTCCACCAGATGACGCCCGATAAAACCTTTTCCGCCGAGAATGGTGTATTTTTGCGTCATGCGGCATCCTTGCGAAGCGTGGGTACAGCGGTCACAAATTCGGCGTTCCAGTTTTTCACGTGCGCAAGCTGCGTTTTGACTTCCGCGGCGATGTTCCAAGGGAAAATAACGATAATATCAGGTCTTTCCGCATCGATCGCCGATGGCGGAAGGATGGGTATATGGCTTCCGGGCAGGAATTTATTTTGCTTGGAGGGAGCGGCATCGCAAACGAAATCTATCACGCCGGTTTTGATGCCTGCATAGTTCAAAAGCGTGTTGCCCTTGGCGGCGGCACCGTATCCGGCGATCTTTTTGCCTTTTTTCTTTTCAGCATCGATGAAGGAAATGAAATCAGACTTCACCTGGTCGGCTTTTTTCTGAAACGCAAGATAGGTTTCCAGTTTTTGCAGCCCGAATTCCATTTCGGCGGCTAGAAGATTGGTCACTGCAGTGGTTGTCGCCAGTGCGGCTTTGTCGTGGCAACCGTAAATACGGAGTGATCCGCCGTGCGTGGAAATCTGCTCCACGTCATAAATCCGCAGGCCCACTGCGGCAAAGATTTTTGAAACCGTATAAAGCGAGAGATAGGAGAAATGCTCATGATATACAGTGTCGAACTGGTTGTGCTTGATCAATTCCAGTAAATGCGGGAATTCAAGCGTGATCGTGCCGCCGAGTTTGAGCGCAACCTTCATTCCTTTGGTAAAATCATTGATATCAGGCACGTGCGCGTAAACATTGTTGCCGAGAATTAGATCGGCTTTGGGTACGCCGCGCGCCATATCTTCACCGAAGAATTCTTCCAACACCTCGATGCCAAGCTTGCGGGCGGCCTCTGCCGTATCGTGTGTTGGTTCGATGCCGAGACAGGGAATTCCTTCTGCCACGAAATTCTTCAAAAGGTAACCGTCGTTTGATGCAAGCTCTATCACAAAACTGTCTTTGGTAAGCGCCAAACGAGTTGTAATCATATCCGTATAGCGTTTGGAATGCGCCAGCCAGCTGGTGGAGGTGGAAGAGAAATAGGCATAGTCTGCCTGAAATAAATCATCGGCTTTGGCGAAATCTTCGGTTTGAACCAGCCAGCATTGATCGCATACAAAAAGCTTCAATGGATAAAGCGCTTCGGTTTTTTGCAAATCTTCTTTCGATAGATAGGCGTTGGAAAAAGGGGCCAGACCCAGATCCAGAAAAACATGTTCGAGCGGTTTTTTACAATGGCGGCAGTACATATCAAAATCCTTTGAAGGCGGCATCAAGCAACTTGTAATTTTTATCACGGTCCGAAATATCCGTGGCGTCAAGCTGCCATGAGATGGAAACCAGCGGATCGGCATAATTTACGCCGAATTCACTGGAAGGTTCGTAAAATGCTGTATGCAGGTATAAAAGTTCGCTGTCGTCTTCCATTACCTGAAAACCGTGGGCGCAACCTTCGGGAATGACGATCATGATGTTGCTTCCCCCGCTTAACTCCGTCGCATACCATTTCAGGAAAGTGGGGGAGCCTGCGCGCAGATCGAGTGCGACATCCCATACGCGACCGCGCAGGCAACGAATGAGTTTCATTTCGGCATGCGGGGGTTTTTGCATGTGCATGCCGCGAATGCTGCCTGATTTCACGGTTTTTGAATGATTGATCTGCACGATGCGACGATTGTCGAGAATGGGCGCCAGTTCCTTTTCGCAATACCAACGGGTAAAAGAACCGCGGTTATCGGCATTCGATGTCGATTGCACAATTTTTACGCCTGCTATAGGTGTGTCGATAATCTTCATACCCATGATGCTTTCACCTGCTTCGCGGCCGCTTGATAATCTTCCAGCTGGCGCGTGCTTAAAACTTTTTTATCCTTACGGAAGGCATCGTACCATTCCGCCGTCATCTGAATCTGTTCATCCATGTCCCATACGGGCGCCCATTTCAACGTGTTGCGGGCTTTGCCACTGTCTAGCAACAGGATTTTGGTTTCATGCGGCGCGTTTTTGTCTGACTGCACCACGTATTTCGCATTCATGCGGCTCAGAAGATCGGCCACGCTGAGCACGCCTTCCTGATCCGGTCCGAAATTCCACGCACCTTCAAATTCTTTGTTACCTTCGAGCAGTTTCTGGCCGAGTTGGAGATAGCCGGAGAGGGGCTCCAGAACATGCTGCCACGGACGCACGGCGTTGGGTGAGCGCACAATCAAATCTTCGCCTTTGGCCCATGCGCGGGCGAGGTCGGGGATAATGCGGTCCAAAGCCCAGTCGCCGCCACCGATAACATTGCCTGCGCGTGCCGATGCTATGAGCGGAGAACCTTTGAAAAAGGAATCGCGATAGCTCGCGGCCACGAATTCCGTGGAGGCTTTCGATGCGCTGTAGGGGTCATGACCGCCGAGGCGGTCTTCTTCGGAATAACCTTTGGTGGCTTCCTTGTTCTCGTAACATTTGTCGGTGGTGATAAAAACGATAGCTTTCAAATCGGGAGCATTGCGGCAGGCTTCGAGCAAATTGACGCTGCCCATCACGTTCGTCTTCCATGTTTCCACGGGCATAGAATAGGAAAGCCTTACCAGAGATTGTGCGGCGAGGTGGAACACGATTTCAGGATTGGCTTTTTTCACCGCCGCGGCCACAGCTTCCTGATCGCAAATATCGACACGCAGTTCGGGAATTCCCGTATGTAGCAGATTCCAATGATTTGGCTCCGTATTGGGCTCCAATGCGAGCCCTGTCACCTGCGCGCCAAGGCTTTGCAGCCACAACGCAAGCCAGCTCCCTTTGAAGCCGGTGTGGCCCGTCAAGAGAACGCGGCGGTTGCGGTAGACATCTGCGAACATACTTATTTCCAAACTTTCCACGGTGCTTTGCCAGTGGCCCACAAATCTTCGAGCAGATTTTTATCGCGCAGCGTATCCATCGGCTGCCAAAAACCTTCATGCTGGAAAGCTTGCAATTCGCCGTCTTTGGCAAGGTTTTTCAGTGGATCTTGCTCGAATGGAATAGCATCGTCTTTGATGTATTTGTCGATGACTTTGGTATTCATCACAAAAAATCCGCCATTGATCCATGCACCGTCACCCGCAGGTTTTTCCTGAAAGGCTCCGACATTCTTCACCTTGTCGATTTGCAGTGCGCCGTAACGGCCCGGGGGCTGGATAGCTGTAACGGTTGCCAGCTTACCGTGTTTCTTGTGGAAGTCGATGGAGGCTTTGATGTCAACATTGCTTACGCCATCGCCATAGGTACAGCAGAAATCATCGCCGTCGAGATAAGGTTTGATGCGGCGGATACGGCCGCCCGTCATCGTGTCTTCGCCCGTGTCAACAAGTGTGACTTTCCATGGCTCGCCGGATTGTTGATGGACTTCCATTTTGTTGTTTGCGATATCGAACGTGACGTTCGACATATGCAAGAAATAGTTCGCGAAATATTCTTTGATGACATAGCCCTTATATCCAAGGCAGATGATGAATTCATTCACCCCGTGATGGGAATAAATCTTCATGATGTGCCAGAGGATCGGCTTGTCGCCGATGGTGATCATGGGCTTTGGCTTAAGGTGGGATTCCTCGCTGATGCGCGTACCGAGACCGCCTGCAAGAATGACCGCTTTCATGGAAAAGTGCCTTTCATATTTTGAATCAGGAAATCATATTGCTCTATATTTCCCTGCAAGAACAGGGCCGTAAAAAACAATAAACAACCTTATGAAAAGCAGGCTTCGGACGGCAAAATATTATGAAATAAATGCCCGAAACGGCAGAAATTGCCGCCTTTTGTGCGTTATACGGGACCCTAAATCTAAGAAGAGGTTTTCACCCATTTTTTCCACATTTCGCGGTAGGCGGTTTCCATGTTCCGGGCAAATCGTTTCTGATCCATGGCAGGAGTGGCTGAGAATTTTTCCCGTAGCCCGCGACGAAGCTTTTTCAGTCTTTCTCGGTCATTCGCAAGATCCGAAGCTGTTTTGATATATTCCTCTGCAGTTTGAGCTATCAATTCCGACAATCCCGCATTGGTCAAAATAGTCACTCCCATACGCGATACAAAATGCTCCCCTGCGAGTGATATCAACGGGACGCCCATCCAAAGTGTATCGAAGCTGGTCGTTCCGCCATTACACGGGAAGGGATCAAGCGCAATGTCTATTCTGTTATAAAGAACATATTGGTTGGCCGGACTGCGCTGTTCGAGAATAAGTCTGTCAGGAGAAAACCCATGCTGTGTAAGACGGGTCAATATTTCCAGTTTCGTCTTGTCGTTATTGATGCCGCCGATTTCCAGCAAAAGTTTGGAATTGGGAACAAGATCCAAGATTTTTGCCCATGTTTGAAGAACAGGGTCGGTCACTTTGGCAAAATTGTTGAAACATCCGAATGTTATATATCCGTTATCTTCGAACGGAGGATGCTCTCTAACCGCAGGACTGTTAGGGTGGGGGAGATAGGCGCAAAAAATATCAGGCAGCCGCCACAATTTTTCGACATTGAGATGTTCCGTCATGCCATTGGGCTCTGCATAAGAATCCGTGATGCGGTAATCCATCGCTTTCATACCGGTTGTGGCGGGATATCCAAGCCATGAAACCTGAACAGGGGCAGGCTTACGCGCAAAAACCGGAAGACTGTTGTGTCCCGTATGTCCTGCCAGATCTACCAGAATATCAATTTTATCTTTTTCGATGAGATCGGCAGTCTGGTCGTCGTTAAGAAATCTGATATCATGCCAGCCATCGAATAGAGGTTTTATAAAATTCGTAATAGAATCTTCGTTTTGTGTTTTCGAATAAGCGAAAATCTCGAAATTCTGTTTGTTGCATTGATAAACAGGTGCCAGAAAAAAAGACACTGGATGGCTACGAAAATCGGGGGATACATACCCTATACGCAATTTTCTTTCGGGGTCTTTGTCGTTACGGAAGGGTCTGTTGCGGATAAGGCGATCTGCAATATGCTTTCCGAACAGGCGCGCTGTGTCTGCCAATTCTTCCGGCGAAATGGAAGAAGCATAAACCATGGAAAGAAGCATGTTGCTGTATATCCATGGTTGGTCAGGCAAAAGCTCCAACGCTTTTTTTTGCATGGAGATAGATTCATCTACAAGACCTAGTTCTTTTAACGTTGAGGCCATGTGTGCATAGATTTCGCCGTTCGCAGGTTCGATCGCCAAAGCTCTTTTGAAATATTCCAAAGCCTCTTCATATTGGTGAAAATGGTTGTGGGAGCTTGCGAGTCCAAGAAGAGTTCTTACAGAATTAGGGTAACGCGCAAGACAAGCTTTGCCTGTTTCAATCAGCGCAGCATGATTGTCTTGTAACTGTAAAATATAACTTATGTTCAAATAAGTATTTTCATCCGGACGAATATCCAGGGCGCGTTTTAAAAATGCAAGCGCCGATTCAAGCATGCTATTGTTTTTTTCCACAGAGCCTTGCTGTACATATATTTGCGCTATGCGTAAAATGGCATCCAGGTGATTGGGATCGAGTTCTACAACTTTCTTAAAGTTGGTCAGGGCTTCTTCGGATTTTCCCTGCGTGGAGCAAATCAAACCTAGCGTGTTATAAAAAACCGCGATGTTTTTGTCTGCGGCGATGGCGCGGCGCGCAAACTCTTCTGCGGAATCTAAGCGCTTAAGATTGTACGCTATAGCGGCCATTATATGCAGGCTGTGCGCGTGCCGTGGGTTCTGCGCCAATATTTGGTGAAGTGTCTTTTCGGCTTCTGAAAAGTTACGTGCCTGATAGAGTCCTACGGCTTTTTCAAAAAGTGCGGCTTCGTATGGTATGTTTTGTAAGTTCATAGGGTTAATCGAATTGATAGCGGATGCTCAAAAAAGGCGTGGTGGTGACGATGCCGAACTCGTTTTCGGTGCTCCCATCGGCCTTTTGGTCTTCCATGATATAGGGCAGGGCGGCCATGGAAAGGCCCGCGCTCCATGGGCCGCTTTCGAAGGCCACAAAACGTGCTTCGGCGGCGAGCAACGGCACAGGATAATCCTGATATCCTGTGACAAGCCCAATAGCGCCCGTAAGTTCAAGCCGCGTGTCTAGGAAAAGGGGAATTTCATAAGGGTCTGTGACATAGCCTGCGCCGACGGATGTATCGTCTACACTATTGGGACTCAGAAAATAAAGCCCCCAGTTGCCGTAGCCGTTGGTTTCAACTTTGAGGATACCAAGCCCGTGGTCTTCGCGGAAATTTTCATCGCCCGACTGGAAATGCTTTGTCCAGATGGGGCCGCCCCCGATTGTGATCGCCTCGATGAAAGGTTCGTCCGTCGTGGTGTAAAGATCTTCGGCGTATGCTGGCCAAGCGAGAAATACCAGACTTGCAGATATCATCCATAAATTTTTCATGGCGCGGCTCCCGTGAAATCAAGCCATATCGTACGCCGTGTATTTATCTATGTCGAGACGATCCGGTCAGGATTTTGCCTTTTTGGGCCATGTAAATACAAAGGTCGTGCCGCGGCCAAGCACAGAATTCACGGTAATAGAGCCGCCATGCACTTCCAGAACCTTTTTGACAAGCGCAAGGCCGAGACCGGAATCTTGTGAAGCTTGTGTTTTCAGCACGTGGAATATTTCGAAAATCTTATCGTATTGCGCGGGGTCTATGCCGGGTCCGTTATCGCTTATGGTGAACACATAGCCCGTTTCATTTTCCTCTCCGTCTATCGCGATTAACCCTTTTTTCTTACGATCATGATGTTTGACGGCATATCCGATGATGTTGCTGAAAATTTCCTGTAGCGGCATTTGCGGCAGGGATATGCGTTTAAAAAATTCGTTGGTGTGGACTTCGAAATCTTTAGGCACTTCCGCAAATTCCAACACGTTTTCGATCAAATCTGCGCCGTTCAGTGTGTTTAATTGGTTGTGGGGATCAAAGGCATATTCCACTTGCGCGTAGTCCAGAATGCTTTTCAAAACACGCTCCATGCGCTCGATACGGCCTTTAAGAAGCTCGGTGTGCTCTTGCGCCTCTTTGTATTGCTTGCGCTCGAAGCTCTCATTGATCCATTTGGCGATATCCTTGATAGCACGCAACGGGGCCTGAAGATCATGCGCGGCGATCCATGCGAAATTGCCGAGCGCGGCATAAGTATTTTCCGCCGCCGCACTTTTCTTTTCTATTTCAGCGTTAAGGCGCACATTTTCAATCGCCACCGCCGTGATGTTGGCCAGCGTTTGCAGGATGCTGATTTCTTCGGGCGTGGGGTTGTGATGTTCGGCCCAATAATTGCCGATGGCGCCTATAGGGCCTTCTTCTCTAATAGGAACCATCAGCATGCTTTTGACGAAAGTCGGGCGATAAGCCTCGATCGGCACACGCGGATCCTGATAAATATCTTCGATGATCGCGGGCTGCGCATTCATCATCACCCATCCGCTGACGCAACGACTCATGGGAAAACGTTGACCCTTCCACAAAGGGCTGATGGCATTTTCATCCGCGTAATAACAATTATTGTCTTCGCGCAAAACGAATGTCGCGCCATCTGCGCTGGTCAATTCGCGCGCGGATTTGCGTACAATGTCGGCAATTTCATCAAATGTTTTGGCGCGGGAAAGGTCCTGTACGACACCCACAAGATTTCCCATGGCGTCGGCAAACAGAAAATGATTTTGACTGATAGAGATTACTTTCTGCATTTCGCGCCTCGCGGTAAAAAATGTCAGTTTCAAATTCGATTATATAATAACCGAATTGATCTTTGTTGAAAATCAATAAGCTATAGGGCGTTGGAATTACAAAAATATTTTGCTTTTCAAGGAAACCAAAGAGATTTTGGAGCGTTAGTAGGAATTCCCAAAATATGCTTGCAGGGCGGCCTTGACCTGCGACGGGTCGGCCATTTTGTTGATGGAAGAACGGAATTCATCCGAACCTTCCATATCTCCACAATACCATCCGATATGTTTGCGCGCTATGCCTACACCAGCATGCGCACCGTAATGGACGATAATGGAATCATAATGTTCCACAACTAGTGCGCCGATTTCCGTACGGGCAGGGGCCGCGCTTTCTTGCCCTGTTCGAAAATAATCGATGATCTGTTTGACGACCCACGGCTTGCCATATGCGCCGCGGCCTACCATAACGCCATCCGCGCCAGAAAGAGCCATGGCTTGCTTGGCATCATTCGCGCACTCGATATCGCCATTGACGATGACAGGAATGGAAACACTTTCTTTCACCGCGCGCACCGCGTTCCAATCCGCTTCGCCATTGTAAAGTTGATTGCGTGTGCGGCCGTGCACGGTGATCATTTGTATGCCTACATCTTCCGCCATTTTGGCAAGGCGCGGCGCGTTAATTGATGTTTCATCCCAGCCGAGACGCATTTTGACACTGACGGGGACGTTCACGGCTTTTACCGTAGCCTCCATGATTTCACCGGCCAGTTTTTCATCGCGCATGAGAGCGGAGCCTGCAAAATTATTGACGACCTTCTTCACAGGGCATCCGAAATTTATATCGATGATGGCTGCGCCGCGACCCACATTGATTTTTGCGGCTTCAGCGATGATGGCTGGCTCGCATCCCGCGAGCTGCACGGCCATCGGAAATTCTTCGGCATAGTTGGCGGGCGGCGTTTTGTCGGATTTGCATTGCTCTAACATAGGGCGGCTCGCGATCATCTCCGAAAACACCAACCCTGCGCCATAGCGTTTGACCAATCTACGGAATGGCAGATCCGTCACGCCTGACATGGGGGCCAGGAATACGGGATCTTCGATCTGTATGTTGCCAATAGAAAAGCTCATCTTGGGGGCAAACTAGCGCAAAAAAGCAGAATTATAAAGGAAACAAAAGCCGCTTTCGGCCGTTGGCAAACATCCCGATAACGAAAGGTAACCCCATGAAACGCGCGCAAAAAGCTCCGATCAACGAAAATGCCAAGCAAACCGCCGCCAAACAGCGTGATATTCAAAAGCAGGTGGATACCGAAGACAAAAAGGGCGGTGAAAAAGAACCCAAGCCCATGCAGGCAGGGGCGCGCAAATATCCCGTGCCGCCATTCCCGCAGCAGCATCAGAAAAAACCAGGCAATGAAGCGGCCCTTGATCCTGCACCCATGTACGATGCGCCTTTTTACAAAGGATCGGAAAAACTCAAAGACAAGGTAGCCGTCATTACGGGCGGGGATTCCGGAATCGGGCGTTCTGTCGCGGTGCTGTTCGCACGCGAAGGTGCGGATGTGGTGGTTATGCATCTGGATGAAGAGGCCGATGCCAAAGAAACCAAAAAGCAGGTCGAGGCAGAAGGACGCAAATGCCTGATCATATCGGGGGATGTGAGCGATCAGAAATTCTGTCGGCAGGCGATCAAAAAGGCAGTGAAAGAATTCGGCAAGCTGGATATTCTAGTCAACAACGCGGCGTTCCAAATTCATTCGAAATTCGAAGATTTAACCGCGGCGCATTTCGATGAAACGCTGAAAACAAACCTGTATGGTTATTTCTTTATGGCGCAGGCGGCCGCGCCGGAAATGAAAGCGGGTTCTGCGATCATCAACACGGGTTCGATCACAGGCATCGACGGAAGCAAGGATTTGCTGGACTATTCCATGACCAAAGGCGGCATCCATGCCTTTACCCGCTCGCTCGCCACGCATTTGATTCCCAAAGGCATACGCGTGAACGCGGTCGCGCCGGGACCTGTATGGACGCCGCTTAACCCATCCGATAAGCAAGCTAAACACGTAGCCAAATTCGGCGCGGACACGCCAATGAAGCGCCCCGCGCAACCGGAAGAAATCGCACCGGCTTATGTGTTCCTCGCATCTCCGCATTGTTCGAGCTATATCACGGGTGAGGTTTTGCCTATAATCGGCGGCTACGACAATTAAAACGAAAACAGGTCGCGCTGCGCGCTGTGCGCATCGCGTTTGAAATGTTGCGTAGACAAATCGTGATATCGGCGGTTTAATCCATACTTCTTTTTATAGAGCTGGAAGATATCGTCGATATTTTCGGCGTAACGCCCGCTTCCGCGCATGCGTGTGACGAAATTCGGATCGTTCAATTTCCCGCCGCGCACATCGCGCACATGGTTTAAAACCTTTGACGCTTTGTCGGGATAATTATCCTCCAGCCACACCTGAAACAAATCCTTCACACCATAGGGAAGGCGTAGCATTGTATAGTGCGCACCGCTCGCTCCTGCATCCGATGCAGATTTGAGGATCATCGGAATTTCATGATCAGTGAGGCCGGGCAGGACAGGACCTATAATCACGCTTACGGGAACGCCTTTGGATACGAGTAATTCGATCGCCTCTAACCGCCGCAAAGGTTGCGAAGCGCGGGGCTCCATCTTTCGCGCCAGATCGGAATCCAGTGTGGTGATCGACATATTCACGCCGATACCGTTCCATGAAGCCATTTCCGCAAAGATGTCGGCGTCACGCGTGACAAGATTGCTTTTGGTTATAATGGCGGCGGGGTTTCTAAAATCCCGCAACACTTCGAAACAACTGCGCGTGATTTGCAGTTTGCGCTCCAAAGGTTGGTAGGGGTCTGTAACGCCGCTCAAAGTAATCACTTTCGGCTCCCAGCTTTTGGAAGACAGTTTCTCGCTCAGTAACTGTGCGGCGTTTTCTTTCACGAATATATGCGATTCAAAATCCGCCCCTGCGGAATATCCCAGATACTCATGCGTGGGGCGCGCGAAGCAATAAATGCATCCGTGTTCGCATCCCCGATAGGGATTTACTGTCGCCTCCATACCGACATCCGGTGAATCATTTGTCGAAACAATCGATTTTGTTGTGTCCTTGTGTGTTTGTGTTTTAAGTTGCACACCGCATTCAAGCTGTTCGGGTTCGATGATGGCATCCAGATCATCACCCTCTGTAACACGGGTTTGTTTTTCGAAACGACCTGTCGGGTTGATATTGGTGCCGCGTCCTCGTAAGGTGAGACGCTTGGTTTGGGGAGAATCGCTGCTCATGGCAATATAATAAGACAAAAGTGACAAATGTTCTACATTTGTTCTCATTCTACTTTTAAGGGCTTAACCTATATAAATACAATGCCTTATCGAAAACTCTTTCCCGAATTGTACGATTCTGAAAACACCTTGCAGGTTATCGGCGGCGTGCACGCGGATGCGTGTCTGGAAAAAAGCTTCAGCGTGTTGGTGTGGAACGTCTACAAGGGCCGCATGCGCGGGTGGGAACAGGATTTCCGCAACCTCATCGAAGGTAAGCAGATCGTCATGTTGCAGGAATCCGTCATGAACACGCGTTACGATCCTATTTTTCAAACGCCGGAAAAATTCGAATGGGTGCTGGCCAAAACATTCGGGCACACGCACACGAAAATGACCACGGGCGTCAAAACAGGTGCGGTAGTGAAGTCCACAGCGCAGGGTTTCTATATTTCCGAAGATATGGAGCCATTGTTCCGTACACCCAAAATGATTCTGGCGACAACCTATCCGATCAAGGGATCCGAGCAACAGCTTCTTACCGTGAACATGCACGCCATCAATTTCGTATCCTACGAAAAATTCAGCCGTCATATGGCGAAGGTCGTTATAGCCATAGAAAACCACGAAGGCCCTGTAATATTAGCGGGAGATTTCAACACTTGGAGCAGTCTGCGGTATAAGAGGCTACAGGATATTGCGGAACATATGGGATTAACCGAGGTCAAACTGTCGAAGCGCCGCACGCGTTTATCTCATTTCAACCGTCATCTGGATCATTTGTTCTACAAGGGTCTGGAATTGGTGAATGCGGAAATGCTCACGCAAGTCATCACATCCGATCACTTTCCCATTACGGCGGAATTCAAGATTTTATAGCTGTTTTTCCACGGGTAGGAAATCTATCAGGAAAGCCTGCAACCTTCGCCAAGGGCTGGCGTCCGGTTCGATGTAATAGACCTTTTTCCGACCTTTTTCCTCAGAATGCCATGCGACTTTCCCGTGTTCCAGCGCGAGCCTGTAGCTCGATTTGGGTAGAATGACATTCTCATACAAATCACTCAATTGTTTCGCGATGGTTTCGCTGTGCACCAGAAGAGCGACTTCGGTGTTGAGTTGAGCGGAGCGCGGATCGAAGTTAAGCGATCCCACAATCGCTGTTTTTTTGTCCGCGATATAGACTTTGGCGTGCAGACTGGCATGTGAGGGCGCGCGGGAACCGATCAATCGTTGCTTGGTACGGCCGTTGTTGAGTGGTTTCATTTCGAACAGTTCAATGCCACTCTCAAGAATGGCTTTGCGATAGGAATTATAACCCGTATGCACGGCCACTACGTCTGTCGATGCCAGTGAATTGGTAATAATGCGTATTTTTATGCCGCGGTTTCGTAAAGATTGCAACCATGCCAGCCCGTCTTCTCCAGGTACGAAGTAGGGGGAAATGATCAGGAATTCCTTTTCGGCTTTTTCTCCAAGAGCGAACACAGTTTGCAGCGGGCCGCCTTCGGATTCAAAATCACGGTTGTTGATTTTGGCAGGTTCGTCCGCGTAAAACTCAGCACCGCTCCAGACGAATTTTTCGCCCGATAAACGGATATAGTCATCGAAAGCGGGCAGATTGTCATTTTCCTTTTTGGATTTTTTAAGGGCTTCTTCGCGGCTTTCACGCAATTTCTCACGGAATTTTTGTAAAAATTCTTTATCTCTGTTGGGTTTGTAAAGCTCTGATACCTTGCGGGCGTTTTCGTTGTTCCAGTACTTGTCAAAGCTTTCAACCATCTTTTCCGTGATGGGCCCGATAGACAGCATGTCGATGTCTTTAAAGGAAAGATCAGCATGGGCATCAAAATATTCATCGCCCAGATTGCGCCCGCCCATGATGCCTGCCTGACCATCCGCAATCAGCATCTTGTTGTGCATTCGTTTCGTGTTTCTTTTGAAATGGGAAAAGAATGCAACGATGCGCGATAGAATAAACTGATTGCTGCGGGAAAAAGGATTGAAGATTTTTACTTTGATGTTGTCGGTACCATCCAAGGCGACAAGGCAGCGCTGGACTTTGCCCACGCTGATATCGTCGATCAGAAAACGTACCTTAACGCCGCGGTCTGCTGCTTGCATGATCGCTTCGATCAACAGGTTCGATGTTACATCATCGTTGATAGCATAATATTGCAGATCTATGGATTTTTGCGCGGCGGTAATCAAAGACAAACGAGCCCGCAAGGAATCCTCGCCGGTCGTCATCACACGAAAGCCCGATTGCCCCGCGTTGCGCGCAACATGATCCGCAATTGTTTTTTCCAAAGAGGGCAGGGAAGGATTCTGTATCATCAAATTGTTTGAAAATGGTTTCATCTATATTATTCCGGTTCATGCACGAATACATTAAGTCTTTGCAACAAACGCAAAAAAGCGGCGGAAGGTTCCATAAGAAAAAGGCCGGTAAGAACCGGCCTTTCCTATCAGATATTCAGCATAAGCCGTATATTTTGAACCGCCTGTGTTCCTGCGCCTTTGCCAAGATTGTCCAGGCTGGCTTTCACGGTTGTCTGCCTTTCTCCGTTTCCTGCCCATCCGGAAATCGACATCTCCAGTTCTGGAAGCGGGGGAGCTGTGCTACTCGGTGTGTTGAGATGTGCAAATCTCGAAAAATCGACATGCGATTGCGGGGGATGGAATGGCAGCACTTTCACCTCAGATCCAGGAACGTGATAGGCGGCCATATAGGCATCGTGCAATTCCTCCGGCAATTTTTTCATCGCCTCTGAGTTGAAGGTCACTGATACGATCATCCCGCGCGGAATGTTTAAAACCTGTGGCACAAATGTCGGCGCCGTGATCAAACCTGAATAGGTATGAATTTCTCTGACATGCTTATGCCGTGCGTCCATTGAATATTGCACCAAAGCATTCTCGATGGCATAGGCTTGCCCGCCCACTTCATGTCTTTCGATCATGTTTTTTCCGCCGCCTGTGTAGCCGGAAGCACCAATGATGGTGACGTCCTGCCGCATATCCAGCAAAGCGTTGTCTATCAAAGGCTTTAGAATCGCAATCGCGCCCGTCGCATAACATCCGGGATTGGTGACATAGGCCGCATTGCGGATCATATCTGGCTGGCCGTGGCTTAATTCCGGAAAGCCATAGGTCATCCAAGAGGCGGTCCTATGCGCCGAAGAGGCGTCGAGTATCCGCGTCTTCGTGGTTTTTGCCAAGGCTACGGCTTCTTTTGCGGCTTCGTCGGGAAGGCATATAACAGAAAGATCGGATTGCCCGAAAGCTTCGAGCCGTTGTCCGATATTTCTGTAATTGTCTATAGAGAGGAGGGTAATGGAACCCGCCTTAATAAACGGTTTCAAAAGGCCTTGTATGACAAGACCCGTGGTGCCATGGGCACCATCGATAAATATTTTCGACATGGTAATTCCTTATATAACGGTGAATGAATGATGTTTTTAAACGAGCGGGAAGAATCGTCGTCGGAGATCATTCGTGTGCGTGGCCGCAACCGTTAAGGCGATAGCGAGGGCTTGGCGATTCTGTGCGTTCGCGCCAATTATATATAAATGTGAATTTTTGCCCGTCTTTGTCATCACTATTCTCTTGAAGTAAGGAAAATAACACTTTTCGCGCTTTTCTCTAAGAAAAATAAAGATTAATATTAGTTATGTAAATAATAAACTGTATGTCATCATCATCATTTCATAGTGTGTAAACATGTAACGTAAAAAATTTTGCGCAGATTTCTGCGTAGATACATGAAATCGTAAGTGTTAATTCCGATTTTTCTTGAAATATTTTTTAGATGTGTTTAGATGGTATTAACAAACTATAAAAAAATTATCGCTTCTAACAGGGAGTAGTCATGTCGGAGAATACACAAGGCGCACGCGCCTCGGGATCTATTTGGATAAATCTTGATCCCACACAATCCTCATTAAAATAAGAGAATTGAATTTGAATGAACGAAAGATTTTCGTGCATTCGAAAAGCCATGTCGTATGGCTAAAAGCTTATAAAAAACTTAAAAAACGACCAACAGGGAGAATAAAATGTCTGATGTTACAGGGGGCGGTTCCGCCTCCGGATCTTTGTCGCGCCAAAAAGAAGTTGCAACCGACTTCAATGTTGAAGCAGTCCGTGCCGCCCGTCGCAAGACCACGCCGGAAACCAGCAGGGCGGTTGATACCGAACGCTTTGCGAAAATCAAAGAAAACCCGTTCTACAAGATCATGGGTGACCAAAGCCTTTCACCCGAAGAAAAACGTGACCTCATGGTCAAGGCTCTGGTGGTGGATCCCGATCTTTCCGTAGAAGAAAACCGCCAAAAACTCGAAGCTTTGACCGTATTCAAAGAGTTCATGCAAAAGCAGCGTATCGCTTTGAACGAACGCAACATGGCATTGAGCGAAACGGGAGCCTTCTCGGAACTGCAGGCGGTTCTGAAAGACATGAACACGTCGCTTTTGGACTTCGAAGACGCCATGAAGCCGCTCACGGATATTCTGGATTCGGTTTACGAACTCCGCAAAGCCGGCAAAACGCTGGACGTCTTCAAGGAAATCCGCAATGACCGCGAATGGGAAGCAAAACTCAAAGAAGAAGTGGCCGCCCTAGAAACTTCCGTCGGAACACACGAAGCGGAAATCGCCCAGCGTAACAGCGAGATCGCGGATCTTCAGGACCAGCGTAAATTCTTCGGCTTCGGCGGTATCAAGGAATCCGCGAAGATGAGGATTGCAGAACTGCAGTTGAAAAACACACAAAGCAGCACCGCTATCACGGAAGTCGCGACCAAAATCAAGGACACGACCACGATGCTGGAAAACGGCCCCGGCACTGACCATCCGGAAGTCGCCAAGCACAAAGCCGTGTTGCGTGAAATGCTCGATATCACCACCGATGGACACAAGGACCGCCAGAAACGCCTCGTGGAAACCGCACAAAAATTCGTGCAGTTCAGCCGCGAACGTACCGAAGCAACCCTTGGCAAGTTCGTGGATATGAAAGACCAGATCCAGCGCAGCTCGGATGTGACCTTCGCCATGCAGCAGGGTTATGCCATTGTCGATGAAGCTGTTAAGGAAGCAGAGGGCAAGAACACCGAAATCCGTAAAGCTTATGTAGAGCCGACCGGAACGGAGGGCAGTGTGGTCGAACTGGCACGCCAATCGAAACTGGCGCTGGTCAATGACTTCGTCAACAACCTGGCCGATGCCTCTATCGACACCAGCCAGTCTCTGGAAGAACTGCAACGCGAAAAAATGCAGGTCCAGACGATGAGCGACGCAAACCGCGAGAATATCCGTAGCGCGCGCCAGCTCAGCACCTCGGGCGTTGCTACCATCGCAGGACAGCTCTCCGCCGTTCTGACTGGTATCGGTTCGGCTGCTCTGGTTCAATCAAGCGAAAGCGCGAAAGACACCATGCAACGGATGGGCCGCATGACGCAAAGCACGTTGATGAAAGAAGTCATCAACAACGCCAACCGGAAAGCGGATGTAAACAGCGAGCTTTTGACCGCCCTCGACACATTGGGCCAGTTCAGCGAAGCGCAAAGAAGCGCCATCGAGCTAACCCGTGATGCGATGAAGGATATCCGCCAGAACCTCGACAAGATGGGCGATGCCTCGCGCGAATTGGGTCAGGCCATCGAATCCGGCCAGTCCGTCTCTGCCGAAGTTGTTGCCGAGCACATTGCCGAAGTTGCCGGTGTCGAAGCCGACAAAGACAAGGACAAGAAAGCTCCCGGTGCAGGCGCAGCTGCAGAGATGTTCGGCCTCAAACATTCCTAACCACTATGGGTCAGTGCCGGAACCGACACCGGCGCTGACCCGCCCATCAAAAATATAAAAAATATAAAAAAATTATACAGGGAAGGTTTGTCTAATATGTCCGGAACTCCTCACGGTTCTCCTCTTGTCCGCGGCAATGAATATCTCGAACGCCATGATGGCTTCGTTCTGAAAGGCCGCGATGCCGAACTGAAAACCATGGCCGATATCCTGATGCGTAAAAACGCGAACAGCATATTACTGACAGGGGAATCGGGTGTGGGTCTTACCGCCATGACACTCGGCATGCAGGCGAGCAAGTCTGATCTTACAACACCTTTGGATATCGTTTCCAAACGCTTTTACTGGCTGGACAGCGACGAGATGTTTTCTTCGGGCGATCCCCAGAGAATCAACACCGCCTTTGACCAATTGCGCGCCACACTGACCAGAAACCCCGATTCGGTGTTAGTCATCGAAAGCGCCGCTGATTTCATCACATCGGCCCGCAATGCCGGTGCGACGCATCTTCTGAACGGCTTTATGGCCGATTTGAAGGCCGGAAAATATCAGGCGATTTTGGAATCGCCCACGAAAAATGTCGGCTCCGTTCTGGAATCCGATGCCGATTTTTCCGAAAATTTCACGACATTGGAAATCAAGGAACCGCGTCCCAAGCAATTGCGTGAAATTGTCGGCCATGCTGCC
>DLGR01000019.1 GCA_002482805.1 Micavibrio sp. UBA7689 | reverse complement strand
GAAGCTAGCGCGTCTACCAATTCCACCACGTGGGCACGAAGGGGATTTTTCAGGTTAAGTCCCTGAAAAAGGTGGGCCGTTTATATCGCTGGGCCATGCGCTTGTCAAACACCTTTGAAGCGGTGGGAAAACGCATATTTCCCATTCTTTTATTTCTTTTTTACCTTTCGGGGGGCACAATAAAGACCGGACAACGAATCCTTCCCATTTTTCAAGGCTGTAGCATCTCATGAAAGTTCTGATTATCGATCGCGACACGATGTTTTCGTCCCTGCTGGCCAGCAAGATACGCGCCGCAGGTTATGAAGTAATTGAAAAATCTATCAAAAACGACGGCCTTGAAGAAATGGACACGAAACAGATCGATGCTGTGTATTTCGATCCGTCGCCTTTGAATGATCCTAAGGCGATTATCTTCCATATCCGCAAAGCCGTTCATACCTATCCATACCTGGTCATGATGACGGCAGAGGGCGATCAACGTGCCGCCATCGAGGCAGGATGCAACGATGTTCTGGCCAAACCGATGGACCCTCAGGCCTTATCGGCAAGTCTTGCCAACATGGAACGGATGAGTATTCTGGTAAACCGCATCGGTGATGAGAATATCGATTTTCCCAGCCGTGGCGGCGTGATTTCCAAATCCGCCTTCAACCAGTTGTTCCGCTCCGCCATCGACCGCGTATCGCGTTATGCAGAAAACGCCCATGTCCTGTTCATCAGCATCCCGAATTACGATGCGATCAAACTCGATGACGGCAAATATGCTGCCGAATATGCGGTCTCCAAACTCGCACAAACGCTCGTGCGTCTACGCCGCCAATCCGACATTCTGGGCCAGACCCGCGAAAACGAATATGCACTTTTGCTGCAACGTCCGCAGACCGAAACAGAATCCATCGACGCCGCGAAACGTTTCTCCGCCGCACTGGACGAGCAGGGCGATATCACCTCGAACGGAATCACGGATCTGCATATCGATGTCAGCCTCGTGCACCTGCCGAGCGGTCAGCTCGATTTCAACCGTGTCAGCCGAATCAAAGGCCAAGGCACGCGCCACGCAGGCTGATTTTTCAGCCTGACTTCATCCTTCCAAAAATCATCCACAGCGATGTTTCCTACAGCCGCCTGCATCGGCGCGTTTTCAGCGTTTTGACCACTGGTCAGCGCGTTAATCTTTTGCTTTTGTGATTCCGTCCTCAAAATAAAAACCGCCGCGCAAGACGGCATAAAAGGTCAGACCGCATGGCTTCGAAAACCGGAAACAAAATTGCCTTCTGCGCTTTCTTTTTAGCGACGTTTTCCTGTGCGCTCGGTCTTGTCTTTTGTATGGTGAAAAGCCCCCAAGCCAAATCCGCTGCCTACATGGCCGCCGCTGTCGAAGCTTCTTCACTCAATCGTTCCGAAGATGCCGCCGCGGCTGCACTGGCCTCCGTGCGTCTCAATCCAGCCAACCATCAAAACTGGCGCGTGCTGTCTCAGATGCTCCGCGCATCGGGCCGCGCAGAAGCGGCGGTACAAGCCCATAAAATCGCGCTGCGTTTGCAGCAAGGCCCCGCCGCCGTATCGCCCGTTTATGCCATGCCTGCCGAGTTCCGCTTGAGCCAGTTGGTGGAAGCGGAAAGAAAAATTCCATGATTAAAAGAGCCGGCTATTCCGGTGCCCTGATCGCTGGATTTTTCAGCGTGTTCCTGCTTGCGTGGCGCGGTTATGCGGGTGCGGATGCCGATTGGGTTTTCGGCTTCCTTGCCGTGTTCTGGTCGCTCATCATGATGTTGCGCTTGATGTCGCTGACGGAGCCTTTGGAAACACGACAAGTGTCAGGTTATCTTGCGCAGAAGATCATCAATAGTTTGCGTGAAAAACAGGAATCCACGCGCCGCATGCTCCTCGAAGGCGCGTTCGGCGGTTCGTTCGTTTTGTTTATCCTTGCGGGAATTTCGTTTGCGCTGTGGCAGGTATTTTGTGCGGCGTTTCCGGCGGATGCGCCCACGCTCGATGCGTTTTCCTCCACGCTTGATGCATTCTTCGGACGCTTCCCCCAAAGCAGTATTGAAGCCAGCTTTTTCAACGATCCCCGCGTGTTTGAATGGAGCCAAGGATTCCTGCTGTTTCTGTCTTTTTGCATGATGGCGTTTGTGCTCCGCTCCCACGCCGCGGATTCCGGCATGACGCGTCCCGCGCTTCTCGTTTTGTGCGGATATGCGGCTTCGGGTTTGATTTTGTGCGCGGGCCTCAATCCGTCATCTTCTGTCACGGTGGATTCTGCAGGGTTGCTCGGCAACGGCGCAGGTGCGATGTCGTATCTTTTGAGCACATTGCCTGCCGACAAGGGTTTAAGCTTTTTCGATATGCTGTTGCTTGAAAGCGGTGTGGTCGGGCTATCCATTCTGACCTTTCTGCTCTTCGTACCGCTCGGTTATATCGCACTCACCGCGGGACAACGCAAAACCGATCCGCTCGTCGTCACCTGCGGCTTTATTGCGGGTACGGTTTTGATTTTCAGCGTGTTCCTCGAATTCACGCCGATCGTCTGCGGCGTCATGGCATTGTCCAGCATGGCGGTTTTCATGGCATGGGGCGCGAGCGAAGTGCCTGCTTTGGAACTTGACAGGAAAAGAATTTAGGAATATTATCCTTTCTAACAACACCACTTTTGCGCCCGCCTTTCGGCGGGTTTTTTCATGTCCAAACAAGGAGTTAAACATGCCCACCCTTTTGCCCAAAGACGCCGACAACAACCCCATTCCCGCTCTGCGCTTGCGCGGCACGGGCGGCGCGCACACGATTGCCGCCACCGCATCATCGGCGCGTAACTCGACCGCGTTCAACGCCGAAACACAGGTCGTGAGCGTTTACGCCACCGGCCCAGTCTATCTGAAATTCGGGAACAGCGCCGTTACGGCCGCGAACACCGACCATTATTTCCCCGAAGGCGTATATTACGATTTCGCCGTAACGGGCGGCGAAGTCAAAGGCCCGCATTACACGCATCTTGCCGTGCTGCGCTTTGCATCGGATTGTACGGTTTATATTTCGGAGAAGGAATAAGCCCTAAAGGCTCGCGCGGGATTTCATTGCGGTGGCGATGGTGCCGTCATCGAGGAATTCCAGCGCGCCGCCGACAGGCACGCCGTGGGCGAGTCGCGTCACGTGAATATCCATGCCCTGCATATGGTCCATCAGATAGTGGGCGGTCGTCTGGCCGTCCACGGTGGCGGAGAGGGCTAGGATAACCTCGCGGATGCCGCCCGCGCGCAGGCGGGTTAAAAGCTGGTCTATCGTCAGTTGGTCTGGCCCCACGCCGTCGAGCGCGGAAAGAACTCCGCCTAGAACGTGATATTGGCCCTTGAAGGAATTAGTGCGTTCCACGGCCCATAAATCCGCGATGCCGCCCACCACGCACAAAATGCTTTTGTCGCGGGATTTGTCCTGACAGACGCGGCAGGGATCGGATGAATCCAGATTGCCGCAGGTGTTACAGGTGACAATTTCACGCGCGGCTTCGGTGAGTGCACGCATGAGCGCATCCAGCTTGGTTCCCTTGGCGCTGAGGAGGTGCAGCGCGATGCGCTTTGCCGAGCGGCTGCCGAGGCCCGGAAGGGCTGCCAACTGTCTCACAAGCGTTTCTAGAGGGCCATCGAACATGTTTAGTCGTTCACTGCCTTGCGGCCTTTGGGGTCTTTGTAGCCGAACAGATCATTGTCCAGATCCATACCCGTTTTCATGTTTTTCAGGATGACCTCGGTTTGTTCGTTCTGCGCGTCCGTCACTTTCCAGCGCGACAAAGCATACGGCACTTCGGTGAAGACCAGTTCCACCTGTCCCGCTTGCGGCTCGTCATCCTGCACTACCGTGATGGAAACAAGTCCGTCTTTTTTGAAGATTTTGACGACGTTCAAATCGCCCTGCAAGGTCAAATCCTCGCGCAGCAAAAAGTCCGCTAATGTCTGGCCGATAGGCGCGTTGGATTGTTCGCCGAGCTGGGAATCATAGAAATACACGAACACGCCGTCGGCTACGATGAAGTCTTTCACTTCGTTGTAATCGAAGCGCATCTTGCCGGGGCGGTCGAGATAGAATTTGCCCGACAGGCGCGAGCCCAACGTAGAGGTCTGGATGAAATCCGCCGTCGCGGTGTGAAGGTTGTTGAGATAGGCCTCCGCCTTGTCGATCTCGGGATCCTTGATCTCGGCGCGGGCGGGGAATGCGCAAAAAAGCGCGACTGCAGTCAGTGCTAAAAATATGTGTTTCATATTATTATTGATACGCAGAAATCTTGCCCGAATAAAGGCGAAAAGGTGAAGCGTTAATGTTGGTCCCCATTCGCCGTGAAAAAAATGTGGACTTAGTCCACCAACATTAATCTTTAAAAGCGAATGGAATGGCGGTTTACCAACGGTGGACGCACCGTATCGTGGTTCAGAATGCTGCGCGCGCAGTTTTCGGCAAAGGCCATGCATTCGGGAACGGGTTTCTGGTCCAGTCTGCCGATCAGAAAGCCCGCGAAAAACTGGTCGCCTGCGCCGGCCGTGTTTTTCGGGTTTTCCACCACTTGGGAAACGGGGTGGTGATACACGTCGCCCTTGGAAATGAAATAGGCACCTGCCGCATTGACGGTGAGAATCGTGTCGCATTTCCACGCGGAAAAGGCAGTTACGGTGTCGTTGGTATTGGTTGTATCCGTAAGCCACGGCAGGTTTTCATGATTGCCGACGATCATATTCAAAATCCCCGCATCGACCAGTGCCTTGATTTTTTGTCCATATTTTTTGCTGAAATCACGGTCCTGAATTTTCAAGGCAAGCAAGGTTTTGTTGGCCTGCGCGGACTCAACCACCATTCTGGCGACATCGCTGTCCGTACCGAATTCAAATATATAATCTTCGATATAAATCACGGTTGCCTGCTGCAGGGCGTCCTTGCCGATGTCAGCGGGCGTTAAATCGAAACTCGCGCCATGCATATAGGCAAATGATCTTTCACCATCAGGCGTGATCAACACAGCGCATTGCGATGATTCCTGTTTTCCCGCCGTAACATCATAGGCCACATCGTATTCCGTAAACGAGGAACGGTAGAGAGATTCAAAGGAATCCTCGCCGATCTTGCCGAAAAAACGCGTATGGACGCCATAGGCCGCCATGCCGCACATCGTGTTGGCCGCGCATCCGCCGGGGATGGCGTCATAGCGTTCCAGCTCCGCGCGCATGCGGGCAAAGGACAAAACATCCATCTTTTTTGTGTGCGCCTTGGGGATTTTGTGACGGCTCAGAAAATCGTCTTTCACGTAGGCGATCAGGTCGATATTGGCGAGGCCTATGCCTATAACTTCCATGGTTTGCTTTATCCCGTCATTATTCTGTAGATTTAAGGTCTTAATGTAGATTATAACCCGAAATAATATAGTCAGAGATATTAAAAATGTTAGAAAATCACGCACTATTTGAAAGCTATCTAGCCTTGATACGGGATAAAACCGTTACACTGGAAGATTTTTATTCCCGACAAAAAGAAATTTTAAAACAAGCGCTGGCTGCATTGAAAACCGCACCGCACGCCGATCTTGATTATGTTATCGGGGTCATCGCGCTCTATGATGGTGACAAATATAATATCCCCATGAAAAATGCGCTCGGCCATTTGAATCGTGGCTATAAGGGTGGAAACTCCGAAGCGGGTCTTGTTCTAAGCGACGCCCTTCGTGGTGCAACGCTGGGCGTGCCAGAAGAACTCATTAACAAAGATAAGGCTCTCGAAATTTTGGAAGCCATGGCGTCTACGAAAAATCCCAAGGCCGTTTACAATCTTTCCAACTTTTATCTGGACCAGATTTCCTACACGATTGATGGCGGCGGATATGCACCCGAAGAATGGTTTGATCTTGTGCACAAATATGCTTTGGAAGCCGCCGAAAGCAATTACATCGGTGGTTATACTATGCTTGGCCTTTTGCACTACAACGGGTTTGGCAACAAGATTGCCCAGAACTACAAAGAATCCATGATCTACTATCAAAAGGCTCTCGATGTTTATATCGGTCCCGATGACGACGGATTCAAATCTGATGCGCAGCATAATCTCGGTTGTATCTATTACGAAGGTTTAGGCGGCGTAGCGCGCGATCGTAAAAAGGCACTCGCGCTCTTCAATGATGCGGCAGATCTCGGCAATCAGTTGTCGCAATCATGGCTTACCGAAAACGCCGATCTGTTGGCCAAGGAAGGCTTGCTGGAAGATCACGACGATATCGTCTATGACGAGTCTTTCGACGATCTTGATCTGGATTTAGAGGTTAAAGCCCAAGCGTCGGAACCTCAGAAGAGCAAGCAAACCAAGCACTGATCAGCGCTGTCCGACCAGCACTTCACGCTTGCCGACATGGTTGGATTTGCCTACCACGCCCTGTTTTTCCATCTCTTCGATGATGCGCGCGGCGCGGTTGTAACCGATCTGCAGATGGCGCTGTATAAAACTGGTCGATGCTTTTTGCTCGCGTGCGACCAGTGCAACGGCTTCGTCGTAAAGCTCGTCACAGTTTTCACCGCCGCCACCGCCGCCTTCGCCGCCCTCACCGAACTCACCGTCGGTGATGTCTTCGATATAAACGGGCTCGGCCTGCGATTTCAGGAAATTCACTACGTTCTCGACATCGGCATCGGCCGCAAAAGGTCCGTGAACGCGCGTGATCTTGCCGCCCGGCGCCATGTAGAGCATATCCCCTTGGCCTAGCAATTGTTCCGCGCCGCCTTCGTTCAAAATGGTGCGGGAATCGATTTTTGACGATACGGCGAAAGAAATACGTGTCGGGAAGTTTGCTTTGATAACGCCCGTGATGACGTCTACGGAAGGACGCTGTGTAGCCATGATCAAGTGAATACCGGCGGCGCGCGCCATCTGTGCAAGGCGCTGGATCGCGCTCTCGACGTCTTTTCCTGCGACCAGCATCAGGTCTGCAAATTCGTCGACGATGACGACGATGTAGGGAAGGTCGGTAAGATCGAGCGGTTGTTCTTCGTAAACGGGCTTGCCTGTTTCAGGGTCAAAGCCTGTCTGCACTTTACGCATAAGGACTTCACCTTTTTTGCGGGCTTCGGCGAGGCGCTGGTTGTAACCGTCGATGTTTCTGACGCCGAGTTTTGACATGGCGCGGTAGCGGTCTTCCATCTCGTTGACAGTCCATTTGAGCGCGACCACAGCCTTGCCGGGTTCGGTGACAACGGGCGAGAGAAGATGCGGAATATCATCGTAGACTGATAGTTCGAGCATCTTCGGGTCGATCATGATAAAGCGGCATTTTTCGGGCGGCAGTTTGTAGAGCAATGACAAGATCATCGTGTTGACGGCGACAGATTTACCCGAACCCGTCGTACCCGCGACGAGCAAGTGGGGCATGCGGGACAAGTCCGCGATGATCGGCTGTCCGCCTATGTCCTTGCCGAGAACGAGAGGCAATTTCGCGTTGGTTTTTTCGTAGTCGCGCGTGCCGAGCATTTCGCGCAAATACACTGTCTGGCGTATCTTATTAGGAAGCTCGATACCTATGACGTTGCGTCCCGGAACAACCGCGGCGCGCACGGAGGTCGCTGACATGGAGCGCGCGATGTCATCGGCGAGGCCTATCACGCGCGATGATTTCGTGCCTGGTGCTGGTTCGAGTTCGTACAATGTTACAACAGGGCCGGGATTGATCGATTTGATATCACCTTTGACGTTGTAATCTTTCAGGACGTTGGAAAGCAGTTCCGCGTTCATCTTGAGGACTTTTTCATCCACTTTTTGCAAGGCGCGTTCTTCATCGATTTCGCCGAGTAAGTCTAGCGTTGGCAATTCCCATTCACCACCGTCGAACAGTTGGAATTTCTTTTGCTTCGTTTTACCTGTGGCTTTGATGATGCCTTTGGCCTTGTTGATCTTGATATTTCCTAGGGAATCTTCGCCGTTTTCGTCATCCTCTTCTTCGGATTCCTCGTCTTCTTCCTCTTCATCTTCTTCGTCCGAGACTTCTTCATCATCCTCTTCTTCGGATTCCTCGTCTTCTTCCTCACCCTCGTCGTCTTCGGATTCGAGAATGATTTCGCCGTCATCTTCATCGGATTCCATCGGCGGGATAATGGGTTTGCGCACTTTAGGCTTTTCCGCGACATAGTCGGAATCGGCGTAATGACGCACCCAGTTCACGAAAGATGCTGCGGTATCGTAAAGGAAATAACCCACTGCCATCACAAGATTGACAAGCAAAGCGCCGACCCATTTCAGGTCGGACCAGCTTACGGCGAAGGCGACGCAGACCAGCACCGCCGTTACACATGCCCAAAAGCCCGACATCACGGCAAAACCCCCTCCGCCGAACATATCGCTGGTGGATTGCAGAATTTTCATGCCGCCCGAACCGCCCATTTGAGATTGCGCAAGCCAACCGCCGGAGGGCACGCGCGCGAAGGCGGCGGCGGCGGTGACGGATGCGAACAACATGGCGGCGAAACGCAACCACATCGGGCCGATCGTTCTGCGTGCGAGCATACTTCCGCCCCATACGATCAATGTTCCTGCGAACACCAATCCGCCAAGCCCGATGGTCTGCAAAAGCAGATCGGCGAGCGATGCGCCTTTTAATCCCATCCAGTTTGCGATGGATTGCGAATCACTGCCTGCCGTGTTGATAGAAGGATCGGCGCGGTTATAGGAGGCGAGCGCCAGAAGCACAAATCCCCCGCACAGCAGGAAGAAAATTCCCGTGGCGTCGACTATTCGGCGCGCGACAAAAGCCTGAACTGGATCAGGGAAAATCCGCGCCATCGGAGATTTGGGGGTGCGTTTGACTTTGTATCTGCGGGCCATGTGAATCGGTACTCGAAATGCTTTGTGCGGAAACGAATAATTCCCAAGGGAAGGGTGCGGCGGGAATCGTTATGGCCATTGTACCTGTGCGGGATTCAAATCTCAAGAAAGCAGGGCCTTAAAACATAAGAAAAACCTCATCTGCGCCACGTTAAGTTTTTGTTAACCTTTCGAGGGCACCGTAGAGGCAAGACGTTCGCTTCAGAGCGTTTTAAAATCATTAAGAGGTTTGACCATGAATCATGCACAGACCCAGCCGCAGGGCACGGAATACACGATCTACACCTTCGAGCGACCGCTCGAAAAGCAAAAGGGTGACATTGTCTGGAAGAAACACGCAACGTCAGAGGACGTGCAAACGGCCTTGAGCGAGGCGCAGAGCCTGTATGACAGCCGTAAATTCCACAAAATCGAAGTGAAAAAGAAATTTTTCGATCCGCGGAAAAACCGTTCCGTGGATCAAACCTTCAAGGTTTTCGGCAACCGCGGCAAACCGGATATACGCAAAGTCATGATGATCGGCGTGATGGTTTTGTGTGTGGTGGGCGGATTCGCGGCGAGCTATCTGCTCGGCGCCCAATAATCACTATTCCTCGATAATGCCGGTGGGATTCTTTTCCACCAATTCGGCGACCTGTTCAAAGACCGCAGCATTTTCGTCCATCTGGATTTTCAGGGGCGGGTTTTGCGTGCCTATGGTTTTGAAGAACGCGGCAGCGTCCTTCAAAAGTTTTGCTGCAAGTTGTGCGTGCGACATGGCCATGTGAAAAAATTCTCCCCGTTCAATCCGAAACCAGAATAACACAAGAAACGCAGATAATTCAAAGGCCTATTTAAAGCGGTGCGGATGAGCGGCGTAAGAGCCCAAAATCGTCACTTGTTTGGCGAAAAAGCCCAATTCTTCCATGGCCAGTTGCAACGGACGCTGTTCCGGATGCCCGATTACATCGACATAGAATTGCGCGACCTGGAATTGCGGGTTCACGTAGGATTCCAGTTTCACCATGTTGACGTTGTTCGTCGCGAACCCGCCCATGGCTTTGTAAAGCGCGGCGGGAATGTTGCGGACCGAAAAGATGAAACTTGTGATGTAGGTTTGTTTTTCATCGAATTTAGGGACAACAGGCTGTTTGGACAAAACCACGAAACGCGTTGTGTTGTGGTCCGCGTCCTGCACGTCGGCGCGCAAAACGTCGAGACCGTAGATTTTTGCGGCGAGTGTGGATGCAATCGCCCCATGCTCTTTGTCGTTCTTTTGCGAAACTTCTTCGGCCGCGCCGGCCGTGTCTGCATGGACATGGGGTTTCAGGCCCAGTTCCTTGATGACCTTGCGACATTGGGGCAGGGCATGGAGGTGCGAATGGACGTGTTTAAGGGTTTCAATTTTGGAACCCTTAACGCCGAGCAGCGCGTGTTCGATTTTCAGGAAGTGTTCGTTAATGATCGAAAGGCCGCTTTTGGGCATCAAATGGTGGACATCGGCCACGCGGCCCGCCAGGGAATTGTCCACGGGAATCATGGCGAGGTCGGCCGCGCCCGTCTGCACGGCGGCGAAGGCCTCCTCGAAGGTGTCGCAGGGCAGGGTTTCCATTTTCGGAAATACTTCGCGGCAGGCGAGATCGGAATAGGCACCAGGTGCGCCCTGAAAGGAAATTTTGTTAGTGTTTTCTTTGGTTAAGGTCATTCTGGGGCCTTGATTTTTATGCTTACTGAATTTACACCGTAGTACGGTCATTCGATATAGGGCGAAAGCCCGCGCATTTGCAAGGCAATCGACACGGCAAAGCGGTAGTTAACAAGGGGTCCTTATGGATTTTAACAAGATTTTTGCAGCGGTTTTGGTAGCGGGCATTGTTGCCATGCTGGGCGGTTTCATCGCCAAGCAACTGGTTCATCCGCATCCGCTTGCAGAGAACGCATTCGCCATCGAAGCGATGGAACCTGTTGCCGCTGGCGGCGCCCCCGCTGGTGCCCAACCGATTCTCGCACTGATCGCCGCAGCGGATGCCGCCAAGGGCGAAAAAATCGCCAAAGCCTGCGGTGCGTGCCATACCTTCACCAAAGGCGGACCCGATGGCGTCGGCCCGAATCTCTGGGGTGTTGTCGGCGGACCGAAAGATCACAGACCGGGATTTGCCTATTCGGGCGCTCTCATGGAAACCGGCGGTCCGACATGGACCTATGTCGAGATGAACAAATTTCTCTGGAAGCCCAAGGCATATGCCAAAAATACAAAGATGAGCTACGCGGGTTTGAAAAAACCCGAAGACCGTGCGGCCCTCCTTGCATGGTTGCGTTTGCAAGCGGATTCGCCGAAGGGTCTGCCTTCCACGGGTGAGATTTCCGCCGAGGAAGCCGAACTGGCGCCGCCTCCCGCCGCAGCACCTGCTGAAGCTACAGATGCGGCCGCTCCCGTAGATGGCAAAGCTGCAGAGCCTGCGAAAGCCGCTGATAATCTCTAAGCTTTTTGTTCCCAGCCGCCTGTATCGGTTTGTTGCCAATACGTGACCGCATGGCCTGCATCCTTGTAGGATTTCCAGCGCGCCCGCGCGGCGTGCACGGCTTCTTCGTCCTTGCCGTCCAGAAAATCACAGCACAGCGTAAAGTCTGCAAGATTTGCGGGCATTTCGGTTTGATTGCACAGGACCAGCATGTTTGCGCCGTTGGGGTTTTCGTTCGCCGCCGTCAGATATACGGGTTGTGATTCGGCGTGCGCGTCGGATTTGGATCCGTGGGGCAGGAAGGACTCGGGATTGTACGTCCAAAAATGTTCGTTGAACGCAGCTACTTCCTTGTCGTTTGCAAAACGTACGACGGATTTGTGACCCGCGCCCAAGCCTTTGTTCACGATGGACGGCAAAGCCTGTTCCAGAGACTGGGTGATCAAATGATAGAAACGGATTTCGGTCATTTTGCGTAGTTGTCCGTGACCAGACGATACAAAAGACGTACGCCGAATGCCGTCGCGCCTTTGGGTGTAAGGGCTTTGTCGGATTTCCACCAAGCCGTACCCGCGATATCGAGGTGCGCCCACGGTGTGTCGCCTTCGATGAAATGTTCCAGGAAGCCCGCTGCGGAACAGGCACCGCCATAGCGTCCGACATTGCCGAGATTCTGCAGGTCGGTGGCTGTACCTTTCATTTCGTTGCGGTATGACTCATCGAGCGGCATACGCCATAATTTTTCGCCTGTATCTTTGGACGCCTTTTCGAGTTGGCCCCAGAGCTTGTCATTGTTGACGAATGCGCCTGCATATTCGTAGCCCAGCGCGACCATTATCGCACCCGTTAAGGTGGCGAGGTCGACGATCATTTTCGGTTTATATGTCTTTTGTACGTAGGTGAGCGCATCGCAAAGAACAAGACGGCCTTCGGCGTCGGTGTTCAGGACTTCAATGGTTTTTCCGGCCATGGAGCCGATGATGTCGCCGGGTCTGTAGGAGCGGTCAGACGGCATGTTTTCCGCCAATCCGACGATGCCGACGACATTCACTTTCGCCTTGGATGCGGCGAGAGCGTACATCAATCCGACCACAGCAGCAGAACCGCCCATGTCGAATTTCATTTCTTCCATGCCTGCGGCCGGCTTGATGGAGATACCGCCCGTGTCAAACGTTACGCCCTTCCCGACAAACGCGAGTGGGGCGTCCTTGCTACCTTTCAGCCCGTTCCAGCGCATGATAACGACGCGCGGCGTACGGATGGATCCCATACCCACGGCGAGATGCGCCTCGAAACCCAGTTGGGCCATTTTCTTTTCATCAAAGACCTCGACCTGTACGCCGATTTTTTTCAAATCTTTCTGGAGTATGTTCGCGTAGCTGGCAGGGTACAGAACGTTAGGCGCTTCGGATACGAGATCACGCGCAAACAATACGCCGTCCGCCATGGCTTTATATTCATTATACGTTTTGCCGGCGTTAGCGGAAGCCGAGGTGACAAGCGTGACATCTTTTAATTTGCGGGCTTCTTCTTTTTTTTTCGCGTCCCCGGATTTGGCTTTTACTTTTCCTGTTTTGTACTTGTCGAAATTATAATCGCGCAGATGCATTCCCGATGCGAACGCGGCGGCCGCCTCAGCAGCTTCTACCTTGCCTTTGGGGGCATCAAAAAGAACGGCTGCGCTCACGGCGGAAATGGTTTTGAGGGCCGCCACGGTACGTCCGCCCGCATTCTCGTACGCGAGTGCATCCAGTTTGGCCGGATCGCCCAACCCTATGACCAACGCCTGTTTGAAACCTGTGCCCTTGGGCAGGATAACGGAAACGGCGTCGCCTGCACGGCCCTTGAAGTTTTCACGCATATCGATGGCCGAAGAGATCAATCCCCCCGATTTTTTGTCCAAAGCAGCGGTTGCGGGGAGCAATTTGCCTTCGGCGGCGAACACAACGGCGGTATCGGCTTTGGATTTGGCGGTTTTGGCGAAAGAAAGGGAAACGGGCGTGCTCATAATACTATCTTTTCTAATGTTTTAGCTGGCGGGTGGATGGACGAAAACGCAATATGCGTCTAAGACAATATCATAAATATTTTTGGGGCTTTGCCCATAGGTGATGTGAGCGTTTCCATGGTTTTCGACCGCTATCTGATGCGCAATTTGTTGTGGGCGGGGGCTTTCACCGCCCTTTCGCTCGCTTGCGTCATCATGCTCACGCAGTCGTTGCGGTTTTTGGAGCTTATCATAAACTCCGGCGCATCCAGTTTTTCCTTCATCGTTCTGACGTTTCTGGCCATGCCGCGCTTTTTCGAAGTAATCCTGCCGATTGCACTGATGATTTCTACCGTGTTCATTTACAACCGTATGTCTGCGGATTCTGAAATTTCTGTGATGCGGGCCACGGGTTTTTCGCCGATGCGGCTTTCGCGTCCCGCTTTTTCCATCGCAATAGTCACGACCTCGATCATATTCCTGATTACAGCTTGGATCGCGCCTGTATCGCTTTCGAAAATGCAGACCATGCGCGTGACCATCAAGGCGCAATATTCCAACATGTTGCTTAAGGAAGGCGTGTTCAACGCCATCGGTAAAGACCTTACCGTGTACATCCACAAGCGCGGCAAGGAAGGCGAATTGCAAGGGTTGATGATCCACGATTCCCGCAAGGACTTGAAATTCCCCGTGACCGTAATGGCTAAACGCGGCGTTATCGTGAGCGACAAAGAAGGCCAGCAGGTTATTGTGTATGACGGCTCTAGACAGGAATTCGACCCCGCAACGGGGGCGTTGAACAGGCTGGATTTCGATCGTTATTCGCTCGACCTTCCCGAAGCGGGGCCTGTGCGCCAACGCTGGCGCGAGCCCGACGAGCGCACGTTCATAGAACTGCTTAATCCGGACAAACAGGTGCGGGGCAATCCCAAAGCCCTGCATGATTTCAAGATCGAAGCGCACAGGCGCGTGGTCAGCCCTTTTCTGGCGATCACTTTCACCGCGGTATCGCTATGTTGTTTGTTGCTTGGTGCGGCGGATCGCAGGGGTTTGAGCCTTCGCATCACAGCGGCCGCGGCCAGCATCATTGTGTTGCAGGGGCTTTATCTGGTGTCCTATAACCTTGCGAAAGAAGGAACGGTCGGATTGGTTTTGATGTATGCGCTGACCTTCGTACCGATGCTTTGCGCGATCTATCTTTTAAGCGACAAGTCAGAGAAATTCCGCCTGAAGCTCAAACGCAAACTGGCGGGGGTTTTCTAAAGATGAGCCGTTATTTTCCTTCGACCATCAGCCGTTATTTGGCATTTCGCTACACTATATCTTTTTTGCAGATTCTTGCAGCATTGCTGGCCATAGTTTACCTGTTCGACACGGTGGAATTGCTGCGCCGGGCCGCGAAATTCGATAATGTTCCTTTGTCGCTCGTGCTGCAGATGGGGTTGTTGAAACTGCCCGATGTAGGGCAGATCGTTTTGCCTTTCGCGATCTTGTTTTCCGCGCTTTATACCTTCTGGCTTCTGGCGCGCAGGCAAGAACTTGTCATTATCCGCGCGGCAGGGATGTCGGTGTGGCGGTTCTTGGGTCCCATCGTTTTTGTTGCGCTTTTGATAGGCGTCATCCACATCACGGTTATAAATCCCATTTCTGCGGTTTTGATATCGCGTTATCAGGTCATGGAAACCGAATATCTGCAGGCCAAAGAAAACACGGTTTCGGTGGGCGAACAGGGACTTTGGTTGCGCCAGAAAACCGATGACGGCGGCATTATCCTACACGCTGACCGCGTCAAAATGCCTGAATGGAAATTGAACGGGGTCAGCGTTTTCTATTTCGACAAGCAGGGTGATTTTGTGCGCAGGATCGATTCAAGTACGGCAGATCTTGAACCCGGTGAGTGGATATTTAAAAACCTTGTGGTGAACAGATCTGGCGCGGGGCCTGAAAAGAAACAGTTCGAAACGCTTCCTACGGACCTGACCATCACGGAAATCGAGGACAGTTTCTCCACCCCCGAACAAACCCCGTTCTGGACGCTGCCCGCCTATATCCGCACCATGGAGGCAACGGGCTTTGATTCCCGTACATTGCGCATCCACTACCACACGCTACTGGCCCAGCCGCTCTTGTTCGCGGCCATGATCATTCTGGCGGCGACGGTTTCCCTGAAACTGGTGCGCACAAATTCCACGGCTTTGATGATCGGCGGCGGGGTGGTAATCGGTTTCCTCGTGTTCTTTGCCACAAGCTTTTTAAAAGCCCTTGGGGCATCCGACCAGATTCCCGTGCTTTTGGCAGCGTGGTTCCCGCCCCTGATAGCCCTGACTATGGGGGTTAGTGTCATTCTTACAACAGAGGATGGATGATTTATTCAAAATGCGGTTTTGCCGTTGATTTGGCAAATAGCGCGTGTATGTTTCGAGTATTCTGGCAGTAAAACTGAAAAAAGTGTTATTTTTCAGAATAATAGATAGAATTCGTAATATGGTTAATCGCCTGTAAACAGATATTTGATATTCTTGTACACAGGGCTAAACCGATTTTTAAGTTCGATGGGGATTTTTTAGAGAGATGAAAAGCGTATCCAAAACAAGATTTTTGTCCGTTCTGGCAGCAGCCGCGGTTTTGCTCATGGCAAGCGGTTGTGCGAGCACGGGCGCAGGCGAAGGCCAAGCTCAATATGTGGGCGATGAGCAAATCAGCGATCCGTTCGAAGGCGGCAACCGCGCGGTCTTCGCGGTCAACGAAGCCATCGACAAGGCGGTTCTGGAACCCGTCGCACGCGGCTACCGCTATGTCGCGCCCAAACCCGTCCGCACGGGCGTAAAGAATTTCCTGCGCAACCTGAAATCGCCGATCATCATGGCAAACCAATTGCTGCAGGGTGACCTTGACGGTCTGGCCAACGCCACGGGCCGTTTGTTCATCAACACGCTGCTCGGCGTCGGTGGTCTGTTCGACGTCGCCGATATGGGCGGCATTCCGTACGAGCCCGAAGATTTCGGCCAAACGCTGGCCACATGGGGCGTGGGCAACGGTCCTTACATGATCATCCCGTTGCTCGGACCTTCCACGGTTCGCGATGGAACGGGTATGCTCGTCGATACGTTTGCTGACCCGGTACGTATTTACATGTTCAACCACGACCTCGAATGGCTGCACTACACACGTATCGGTGTGACCGTTCTGTCCGAGCGTGAAGAATTGCTTGACCTCGTGGATGACCTGCGCACCAACTCGTTCGATTACTACGCCGCTATCCGCAGCGCGTACTATCAACGTCGTCAGGCGCTGGTCAATGACATGGATCCGTCCATGTCTGCTGGTCCGGAGATTCCCGACTACGACAACTAAAAGCCACAATGGCGCCGCAATCGCGGCCCTGTGAGCGGTGAACTTTAATATCGGGGGGCCTGATGGTATAATAAATCCACAGGCCCTTTGATGCGAAACAAGCAAAGCAAGCCCAAGAAAAGGAAAACAGATGACGACCAAATTCAAATTATTTGCCTTGAGCGGCGTCGCCGCAATCGGTTTGATGTTCGCGGCTCAGGCGCATGCGGGCACGATGGCCATGGAGCGTGTGAACAATGACGCTTCGGTTACCCTCATCACGGCCAATGCAGGCCAGAACGAAGGCGCGAAGAATTTCATCTCCTCTATGGGTGACCGCGGCATTAATTTCCTCGGCAATCCTTCGATGAGCGCGGAGGCCAAAACGGCGGAATTCAAAAGCCTTTTGAACGAAAGCTTTGATATGAATACGATCGGCCGTTTCGCGATCGGGAATAACTGGAAATCGGCGACGCCCGCACAACAGGCCGAATACACAAAGCTGTTCAACCAAATGATCGTGCGCGTTTATTCCAAACGCTTCTCCGATTACAAAGGCCAGAAATTTGAAGTGAAAAGCTCGCGCCCCGAAGGCAAAGACACGATGGTGACGTCGTTCATCATCCCGCCAGACGGCCCTCAAGTGCAGGTTGACTGGCGCGTGCGCAACAAAGGCGGATCTTACAAAGTCGTCGACATTATCGTCGAAGGTGTGAGCATGTCGCAAACGCAGCGTGCGGATTTTGCATCCGTCATCCAGCGCGGCGGCGGAGGCATCGAACCTTTGCTGGCCCATCTACGCGGTCAATAAACGCAAATCGCAAGAATAAAAAAACCCTGCCAAGTGCAGGGTTTTTTGTTGTTCCCCGTCAGAACTATAAAAGATCGAAAGGCTGGTTTTGCTGTTGTTGCTGCGCGCCTCTTTGGGCTTCTTGATCTACTGCAGATTTGGCACCGCTCAAGCTTTGTTTGAAGCTAGAGCCGGCCAGCGATGCGCCTGTGGCTGCATAAGTCATGAGGTTGTCTGCAGGATCGCCGTCCTGCGAGCCGAAGCTGGATACACCTGCGCCGAGCCAACGCATGATGTTATCGGGCACAAGGTCGACCATCTTGAAGCAAGGCATGCCCATCATGTAAACGATAACCGCGTAGACGAGTGTGTAAAAAAATTGATCTACCACGCCGCGCGCAAATTCCATTTGCGTGACGCCGCCTGCTGCCGCGGGCGTGCCTGCGCCTGCCGGTGGCGCAAAGCAACCTGCTGCGCCGGCCGTTTCACCCTCAATCACGTGCCCCGACAAATTGCTGATGGCGAGGAAGAATACACTATTCAAAACTTTCACCAGCGCGGTGAATATGATGATCCCGCCCAAGAATCCGATCAGGATGCATATGGGGCGCAAGAATATCTCAAGTATGTAGAAATAGCCCGTGGCCGCCTTATCGCCCGGCAGACTTTCGCCGTCTATGCGCAAGTGTGCCAGTGCCCAAAGCGGCATGCCGACCATAGCCTCGAAGATGGATTTTACCCATGTCATTACGGCGAAGAAGAAATAGATAAACGGTAGGAAAGGCAGAATGTAATAAAGCAAGAATCCGACGATCAAACCAAGACCCGCAAAGGTCATAAAGAATTGTGAGATTGCGCCGAAGGCTTGCGCGAAGTTGTGTTCTTGCATCAAAGATGCACCGCCGCCTGTAAGACCGAAGAACATCGCGCCGCCGAAAGCCATGATGGAGTGTTCGATAGCGGCTTTACCTATGGCCGAAAGTTGGGCCAGCGGGTGAATATCGGTGTTGGCGCACATATCGAACAGCCCGCGCGTGCCCATGAACACGTTCATGATGTCGATGATAATGTTACCGGAGCTTCCTGCGTTCGCTGTTTCAGGGCTGCCTTGATAATTTGCGCCTCCGGTGCTCATACCCCAATATTTGAAAGCCTGATTCAGGATGATGGCCACTTCACGTTCTTCGGGCGTCCGGAAGGTTACCACGTCGCCCGAAGAAAGGCGGGGTGTGAACATTTGCGAGAAAGGTACGTTGGAATCCTGCCCTTGCTTTTGATCGCGAATATATTCCATGACATCTGGCATTTTGCTGATTTGCGGATTCGCAAGAACGGCGGACGTCAACGCACCATTCTGTTCGGCAATTTTGTTGAACCATATACCCGCCCCGCCCCATCCCAGCTGCATGGCGGCGTTGTTGGTCCAATCCCCGTTTGCGGTTTGCTCTTCGATCGCGGTCTCCAGCGCCGTGTTGATGCTCTCGTTCAAAGATATAATAACGGCGGCTTTGACTTGGTCGCCCACATAAGGGGACATGTCGGGGAATTTGTTCATGTCATGCGCAACAGAGTAACGAATGGTGTAGTCGCGACCCTGATCCGTATAGGTCGTAATGCCGCACGGGAAGCTTGCCCCGTCCGCGCCGTTCCACAAACAGCCGATCATCTCCAGATAAGCCTGTTGCATGACGGCAGAGCCAGGCTGCGACTGATCCACGACGGTCAGCGAGACTTCGCCGCAGAAAGGATAAACGGCACCTGCTTCGCCACGATACAACGCTTCATCCTGTACACCGAAGCGCACGAAAATGGCGCCTGTATCGCTGGCGCCGCCAGCTGCAGGCGCTCCCAATGCGTCCGCAAAAGCAGGCATGCCGCCCGATACGTCGCGGCCGCCAGCAACACCGGTGCCTTTAACCAGATAAGGTCTTATATCCCGCCCGTTGATGCGGCCTTCGGCCCACGAGCAGGTGCGCGCGATCGACATGAATGCGGCCATCGTATAGAGATCGGGCGTGATCGGCGTCGCTATAAGATTGTCCGTATCACCCAGATAGGCCTGCTCCGTCGTGGCATCGAACATGATCCAGCCGTTTGTTGCAAGATTCGATCCGTATTTTGCAGCGCTGAGAAGAACGAATTGGGCTAGGTTGATGCCGCCAACACCAATGGGCAGAAGAAGGGCGAAAAACAAAACCAGTCTGATCGGTGCCCATGCATGGTTGTAACGTGTGCCGAAGGGTACGCCCGATTCCGCGGTTTCCAAGACAATAGAGATAACGTGATAGCAAATGATGATAACGGCGACGAGCAATATCCCGTAGGAATAGAATTCAAAAAGCGCCTGCATGCCCAGATGAAAGGGTGTAATGCCGGCTTCCAGCTCGTCCGATCCGAAGAAAGTTCCGGTACCGCCTACGCCGGGTATGCCGAAGACCAAATCCAACAAGGAAAACGCCACATCGTCCGCCGTATTGGCATTACCGAAAAAACCAGCCAGTGTGGTCGGCATATCTTGTGCAAAGGCGGGCAACGTAAACAAAGCCATGATGCACAGGATTAATTGCAAGAACACCATGGAAATACCGGCAAGTATCACACCGAATATGGCGATCTTGTCCAGGTTTTTCAGATCGAAAGTAATGTTGTTGGCGGCAGCGGCCAAGACCTGAAACATGGAATATTTTCCATGATTGGCAGGATTCATAAAAGGATGTCTGTTCGGTAAAATACGTACGGTATTCAGTACCATGGCCATATAAGGCGGAAGACTGTTAAAGCCCGAACCGAAAAGCTTTATCAGCCGCGGAAGGATTTGCGGCATTAACGCGTAGCGGGCGATTTGCCCCTTGTTGAGAGTTGCCTGTTCTAACATGGAGCACCATCATTTTGCATGTGGCGCTCCATTATTGTTGCGGTCCTGCGGACTGCGTAATTTGCTGAACAATACCTTTGATGGTGTCTCCGCCACCTTTGGCAATACCTACAACCTGACCGCTGACTTGGCTGGAGCCGATCGAAATATTTCTCATCAGGCCTTGTGCGGGGTCGGATGCTGCATCGTTGAACGTGCTGACGGAGGCGTTCATGTAACGAAGGATGTTGTTCGGGATAAGGTCAATCAGTTTAAAGCAGGACATACCGATCATATACACAATGATCGCGTAAATGACGGTGTAGAACAATTCGTCGATGGGCCCGCGGAAGTATATATCAGCGCTGTTAGCGGCCGCGCCGCCACCCGCGAGGGCTTGGCCGCAGACTGTGCCGTTGACAGGGTCGTGACCGGAAAGGTTGCTTACGACCAGAGAGAAGATTTCATTCAAAACCTTGACCATCGCGCCAAAGATAATGACGGACGCCAAAAGCCCGAAGATGATGAGGATAGGACGCAGGAATATCTCGAACACCAGATAGTATCCGGACATGGCCGCATCACCCGGCAAGCCTTCGCCGTCGATGCGGATGTGTGCCAGCGCCCACAGCGGCACGCCGACCATTGCTTCGAACAGACCCTTAATCCAGCCGCCCACTGCAAAGAAGAAGTACAGGAACGGCATGAAGGGCAATACATAGTAAAGTATGAAACCCATCGACAATGTAACTGTCGCTACAGAGAGCAACATGCTTGCCGCCGCGCCGCCTGCCACGCCGATAAACGGCAGGGGCAACATGCTCAAACCGCCAAGACCCACGGCCATACCGAGGTTGCGGATAGAGGATTCAACAAGCCCTTTGCCCAAAACGGAAAGCTGTGCCAGCGGGTGAACGTCCGCGTTCGCACACATATTGAACAAACCTTGTGTACCGAACACGAGGTTGACGGTATCGATGAAAACGTTGCTGGTGCGTTTGGTCTGGCTACCCACGCCATCCTGACGTGTGTCTTCACCGGTCCAATATTTTGAAATCATGGACAAAGGCAGAGCCAATTTTTCATCCACGGAATCGATCTGCACTTCACGCTGCTCGGAGAGGTTTTGCTGGCCTTGTTCACCGACATTCGTATTTTGCTGTAACTGTTCTTGTTTCACATACTCCATAACGGCGGGAAGCTGTCTCGGGCGCGGCACGCTTTGGACAGCGGAAACCAAAGAGCCGTTCAACTGCGCTATCTTGTTGTACCAAACGCCTGCGGCGCCCCAGCCGAGACTTGCTACAGATCCGGCCCCCGCGGCGGTCTCACGAAGCCATAGATCAGAAGCTGCCTGCTCTGTGGAGGCTTGTTGAACAATCGCAATAAGTTCAGCTTCGGCCCGTTCGATCATATCTCTTTTAAATTCAGGGCCCGGCAATACCACATCAGGATCGCTGATCCCGTCGATTTCGGAGTATTTCTGCATAAACAATCTGCCAAGATCTCCGATGAGGTTCGCTGAAGCTCCGCTGGCCGCCCCTGTCAATTGCCAGTTGGTTTCAAAGAAATACCACCACATCATGCGATAAACACCATCGCCTGCCGCATCGCCGCGCGCCGGGAAAAACACGACTAAATCACCGCACGCGGGATAAACGCCGCCGCGATACTCCGTATGCTCTACCGCATTGTAAACCCCGAAGCGTATCAACGCGTCTCCGTTGTTGAAGTAATCCTGAACGGTGATCAGGTTATTAACATTGGCGAGTCTCAGCGGCGGGCCGGCCAGTTCACCCGTGCTTTTAACCAGCCAGTAATCAATAAGCCCGTTTGTTGCTGCGCCAGGTGCGCCCGGACCGGTAGCTGTAGGCGCGGGATGGAGTGCTTCATAGCCGTATTCGCAAGCTTGAACCAAAGTCAGGAACGCCAAAAAGCCCGTGATATCCGGTGGTTTGGGAACGCCTATTCTTTCTGGGGCTTCCAAATAGCTGTCCGCCATGCTTTCGTTGAATAAAACCCATCCGCGTGTGGCGAAATCCGATCCGAATTTTGCAGAGTAAAGTGTGATCCATTGGGCGGCGTTCAGCCCGTACCCCATCGGTATAAGCATGCCCAATGCCATGACAAGACGAATAGGCGCCCATGCATGATTATAGCGTTTGCCGAAAGGCACGCCCGTTTGGGCCGTTTCCGCAACGATGGCAAATATGAAATAGATCGTGATGAAAACCGCGACCACCAAAAGGCCGATGCTGTAGAACTGGAACAGACTGTGCAGCGCGGTATGGAATTGCTGTACCGTTCCTGCGGGATTAAAAAGTTCAGGAACGCCGAAAACCGTGAACAAGAGTTTGTACGCTACGTCGTTCTCATAATCGGGAGCGGCGAAGAAGCCGGCATAGTCGGTGGGCATGCCGGCAAAAGCCGGATTCATCATCAGATAGCTGAGCGTCAGGAAGAACTGTCCAACCAGCATTATCAAACCGACAATAACGGCGAAGTAAATGATGATCTGATCTATATGTGCTTTGCTGAATTTCAGTTCCGAGGCGGCCGCGCCGAGCACCATGCGCACGGTGAGTTTGTTTTGATATTCGCGCGAAAAGACTTTGTGGTTTGCGGGCAGAATATTTACCCCGCGATATACCAGCGCTATCATATAGGCCAGATAAGAAAATCCCGTTTGGTAAAACGCGTTCAGGCGCGGCATGATCTGCGGCATGAACATGTAACGGATTACGTCGCCTTTTTGTAGGTTGCTTGTCATACCATTGAACATTATGGGTTGCCTCCCGACGTTCCGCCTGTGCCGGCCTTGATGACAGCCCCGCCGCCTGCGCCGACGCCGTGTGCAAAGCTTTGCAAGCCCCCGAATACTTGGGACGAAGCTCTCGCGCCGCCCACGGCTGCGTATGTCGTAAGATCGCTGGTCGGATCACCTTTGTTATCATTGAATGTGGTGATACCCGTGTTGATCCAGCGCATGAAGGCTTTGGGAATCGTATCAATCATTTTGAAAGACGCCGTTGCCATCATATAAACCAGAATTGCGTACATAACCGTGTAGAAGAATTGGTCGATGGTGCCTGCGCGTATGGCGGCGATTTCATCGACCGTCAATTCAGTTTGCGCCGAACCGGGAGTTGCACCGGTGCTGTTCGATACCACAAGATCAAACAAATTGTTAAGGGCGACGGTGAGGGCGCCGAAGCATGCCATACCGCCGATCAGACCGAACACCGTGACGATAGGGCGAAGGAAGATTTCAAAGATAAGCCAGTATCCCGGCATAGCCGCTTTTCCGGGCAATCCGTCGCCGTCAATGTGAAGGTGTGCGAGCGCCCACAGAGGAACGCCGACCATTGCTTCGAAAATGGATTTTACCCACGCACCGACTGCAAAGAAGAAGTAAATGAACGGCAGGAACGGCAGAATGTAATACAGGATAAAGCCGATCGTCAGACCGATGGTTGCGATACCTACAAACATTCCGCTCAAAGCTTGTAGTGCTCCGCCGAGGGCTGGTTCCAATACGCTCAGGATACCACCACCGAAGGAAGCGCCCAATGCCATACCCATGCTGCGGATGGCGTTTTCAATCAGGCTTTTTCCGATAGCGGAAAGTTGTGCCAGCGGATGCACTAGAGGCATGCCGTTAGCGCCAGCCTGCGAACAGGCTTTAAGATCGAAAAGCCCGTTCAAGCCGAAAATAAGGGATACGACATCGATAAAGACGTTGGAGGTGTTGCCTTTGGTCGCGCCGCCGGTTTGCAAGAGTGCCTGGGAACATGTCGAGCTGTCTGCCGCACCACCGGCACCGGCAGCAGCGGCGGCCGAGACAGCGTCGCCCGTCTCTACGTTGGGCCTGTCGCAGAAATACTGGAAGGTCTGGTTCATGGCGGTTGCCATGGTCAATTCGAAATTCGTCAGATCAACACTTTGGTTGTTTGCGAGGTTAGGATTGAAAGTATCGCAATACTTAGATGTTTGATCCTGCTCCTGCCTTTTATCTTTTACATCGTTCATAACCTTGGGATATTGGCGCACGCTTGGCGTTGCATATAACGCGCCTGTGAAAACGCCGTTGAGGTCCGCGATCTGGTTGTACCAGATACCCGCGCCACCCCATCCCCTGTGGGCCTGATCTTCGGTGAGGTTTAAATCCATAGATGTTACCAAAGCGGCATGCGCAGCCGCGATGGCATCATCCAGCTGAATTTTATATCCCTCTATTGCGCCTTGGAATATAGACGCCGGTGGCGCCCAGTCACCCCTGCCACATGTCGCGCCATCACCCAATCCGCCGACCAGACCGGCATATTGTCCGACAAGTTCACTAAGGGGTGGCATGGGAAGACCCAAGGCAGCAAATACGTTTTCGATGTTTTGCAAAAGTGCGGTCAGTTGCGCTTCATCCAAGCTGCCCTGAGAATGGATGCAAGGATTGTGATAAGGTTCGCGTGTGATGGTGACGGCGCCGGATCTTTCGCCCAGTTGACGGAACAGATTGAAGTCATCGCTTTCGGTCGTTCCTATGGCGCCGCCGCTTTCAGGGTTGAGCATCATGGTTACGAGCGTAAAATAAGCTTGTTCCACGCCCGCAACGCCGCTCATTTGATCGCCCGTATAATAGCTCGGGTTCAGGTGGCCTAAGGGAATTGTCAGTTTGCCACAGTAAGGTTCGACGCCACCGGCAACGTCCGGATGTAATTCCGGATCCAACTCACCGAGTACGACTTCGATATCGCCCGTTCCCCAAACGTCTCCGTTCGCACTCAAGCTGTTTTTTGCAGCGGCGTAATCAAAAGCACCGGCGCCAGCCGCGCAGCCTTCGCCGGTCAATCCACTCAAAGATTGCGCTGTCCCATCCACTATGACGTAGCCGCCTATGCAGGTTCTTCCGTTCGTGCGGCGATTGGTCACTGTTGCCCAGTACATGTAGCGGCATGTGTGATACACGCTGGAGAAATACAAAAGGTCGTCTAGATAGGGCTGGCGTGGGCGGGCGACGAGAGAAGCATTCTCCACGCCCATGGGATTAAGACCTGTCAGGTTTTCATTGTAGAGCAGCCAGCCGTTGGTGGCGAAACTGGAACCCAATTTCGCGGCCATCAGCGTGATGTATTGCGCCGTGTTGAAACCTTGGCTGAGCGGAATCAAAAGGCCGATGGCGAAAACAAAGCGCAACGGCGCGTAAATTTTCGAGAAGCGGCGGCCGAAAGGAACCCCGGTCTGTGCGGTTTCGATGACCACGACGGCGATGTAGTACATGAAAATGATGGCACCGACCAAAAGGATCGCGAGGTTGTAGAATTGGAACAAGGCCTGCATGCCAAGCTGGAACGGCGTAGCGCCGCCAGTGGCTTCAAGGGCGTTTGATCCGAAGAACGAAGCGCCCGCCGCGCCGCCGCCTACGGCGCCGATGCCGAAAACGTAATCCAGCAGAAGGAAGGCGATATCCGTTTCGGGAAATTCCGTCGTGAACATTCCTGTAAACGTTACCTGTGCATGGGCATCGGCAGAGAATATTGCCAGAATCAGCAATGCGAACTGCATGAACAACAACACGACCCCCGCCAGCAGGGCCACGAACACGATAATCTGGTCGATATTGCGTTTATTGAATTTCAGATTGGCGGCGGCGGTTGCAATAACCTGCAAAACAGAGAATTGGCCGATATTATCGTAGTTCAGGTAAGGGTGACCTGCGGGAAGGATGCGCACAGCCGCGTAAATACGGGCGAACAAGAAGGCAATATAGCCGAATCCCGAGCCCGTAAATTCCTTGGCGCGCGGAATAATGCCCGGTAAGAGCAAAAATTTGGCAACGCTTTTTGCGTTTATATTCTGTGTGTTAGCCGCCATCAAACCCTGACTCAATTCCCCCGGTCAGTATAGATCAAATTTCGCATTTAATCGTGCTTAAATAATAACATGGACCACGCCGCGTTTGCGAATTTGGAGCTCTAAGGCCCCTAAAATGGCTAATTTTTGCCATAATTCGGCACGCTATCGTTTCAAGAGGCGTAAAATGCAGGTCGAATGCCATGGTAACCTTTTGATTTAATTAAATATATTATAGTATTCAGAGTTTCAGAACCAGCATACGGGGTTTATATTAAGGATCGGTAATCCCCCGCACGGTCCAAAATGATCCCGCCCAAGCCTTTAAAACTCATACCCATCCGCGGAAGCATCTTTTTCGCCCTGTTCGCGTGCGTCGGTATGATCGGCGTGGTCGGGGTTGCAGCCATGCACACGATCAAGGGGCCGGTAAAAACGATGTCCGAAGTCACGCGCCGCACCATCGCTGAAAACCAGATGATCGCATCGGGCAGGCTTGCGCTGGTCGTCTCCGCCCAACAAACGGGAGATTGCGATGAAGACGGAATGATCGAGCCTATCGAGTGGAAAGACAAAGGCAGCGAGCTTGCGCCGCTCAATGGCGGATTGCTTCCTGCGAACATCGGCGCGGCTTTGCATGATCCTTGGGGGCGCTCATATGGTTACTGTGCTTGGGATCATGGTGATGCGGTCGCCGCCCCTGCTTGCGGGGTCGGTGCAAAAAGACTGGCGGGGAGCGAAGACCCGACCGATCTTGTCATTGTCATTATTTCTTCAGGTCTCGACCAGAAATTCGAAACGGGGTGCCAGCCCGAAGGCAGCGGGGAATACTTATTAAAGGTTCCGGGCAATGACGACGTCGTTCTCGCCTATAGTTTTGCTGAAGCGCAATCTATGGCGGGCGACTTGTGGAACTTAAAGCTTAACGATGCACAAACCGCGACGATTGCGAAAAACCTGAGTGTTACCGACGGGTCCGGGGATGAGCAATTATCCTTTGATGCAAGCACCAAGGCTTTTGCATTAGGAGATGGGGGCACGGGAACCATGCCCAATATTAAAACTGATTTTATTCAGAATTTAACATCCAATACGCCCATCGAAGTTTTGTCCGACATCAAAACAGGCGCGGCGGAAATTTCGACGACCACGGCCAATGCAGTTGCGGCGATCGTGACATCCAGCGGCACTTCGGGCGTTGGGTTGAAAGCCAGCGGTACATCCAAGGCCATAGAATCCGAAGGCATTATCGATATGACGAACAACAAGATTGTGAATCTCGCGGCCCCCAGCGCGGACAGCGATGCCGCCACAAAAAAATACGTCGACGATAAAATGAGCAGCGGTCAAACGATCAAGTGCGAGTCTTTTGTTTTCACAACATGTAGCGGCGGGTCGATTTCAAATCTGACCAAAACCAATCTCGGTGCATGTAAAACGGCTTGCGAGGCGGCGGGGGTTCAATGCTGCGAGGCGGAGTTTGCATCTCTGCCGGGCAATCCCAATATCGCGCTCGCCAATTGTAAAGGCCATTCCGCACCTAGCCAGACGAGCGGCGGCGTGCGGAATATTTTGACGATTCTGCTTGGCGGCGGAAAGTTCGTTTCCGCGTTGTGTTATCTAGAATGACTAGGCCGCGCGCAACGGTTTGTATTTGATGCGGTGGGGAGAAGCGCTTTCGCCGTAGCGGCGTTTATAGTCCTTCTCGTAATCCTCATAGTTGCCTTCGAACCATTCCACATGGGAATCGCCTTCATAGGCGAGGATGTGTGTGGCCAGACGGTCGAGGAAGGCACGGTCGTGGGAAATTACGACAACGCAACCAGCAAACTGCTCCAGTGCTTCTTCAAGCGCGCCGAGTGTTTCGGTGTCAAGATCGTTGGTCGGTTCGTCAAGCAAAAGTACGTTCGCGCCGGATTTGAGCATCTTGGCAAGGTGAACGCGGTTACGTTCGCCGCCCGAAAGCATACCGATCTTTTTTTGCTGGTCCGTGCCGCGGAAGTTAAAGGATGCAACATAAGCGCGGCTCATCATTTCGATTTTGCCGAGTTTGAGAATATCCAGCCCGTCGGAAATTTCTTCCCATACGTTCTTGTTCGGGTCAAGCGTGTCGCGGCTTTGATCGACATAACCGAGTTTGACGGCTTCGGAGACTTCGAAGGTTCCCTCATCCGGTTTTTCCTGCCCAGTGATCATGCGGAACAGCGTAGTTTTGCCCGCGCCATTGGGCCCGATAATTCCGACAATACCGCCGGGCGGCAGTTTGAAAGAAAGCCCGTCGATCAGAAGCTTGTCGCCATAGGCCTTTTTGATGTTCTGCACATCGATAACATTTTGGCCGAGACGCGGGGGTGCGGGAATGACGATCTGCGTTGAGCGTGCGGTCTGACCTTCGGCTTGCATGGCGAGTTCTTCGTATGCGGCAACGCGCGCCTTGGATTTTTTGCGGCGCCCTTCGGGGGTCTGGCGAATCCATTCCAGTTCTTTGGCCACCGATTTTGCAAGGTTGGCTTCATCTTTGGCTTCTTGTTCCAGGCGTTTGCGTTTCTTGTCCAGATACGCGGAATAGTTTCCTTCGTAGGGAATACCGCGACCGTTCGCAACTTCCAAAATCCAACCCGTAACATTGTCGAGGAAGTAACGATCGTGCGTTACCATCACGACAGTGCCTTTGTATTCGAGCAGGAAGCGTTGCAACCATGCAACGGATTCCGCGTCCAAGTGGTTGGTCGGTTCATCCAGCAAAAGCAGATCGGGGCTTTCCAGCAAAAGCCGCGCCAGCGCAACGCGGCGGCGTTCACCGCCCGACAAATTCGTAACAGACGCATCTCCCGGCGGGCAGCGCAGCGCTTCCATTGCCATGTCTACCGTGCGGTCTATTTCCCAAAGATTTTCGGCATCGATTTCGTCCTGCAGGCGACCCATCTCTTCGGTCAGCGCATCGAAATCTGCATCGGGCTCGCCCATGAGCGCTGCAACTTCGTTGTATCGTTCCACTTTAGCTTTTTTGTCTTTCAAAGCGACCATGACATTTTCGAAAACAGTTTTGGTCGGGTCCAACTGCGGTTCCTGTTCCAGATAACCGATGCGCACGCCTTCGGCGGCCCATGCTTCGCCGACAAAATCCTTGTCCACGCCAGCCATGATTTTAAGGAGTGTGGATTTACCCGCACCGTTGGGGCCCAGAACGCCGATTTTCACGCCGGGCAGGAAGCTGAGCGTGATGCCGTTCAGAATGGTTTTGCCATTCGGAAAGGTCTTTTTCAGGTCGTTCATAACGAAAACATATTGATAGGCGGGCACGATGGGCGTTCCTTTTAGGTCATGGATTTGATGATGGGAGTGATTTAGCATAGAGTGGCAAAAAAGCAAAACAAAGCTTTGCCTCAAAGGTATGGATTTATGACCGAAAACACCAAAGAACCGTCGCTTTCCCATCTTTCTCTGGAAGAGGCAGATCGCGACCGCGCGGTTAAATCGCGCCACGGCGGTTTGGGGGCGGCAGGGTATATCAGTCCCAACGATAAAAACCACCCCGGCACGTTTTTGAGCAAGCCCGGCGAAGTCGCCATCATCAATCCGCCCGATGCGGGATTGCCTGATTTCGAAATCGGCGTGGCGTGGGACAATCTGGCCGTTGAAAAGGCCAAGAATCCTTTGAGCAAATTCCTCAAAAAAAATCTTACCAAAGCGGGCATCGATCTGGACCTTGGCTGTTTGTACAAATTGAAAGACGGTACGTTGGGCGGCATGCAGGCATTCGGCAAAATGCACGGCGCGTTGAACGAGCCTCCCTACATATTTTTGAGTGGCGACGAAAGACGCGGCGATAAAAAAGGCCATGATGAAACCATCACCATCAACGGCGCCCACTGGAACGATATTGAACGTGTTCTGATTTATGTTTATATTTACGGCGGTGCCAAAAGCTGGGCGAATGTCACGCCGCAAATTCAGGTGCGCGTGCCCCAAGAACAACCGATGATCGTGACTTTGCAGGAACGCCAGAAAGCTATGGCCCTGTGTGCTGTGGCGGGAATCGAAAATATCCGCGGCGGCATAAAAATGACCAATTATCTGGAATATTTCCCTGGCCACGCAGAAATGGACCGTGCCTTCGGGTTTGGTTTATCATGGGAAGACGGGCAAAAAGACCCTCTGTGATTTCAAGGATTATGCTAGACTCGACGCCTGACTATCTTCAAGGAACAGACTTATGAACGACCAAACCGACCCGCATGAAGATGACGATCTCGAAGATCTTCCTCCGATGATGCCCGATCACCCCAAGCGTATGCTTGTGGAAAAGGGTCAAGAGATCAACATAACCAAAATGGACCCGACCATCCGCGAGATTACGGTGGGTATCGGCTGGGACATGCGCGTGTTCGAAGGGGACCCTGTCGATATGGATGCGTCCGTGTTCCTGCTCGATAAATTCGATAAAACCCGCGAAGATCAGGACTTCGTTTTCTACAACAATCTGGTCGGTCGCGACGGCGCTGTGCGCCACATGGGTGATTCCCGTACGGGCGCCGGAGATGGTGACGATGAAAAGATTGTGATCGATTTGATGGCTCTGCCGTTCGAAGTCGTCAAGATCGCCTTTACGGTTTCGATTTACGACATGGATTTGAGCACAAACAATTTCACACAAGTGAAGAACGTGTATTTCCGCATCGTCAACAACGAGACGACGCATGAAACCTTCCGTTTCGAACTGGACGAAGATATGGGCAAAGGCACAGGCCTGTTCATCGGTTATCTGGAACGTGTGGGTTCTGACTGGGTTTATCAGGCCGTTGGCCAACCCGTTGAGGGCGGTCTTTCACAACTCGCCACCGATTACGGTATCGTCGTCGCGCAAAACGTAAGAGCTTAGTACTAGCTTTAGAAGCCGCGGCCGTTCTTGAGGCCCAGCAATGCCTGCGGTTTAATTTTGGGGGCTTTCGATCCGCCGCCGCGGCGCGCATCACGGAATCTTTCATCCCCGCCCAGTTCGCGTTCGGCTATTTCATCGATATCGGGAATGATGCCCATCTTGATGTCCTGCACGCAGGCACGGAAGAAATTGCAGCATTTCAATTCCCAGTCATACAATTCGATGCTTTCGTCTTTGCCTTTGACGCGGAACACGGTGGGTGACCATTTGCCCTGCGCCACCGGCTTGCAGTAAATCCATACCATCTGTTCGACAGGCGGTTTGCCGTCTTCGGTGCGTTCATTCAGGAACTGGAGCTCGGCTTCGACTTCGTCGCCGTCATTGTTCATGCGGACTTCAGCGCTGGCAGTGATACCTTTGATGACATCATGCGTAGACCACGGACAAGTTTCGTAAGGCGAGAGTACGAACCCCACCCCGATCTTATCCATCAATTCTTTCAAATCTACGCGCATGGCCTATCTTCTGACAATTATAACATAAAAAGACAAGGTTTTTCAGGCTTTCCGGGCTTTGACACGGCCGTTTGCCTTGAATTCGATCTCGAATTCCCCTGCTTTTTCAGCATCCTGTGCACTCGATATTACTCCCCCGTCGGGTCCTCTCACAACCGTATATCCGCGTTCCAGCACCTTTTTGAACGACAGAGATTCCAGCATGCGGGTTGCCAGAACCAGCTTATTTTCAGGGTCTTTAAAAATGACAGGCTTTATGCGGGTAAGTGATTTATCCACCAATCCTAAATAACGGGATTTTTCTTCGATCAAAGACCTCGGATGGCGCGGCACGAGCGGAGCGAGCGATTGGGATTTGCGGGACAGCGATCTTTCAAAACCGTGCAACAATTTGGATGCGCTGTTGTCGAGGTTTTGGGTTTTTAGATCGAGCAACTTTGTGGGGTCACCTAGTTTGGCGCGCAGGGTTTCAAGGCGTGATGCCAGTTCTCCCGTGCGGCGGGTGATGCCGTTGGTCAGGCGGTTTTGCGCTTCGCGCACAAACCCGAGAAGTTCGAGACGGACGGGCACGCTGCGCTCCGCGGCGCCCGTAGGTGTGGGCGCGCGAAGGTCGGCGGCATAATCGATCAGCGTGGTGTCGGTTTCGTGACCTACGGCAGAGATAAGCGGGATCACCGAATCCGCCGCCGCACGCACGACGATCTCCTCATTGAACGCCATCAAATCTTCCAAGGATCCGCCTCCGCGTGCGACGATAATCAGATCAGGTTTATTTTCCATGGCGTTGAAGCCGTGAATAGCCTCGGCGATTTGTCTTCCAGCATTTTCGCCCTGTACGGCGACGGGCCAGACAAGGATATGGCGCGGGAAACGTTCGGATATGCGGTGGATGATGTCGCGGATGACCGCGCCCGTAGGGGATGTCACCACGCCGATCACATCGGGCAGATAGGGAATGGGTTTCTTACGGTTCTCCTCGAACAAACCTTCAGCCGCGAGCTTTTTGCGGCGGTCTTCGAGCATCTTGAGCAATGCGCCTTCGCCAGCCAGTTCCATGGATTCGATGACCAGTTGATAGCGGGAGTTTTTGGGGTAGCTGGTCATCTTACCGGTGATTATGACGTCGAGGCCATCTTCGGGACGGAGGGAGAGTTTACCCATAGTCCCTTTCCAACAGACGATGTTGATGACGGATTCATCGTCCTTCACATCGCCGTAGAGATGGCCCGACGAGGCGAGTTTCAAGCCCGACAATTCGCCGCGCACACGGACGCGGCCATAGGTTTCTTCGAGAGTGCGTTTTAGGGAAAAGGCGAGTTCGGACACACTCATTTCCGGCACGTTTGAGCGCTTGGTTTCTTTGGCCGCGGTGAACAGGTCTTCTGTCATGATGGCCGATAGTATAGAGTGGGTATATAAAGCTCAAGAATGGATACGAAGGACAGGATGCCCGAACTTTTCCAAAATCTTTCCGCCTATTTGATGCGCCCTGAAAAGGAATGCGTCGAAGATTTGATCGCCGCGCTGGATTGGAACGGGGCCTTGTCGCAGGAAATATCCGCCAAGACCGCCGCAACCATAACCAAGATGCGTGGCGCCAAACGCAAGCCCGGCAGCATCGAGAATTTTTTCCAAACTTATAGTCTTTCCACCCAAGAAGGCATTGCCCTGATGACGCTGGCAGAAGCTTTGCTGCGCATCCCCGATTCCGCGACGGCCAACGCCCTGATTCATGACAAGATCGCCCGCACCCAGTGGACCAAGGATAAAAAGGGCGCGGACGATTGGGTTCTCAAAGCCGCAGCTCTGGGGCTTACCGCCACCAAATCCACGCTGGACGGGCCACTGGCAAGACTGGGGGAGCCCGTCATTCGAGCGGCGCTGGGCGAGGGGATGAAGATTCTGGGTGGCCAGTTCGTGCTCGGCCAGACCATCGAAGACGCTCTCGATAACGCAGCAAAATTGCAGGCCGAAAAAGGCTATCTGTTTTCCTTCGACATGCTGGGCGAGGGCGCCCGCACCATGGAAGATGCCGAAACATATTTTGCCGCCTATGCGGATGCCATCGAGGAAATCGGCCAGAGTCATCACAGGAAGGAAGGGAAGAACCCGGGTATCTCGGTCAAGCTCTCCGCCCTTTATCCCCGCTATTCCATGGCGCAAGAAGAATTCTGTGTTCCCGCGCTTACGCACAAATTGACCATCCTTTGCCGCAAGGCCGCCAACCTCAATATCAACCTGACGGTAGATGCCGAGGAAGTGGACAGGCTGGAAACCTCGCTCAAGATCATGCGCAACATAGTAGAAGACGTAACCCTGACAGGATGGGACGGGTTCGGTATCGTCATTCAAGCCTATGGCAAGCGCTGCATGCCGCTGATAGACGGGCTAGTTACCATGGCGAAGGTCGCAAACCGCAAAATTCAGATACGGTTGGTGAAGGGGGCTTATTGGGATTCTGAAATCAAACGTGCGCAAATCAAGGGGCTGGCGGATTATCCCGTTTTCACCCGCAAGGTACATACCGATTTGTCGTATCTTGCCTGCGCGAAGAAATTGCTGCAGGCACGAGATGTAATTTATCCGATGTTCGGCACCCACAATGCTTATACCGTGCAGGCTATTGCTGCACTGGCGGGAAATAAGACAGGGTTCGAATTTCAACGCCTGTTCGGTATGGGTGATGCTCTTTATGACATTGTTTTAAAAGAAGAAAAACTGCCTGTACGGATTTATGCGCCAGTTGGTGTGCACAGAGATTTGTTACCCTATCTGGTACGTCGTCTCCTTGAAAACGGGGCAAATTCGTCGTTCGTAAACAAGGTATTCGATATTGATATTGCGCCGCAGCAATTAGCGGTTGATCCCGTTGAAGTCGCTTTGGCCAAAGGGCTCAATCCACACCCGCAAATCCCCTTACCACGCCATTTGTTCGGTGATCGTCTGAATTCGGAAGGGCTTGATCTGGATGATGGCCAAACCCTGCAAACCATACAGCGGGATATTCAAAAGGCTTTTGATCGCCGAGAAGTGATTTGTGCTTCGCTGGTCAACGGGCGTTTTGAAAAAACCGGAGGCCATATCGAAACGCATAATCCTTCCGATAGAACCGAACGGATAGGCACTGTTTATGAGGCCAATCAGGCCGTGGTCGATGTGGCCTTTACCGCCGCCTGTAAATCCTTTGCTACGTGGAACGCTACATCCGCCAAAGAACGCGCGGACATCCTGAATAACATTGCCTTCTTGTTTGAAAAAAATACCGCGCTTTTGATGGGGCTTTGTATTCACGAGGCAGGCAAAACACTGCAGGACGCGTTGGCAGAGGTGCGGGAAGCTGTCGATTTCTGTCGCTATTATGCTGCGATTGGCGCCAAGGATTTCGATGAAAATGGCGGAAATCTGCGCTCTTATACAGGTGAAAGAAATAAAATTTTGCTGCAGGGTAGAGGAGCCTTTGTCTGTATTTCCCCTTGGAACTTTCCACTGGCTATTTTCACGGGGCAAGTGGTTGCGGCCCTTATGGCGGGTAATACCGTTCTGGCCAAACCCGCTGAACAGACCCCTTTTGCCGCGCTGGCCGCCGTGCAGTTGATGCACAAGGCGGGCGTGCCTGAAAATGTCCTTCACCTCATTATCGGCGACGGGCGGATCGGGGAGATATTGACTGCACACAAGGAAGTAGCAGGCGTAGCTTTTACGGGTTCGACCAAAGCCGCTTGGGCGATAAATCGCACGCTCGCGGCTAAAGAAAGCGCTATCGTTCCACTTATTGCCGAAACGGGCGGACAGAATGCCATTGTCATGGATTCCTCGGCACTGGCCGAACAGGTAGTGGACGATACGCTTTTGTCCGCATTTGGCTCTACGGGCCAGAGATGCTCGGCTTGCCGTGTGTTGTTCGTGCAGGAGGATGTGGCCGATAAGACCATTAAAATGCTGCAAGGGGCCATGGCCGAATTGAAAGTCGGCAATCCGCGTTTCTATGCCACCGATATCGGTCCCTTGATCGACGAGGAAGCCTTGATAAAACTCCAGCAGCACAAAAAACGGCTGGAAGGGATCGGCAAGTTTATAGCCCAAGCCCCTTTGTCGGACGAGTTGCGCCATCAAGGCTATTATTTTGCGCCCATGGCGTACGAGATCAGAAGCCTTTCGGAAATTCCCGAGGAAATCTTCGGGCCTGCCCTCCATGTCATCCGCTTCAAGGCGGGGCAATTGCCGTCCGTGGTCAAGGAAATCAACGATTCCAAATTCGGCCTGACCTTCGGTATCCACACACGGATTGATAGCGTTGCCGTAAAAGCGACTAACGATGTTTGCGCAGGTAACATCTACATCAATCGCAGCATTATCGGTGCCGTGGTCGGCGTTCAGCCCTTCGGCGGACAGGGGCTTTCGGGAACAGGCCCCAAGGCGGGCGGGCCGCATTATCTGCATAGGTTTGCTACCGAAAAAACCGTATCCGTCAACACCACGGCGGCGGGCGGAAACGCCTCGCTTGTCATGCTGGAAGAATAGGGGCATAAAGGCGTCATGAGAGTTTTATTGATCGGATCGGGCGGACGGGAACATGCGCTGGCTTGGCGTCTGGCCGCCAGTGATAAATGCGATGCGCTTTACTGCGCGCCCGGCAACCCCGGCATAGCTTCGGTGGCCGAATGCGTGCCTATAGAAATTCTGGACATTGCGGGTCTTACAAAATTCGCCAAAGACAAATCGATTGATTTGGTTGTTGTGGGCGGAGAGCCCCCTTTGGTCGCCGGCATAACCGATGAAATGAACAAGGTCGGCATTCGCGTTTTCGGTCCTTCCAAGGCTGCCGCGCAATTGGAAGGCTCCAAAGGCTTCACCAAAGATTTGTGCAGCAAATATGATATCCCGACCGCAGGTTATGGCCGTTTCACCGAAGTGAAAAAAGCCGAAGAATTCATCCGCAAAACGGGCGCGCCGATTGTCGTGAAGGCCGATGGATTGGCTGCGGGTAAAGGCGTTATCATCGCGCAAAGTGTCGATGAAGCGATCTCTGCGGCAAAAGACATGCTGTCCGGCAACGCGTTCGGTGCGGCGGGTGCGGAGATCGTGGTTGAAGAATATCTGGACGGCGAGGAACTTAGCTTCTTTGCCCTGACTGATGGGAAAACCGTAGTGCCGTTTACATCGGCGCAAGACCACAAGCGCGTGGGCGATGGCGATGTCGGTCCCAATACGGGAGGCATGGGTGCCTATTCCCCCGCCCATATGATGAGCAACGATTTGCAGCAAAAAATCATGCAACGTATCGTTCTGCCCACCGTGCGTGGAATGGAATCTGACGGCAATGCTTTCTCCGGCGTGCTGTTCGCTGGGATCATGGTGGTCAAGGGCGATCCTTATTTGATTGAATACAACGCGCGTTTCGGTGATCCCGAAACCCAGCCGATGCTGCTGCGCCTCCAAAACGATCTGCTCGAAGTTCTGGATGCTTGTGCGTCCAAAACGCTCGGCAAACTGCCGCCCCTGCAGTTCTCGCCAAACATCGCTCTGGCGGTAGTGATGGCTGCAAAAGGCTATCCTGCGTCTTACGCCAAAGGCACCACCATCAACGGGCTGGATGCGGCGGATAACCTGCAGGGCGTTAAGGTTTTCCATGCGGGTACGGCACAAAATGACAGCGGTCAAATCGTCGCCAACGGCGGACGTGTGCTGACCGTAACGGCGTCAGCTCCTACGGTCACACAAGCACAAAAACTGGCTTATGATGCTGTCGACAAAATTGAATGGAAAGACGGTTTTTGCCGCCGCGATATCGGATGGCGCGCCGTTAAAGCTGAAAAAGCGAAAGCCGCATAATTACCTTTTTGCTGCAAAAAATTCTTTGAGGATGGCACCGCTTTCCTCAGACAGATTGCCGTGCGCGACGTCTACTTTATGATGGCAGGTCGGCTGTTCGAAGAATTTTCCGCCGTGTAAAACGCCGCCGCCTTTGGGGTCAGAGGCTGCGAATACCAAACGGCGTATGCGCGCAAACGCAATCGCCGCCGCGCACATGGCGCAGGGCTCCAGCGTCACGTAAAGATCGTGGTCTGGAATACGCTGGGTGCCCACTTCCTTACATCTGGCACGTATCACGTTAATTTCAGCGTGGGCGGTAGGGTCGGAATTCAGGATCGTGGCATTGCCCGAACGCGCAACAATCTGTCCGTCCGCCACCAATACCGCGCCGATCGGCACTTCGCCATTGGCGCCGGCCTTTTTCGCCTCTTCCATGGCGGCCTGCATAAAGATATGGTCTTGGTCGGACATAGGATTTCAATAATGGAAAAAGACGACGAAAGCAAAGGGGAACGCATCGCCAAGGTGATGGCGAGGGCAGGGCTTTGCTCGCGCCGCGATGCCGAGCGTTGGATCGAAGAAGGACGCGTGTCCGTCAACGGCAAGAAGCTTAAAACCCCTGCCTGCGTAGTCGGACCCGACGACAAGGTTGTGGTGGACGGCAAGGCGCTGCAGGGCGCGGAAAAAACCCGCCTGTTCCTCTATCACAAGCCCGGCGATCTGGTAACCACTGCCAAAGATGAAAAGGGCCGCAAAACCATTTTCGATGCGCTGCCCAAAGGTCTGCCGCGCGTGGTGTCCGTGGGGCGTCTGGATTTGACCACCGAAGGGCTTTTGTTGCTCACCAATGACGGCGAGCTTTCGCGTTATCTCGAACTTCCCGCCACGGGCTTGCAACGTAAATACCGTGTGCGGGCTTTTGGCCGCGTGACGCAGGAACAACTAGATAAACTCAAAGAGGGCCTGACTTTCCGCGGTGTAAAATATGGACCGATCGAGGCGACGTTTGAATCGCGTCAGGGCAGCAATGTGTGGATCAATGTCACGATTTTCGAAGGCAAAAACCGCGAGGTGCGGAATGTCATGGAATATCTGGAACTGGCCACCAACCGTTTGATCCGCACATCCTACGGACCTTTCCATCTGGGCAATCTGCCAAAGGGTTCTGTGCTCGAAGTAAAGCCGCAGATGCTCAAAGAACAGCTTTCGGGCTTTTTCAAAGGCAGAAAATTATAGATGCGGATTACGGGCGGGGTATATGGCGGCAGACTGCTCAAAGCGCCCACGGGCCGCGATGTGCGCCCTACGTCCGACAAGGTCCGACAAGCCATTTTCAACATTTTAAACGCGCGCGGGCTTGTCGATGGCGCACATGTACTTGATGTTTTTTGCGGCACGGGCGCGCTGGGGCTCGAAGCTTTGTCATGGGGCGGAGCGTCCTGCACTTTTATCGACAAAAGCAAAGCCTCGCTCGATTTATGCAAAGAAAATTTTGCTGCACTCAAAATCCCCGCGCCCACATTGTTTCTTTTAAAGGATGCGGTCACACCGCCGCCCAAACCAGAAACCGTTTCACCGGCGACACTCGCGTTTTTGGACCCCCCTTATCGGCACGGATTGATCACGCTTTCACTGATCGCGCTTTGCGAAAAAAACTGGCTTAGCGATGACGCCCATATCCTTATCGAGACGGAAAAAGGCTTTGCCGAACCACAGAAAGGCTTTGAAACCCTGATGGAGCGGGACTACGGCGATACGCGGATTGCCCTCCTGAAAAGAGCGGGGTAGTCTAAACCATGGTTTACGCATGCGGAGCATTGGGTTTTCTTCTCGGGTTCGCCGCAGGATTGTTCATCATCAATATATTCCTGCAGCATTATCCAGCGCATGAATTGGTGAAAAACAAATCCTTGCGCTGGACGTATGGCCTGTTCTGCTGGATCGTGGCCGGCCTCGGCGCCTGGGCGGGTGTATTCATGTATCAAAGTTCCGTTATCACGCCTTAGGAGGGCCCCATGGAGATTTCCAACACCGAAGAAGAATACGGGCTGATTGCACGTTTATTCCACTGGAGCATCGCCGTTCTGATTATCGGGCTTTTGCCTGTGGGGTTAGGTATGGGCGCGATGGAGAATTCACCTCTGAAATTCGAAATCTATGCCCTGCACAAATCCTTCGGTCTTCTGGTCTTCTTTTTGGGCATCGGCCGCATCGTCTGGCGGTTCGTTTCTCCGCCGCCCGAGCATCTGGAATCCCATGAACATTGGGAAACCGTTCTGGCATCCGCCGCGCATTTCTGGCTGTATGTCTGCATCATCTGCATGCCGCTTTCGGGCTGGCTGATGTCCTCGGCGGGTGAATTCCCCATTCCGTTTTTCGGCGTGCAAATGCCTGCCCTGATGGGCAAGGATGAAAATCTCGCGGGCTTCTTCGGACAAGCGCACGAGATTCTGGCCTATACGCTTCTTTTCGTTTTGGCGTTGCATGCCGCAGGCGCGCTCAAACACCATGTGATCGACAAAGATGAAACCCTCCAGCGCATGGCCTATTCGAAAGCCGGTTTGGGATTTGTGGGCTTAATCGTGATCGTGCTGGGGCTTTCCTACACGCTCTCGGGTTCGGTTATTTTGCGCGAAATCTTTGTCCCCCAAGTGCAGCAGGAACAAACCGCACAAAAAGCGGAAAACTCCTCCGCTCCTACATCCGCACCCTTCGTGCCTGCACCGCCTGCGGATCTGGACAATTTACAACCGCATGCTTGGGCTATCATCCCCGAGGTCAGCAAGTTGACCTTCGAAGCAAAGATGTATAACACACCCTTTACAGGCGAACTGCGCAGTTTCGCTGGTGATATTGTGTTCGATCCTGAAGACCTTTCCACTGCCAAGGCTGATATCACGGTCCAGCTCCAATATGTATCCACGGGCGACGAGGGCCGCGATGAAAGCATCGTCGGCGCAGAATGGTTCGACATAGCGCAATATCCCACCGCGCGTTTTGTATCCAAATCTTTTGAAAAGGCGGAAGAGAACAATTATGTCGCAATCGGTGAACTTACTTTGCGCGGCATAACCATGCCGCTTGTCATTCCCTTCACCTTGAATATCGAAAACAACACCGCCCAGATGAAAGCGGAGGTTGTGATAAACCGCACCACCTATGGTCTAGGCGGAGAGCAATACAAGGATGAAAGCACGGTCGCCCACGACGTCCGTGTCATAATCGACCTGAAAGCGGCCCAGAACCTCTAGGCAAAATCTCCGAGAAAGCCTTGAAGAATGCCTCTGTACTGCCGCTTTTCCTTAAGGTAAGCTTCTTGGCATAATGAGAACGCTATATCACGTATGGCTGCATCCTTTTTCGCGGAAAGTGCGTCTTGCACTTGCCGAAAAGAAGCTTGAATTCGATCTGCAGATCGAAAAAATATGGGAACGCCGTACGGCATTCCTTGCCATGAACCCTGCAGGGGACGTTCCCGTACTCGTCGAAAACGACGGCACTATCCTCTCCAATTCCCAGGTCATTTGCGAATATCTGGAAGAAATGTATCCCGAAAACAACCTTCTCGGCACCGATTCCATACAGCGCGCCGAAACGCGCCGCCTTGTCGGATGGTTCGATATCAAATTCAACCGCGAGGTGACGGACAATCTGGTCGGTGAAAAGCTGATGAAACGGTTCCTGAAACTAGGCGAGCCGCACGGACCTTCCATTCGCGCCGGTCATGCCAATATCCATTACCACCTCGATTACATCGGCTTTCTTTGCGAAAAACGCAAATGGCTGGCCGGTGATAAATTCACACTCGCGGACATCGCGGCGGCTTCGCATCTGTCCTCTATCGATTATATCGGGGACGTGCCGTGGGAAGAACATCACGCCGCGCGGGATTGGTATTCCCGCGTAAAGTCGAGACCGTCTTTCAAGGCGCTTCTCGAGGACAGGATTCCCGGCTTTACGCCTGTCGAACACTACGAAAACGTAGATTTTTAATTCCGACGAACCAAAAAAATAAAAACAACGGTGTGCAATGGTTCAGGGCAATAAAAAACTTTTCTGTTTCGGGTATGGCTATACATGCGATTACCTCGCGCATGCGCTTATGGCTGATAAGAAGCAGGTATGGGAAATCGGCGGCACAACCCGCGATTTGGAAAAAAGGGCCTTTCTCCGTTCGGTGGGGATCAAGGCCCATCTTTTTGATTACGAACATCCGCTGGGCGATCCCTATTTCATTCTCGACGGCACGACGCATCTTTTGATTTCCACACCACCCGACGATATGGGCGACCCAACCTTTGCAATGCATGCCGCAGACCTTATGCGCATTCCGACGCTGGAATGGGTAGGATACCTGTCCACAACGGGTGTGTACGGCGACCGATCGGGCGGCATCGTCGATGAAACATCGGAAGTGCGGCCCAATTCCAAACGCGGTTCGCGGCGTTTGCTGGCCGAAGAACAATGGACATCGTTATTAATGGAAAGCGGCTTCCCGCTGCATATCTTCCGCCTTGCGGGGATATACGGGCCAGGTCGTTCCGCACTGGATTCCGTGCGTGCGGGGGTCGCGCGCCGCATCAACAAACCGGGGCAGGTGTTCAATCGCATCCATGTCGAAGACATCGTACAGGTACTGCTTGCCTCGATGGCAAAACCCAATCCGGGCGCAGCCTATAATCTCGCCGATGACGATCCTGTGCCGAGCCATGAAGTGATTTTATATGCCTGTCAGAAGCTCGGCATCACGCCGCCGCCGCTTATTCCCTACAACGAAGCCGATATGGCGCCGATCACACGTTCTTTTTATTCCGACAACAAACGCGTCGCCAACAACAAGATCAAAACCGAGCTGAGCGTAACGCTCAAATATCCGTCTTTTCGCGAAGGTATCGACGGATGTCTGGAAGCCGAAAAAACACTCGTGGAAGATCACTATCTTCCCGCAAGCATGTCTTCCGAAGGCTAAATTATTCCTGATCTTTGCGTGTTTTCGACGCATCCAGCGGCAAGCGGATGGTCACGGTCGTACCTGCGCCGAGCGTAGATTCGATATGGATAGAACCGCCGTGCAGTTCGGCTAGCTCTTTGGTGATCGACAAACCAAGGCCCGAACCTTCATGCCCGCGTGAATATTGGTTTGCAGCCTGTTCGAACGGGTTTGTAATGGTGCCGATTTTATTGGCGGGAATGCCGATCCCGTAATCCTTTACGCGCAACAGGACATGGTCGCGCTGGGGCGTGCAGTCGACTTCCACGATGCCGTTTTCATGGCTGAATTTCACGGCGTTCGATAAAAGATTGAGCATGATCTGCATAACCGCGCGGCGGTCGGCGATAATGCGCAGTTCTTCATCCATGATATGTGGTTTGACCTTGATGCCCGCCTCTACGGCGCGGCCTTCGATCATGTGCATGGCAAGGCGCACGATTTTGGTAACATTGATGTCTTCCAGATCAAGTTCGTATTTGCCCGCTTCGATCTTCGACATATCGAGAATGTCGGTTATGAGGTCGAGCAAATGCTCGCCGCTCTCTCGGATGCCCTTGATGTAATCTATATAACGCTCGTTGCCGATGGGGCCGAGCAATTGCTGCTGCATCATCTCGGAAAAACCTATGATGGCATTCAATGGAGTACGCAGTTCGTGGGACATATTGGCCAAGAATTGCGATTTTGCGGCATAGGCACGCTCGGCGGCTTCTTTGGCTTCGAGCAAGGCGCGCTCGTGGCTCATCGTTTGTGTGACGTCCTGCATGATCCCGTACAGGCCGGTCACATCGCCTTCATTGTCGAATTCACAGCGCCCCTGGCATCGCACATGGCGGATATCGCCGCTCGGCGCGATCACGCGAAAATCGATTTCATGATCGTTTTGTTCGATGATAGCGCGCTGGAACGCCTGAATCATGCGGCCCACATCGCGGCGGTGGAGCATGGCGTTGACATGGTCGAGCGTGGGGAAGAAGTTTTCGCGCGTTACACCGAAGATACGGTAAATTTCATCCGAGAACCGTATTTCCTGTTGCCCCAGCGACCAGTGCCAGTGGCCCATATGGCCGATAGCTTCAGCTTCGGACAATTGCTGTTCGCGCCTGTGCAGCGCCAGTTCATGTTTTTTGATGGATGTGGTGTCGCGGCCGAGACTATAGACATGGCCTTCGACCTTTTTGTGTTTCCATTCCATCCAGTAGCTTCTGGCTTCGTTAGAAATCAGGCGGCATTCGAAATCGATAACGGATTCCGAATTTTCACGCCACAAGGTCTGCAACGAGGTGCGTACGGCGGCTTTGTCGTCGGGATGCACTAGGTCGAGGAAGTTGCGCCCTTCGAGATCGGCCAGCGTAAAGCCCAAAAGCCCCGTGAATTTCGCGTTGATGGATTCAAAGCTTCCGTCGGCGCGGGCTACGCAGAGCAGATCGTTGGAAAGATCGAGGAAATGATTGGCGATATTTTCTTCGCCCAGGGCCGGTTTGGCGATCAGGTTCTCAACTGTTTGCGAAAAACGCTCGTCATGTTCGAGTGCGGAGCCTACGATATATTGCGCGCCGTCCTTGGAGATGACGGAATCGAACTGCAGGTAAATAGTCTGGCCGTTTTTGAATTTGATTTCATGCAAACCGCTGCGCAGGGCCGCGAAAATCTTGTTTTCTTGCGCAAAGAGCAACGGCGAATGGCGGAACGCGTCTTCGGCATCGGTGAATTCCGCCAGTTTGAGGAAATTATGTCCCTCGATAGCGCGTTCGCCGGCGACATTTTCAAAAGCCGCGTTGGCGAAAATGACCTCCCCGTCCATGCCCAGAATCAGGCGCGCGACATTTTCTTCCAGAAAGCTGTCGCTCTCGGTGCGGGTCTGCGCATTGATCTTTAAAGGACTGGCCATGGGCATAAGAGAATCAAACAGAATTGTTGGTGTTAAGGTTACGCCGAATCACTCCCTTTTTCATAGCACAAAATAGGGGCCGATAAAAAACCCCGCTTTTTGGGCGGGGCTTTTAATTATTCGTATTTTACGCCGCAGCCATAGGCTTTGGTTTGCGCGCTTTCGATGGGTTTGCCTTCGGCCAACGCGTCTAGTGCTGCTTTCACATAGTTTTTGGATGTGGCGATGTCTTCTTGTTTGTTGCTGTCATTGTCGTCGATGGCGCCTTCATAAACAAGCACTCCCTCTTTGTTGATGACATACATATGCGGCGTTACTTTTGCCTCATATGCTTTGCCGATCACGCCCGTAGGGTCGAGGATGCGGGCGGTCGCTGCGGATTTCTTATCATCCATATAGGTGTTGGCTTCTTCGGCGCTCTGGTTGCCTTCCTTGCCTATTGCGGAGGAGTTGATTGATAGCCAGATCACATCTTTGGCCGTGTATTCGGTCTGCAGTTTTTGCATGTTGCCGGAATCATAATGCTTCACCACGAACGGGCATTGCGGGTTGGTCCATTCGAGGACAACTGTTTTGCCTTTGAAGTCTGATAATTTGTGCACATTGCCGTTGGAATCCGTGCCCGTAAATTCGGGAGCGGCTTCACCGATTTTCGGTGCTGCGTGTGCAGTCATGGGCGATGCGATAAAGGCCAGTGCGGCTAGTGCGAGGAAGATAGATTTCATTAAGTTATTCTCCGTTTTTGGGTTCTATTTGGTGTTTAGGGCGTTTTCAACAATGGAAGGCGTTAGAATTTGCGGCAACACGACAGGTTCGGGACGTGCGCCCGTATCCTTGTCTTTGGGGCCGTAAAATACATAGATCGGGACGCCGCTGCGTCCATACTCTTCGAGATAATGGGTGATGGCCGGGTTCTGGTTTGTCCAATCGCCTTTGAGGTATTTTACGCCCAAATCCGCGAACAGTTTTTGCGTGTCTTCGGTAGCTATGGCGACTTTTTCGTTCACTTTACAAGTGATGCACCATGCTGCCGTCATGTTAACGAAGATGGGATCGCCGCTCTCCAGATATTTTTCCAAAAGAGGCCGCGAAAATTCTTCCCAGTTTTCATCGGCCTGTGCCACAGCAATTTCATCCGATGACGGCATTTGTTTCATGCCTGTAAAGGTCGAAATGGTGAATCCGAAAGATGCAATGGCCAGCACCAGAACCACAATACGCCAGAATTTTTGCGAAGGTCTTTGCTTGACCAGCCAGATGCCGAATACCAGAGCCAGCATGCCCAGCAAAGCCGTGAGCTGACCCATATGGCTGATCTGTTGCGAAAGTACCCAGAGCAGCCAGCAAGCCGATGCGAACATGGGAAATGCCAGAAACTGGCGCAGTTTTTCCATCCATATACCCGGACGCGGCAACACATGGCGTACGGCGGGAATAAAGGTCATCGCAAGATAGGGAAGCGCAAGGCCGAACCCCAACGCCATGAAGACGATGAGCGATATATAGGCAGGTTGCGTGAGCGCGTATCCCATTGCAACGCCCATAAACGGCGCGGTACAGGGCGTAGCGACGAGCGTGGCCAATGCGCCTGTAAAGAAAGATCCCGAAAGTCCTTCTTTGGCGGTGAGTTTATGTCCGACATTCGAGAGGCCGAAATTAATTTCGTAGAAACCCGCGAGGTTCAAACCAAGCAGGAAGAAAAGATAGGCGAGGAACAGAATGATAACAGGATGCTGCAACTGGAATCCCCATCCCACCTGCATGCCGCCCGCTTTCAATGCGATCAATATACTCGCGATCAAGCCGAAGCAGGCGAGAATGCCGAGTGTATAGGCAACGCCGTGTTTGCGCGCGATGGCGATGTCCTTGTCTTTCAACTGTACCAATGAAAGCGCTTTCATCGACAGAACGGGGAATACACACGGCATCAAATTCAAAACGATGCCGCCGATAAGCGCGAAGAGTATTGCCTTGAAAATTCCTACATCCATCGCGGTTTTTTCATCGCCGCCCGCACCTGCGGTTTCTGTCAATGTCGAAACGCGGAAGCCTTTTTTGGTGCCTGCTGCATCTTCATAAGTGATAACCAGTTTGGAAACGGGAATATCGGCCAGAGCACGCTCGCCGCGCTTGTGGCGCAGTGTCAGAACATCGCCTTCACGTGTGGCGCGCGTGGTTTCAGGGTATAAGATCAAGCCCCATTCTTCGGGGAAAAGATTGATGCTTTCCAGTTTTGAAAACGCACTCGGCATATCGGTGGTGATGGTGACAACCAGATCGCCCGCTTCTTCGGCAAGCGTGGTCGCCCATCCCATTTCCACGGGAAGGAAGCCACGCGCTTCGGCGATTGCTTCGGAATACGAGTCACTGCCGTTGTTGATGGTGAAGGATGCTTCGTGCGTTTCGGGAATGCATATTTCATGGCAGACCAGAATGTCGATGGTCGCGGAAATCGTTTGAGGTCCTTCGGGGAGATTTTCGGGGAGCGTGAGATCTTGGAGAAGGACGGCTTTCCCCTCGTAGCCGTAATTGGTGAGAGGCCCGATGGGGAGTTTTTTCGGAAGCGGCCATTGAATGGGGGCTGCCTCCAATCCATCGATACCTTTCCAGACGATGCGCGCTATGGTTCCGGAATCACCGGGGTTGGCCCAATAAGTGTGCCAGCTTGGTGCGATCGTTTCCTCGATACCCACAGTGACTGTGTCACCGCCTTTTAATTCCGTTTTTTCGGGCAGGAGGCGGATCTGCACGTTTTTTTCGGCGGCAAGGGCGGGGCTGAAGGCAAAGGCTGCTAGGAGGGCTAAAAGCGGCAGAAAACGGGACATGAAGCACTTTCACGATTTGGTTACTAAACTAATCTACCCTATTGATGGGCCGATTCCACTATAGGCCATTCTATTAAAACGAATTATCATGGCCAAACTACGGCCAATCGCACGGAAGAGACATGACCGACACACCGCTTTGGACTCCATCCCATCCTGAACAGACCAATCTGGCCGCATTTATGCGCGAATGCGGTCATGAAACGCTGGATTACGATTCTTTTTGGCGCTGGAGTGTCGAAAATCCCGAAAAATTCTGGGATTCCATCTGGAATATCTGCGGCGTTGTCGGTGAAAAGGGCAAAACCATCCTCGAAAACGGCGAAGATATGCGCAAAGCGCGCTTTTTTCCCGATGCGAAAATCAATTACGCCGAAAATCTTTTGAAGAGGCGCGACGAGGCCGCCGCCATTATTTTCCGGAATGAGTTGGGCGCAGAAAAAACGTACAGCTTTGAGCAATTGTACGAAGAGGTTGCACGCTGGCAATCGCAATTCAAAAAATGGGGCGTACAGAAAGGTGACCGCGTTGCCGCCTTTATGCCCAACATGCCTGAAACCATTATAGCGATGCTCGCCTGCACATCGCTCGGCGCGATTTGGTCTTCCGCCTCTCCCGATTTCGGCGTACAGGGTCTGATCGATCGCTTCGGACAAGTTCAACCCAAAATTTTTGTGACAGTCGATGGATACTTCTATAACGGCAAGCCGCTCGGCTGCCTCCAAAAGGTCAAAGATGTATGCCCGCACTTGATGGGCCTCGAACATATCGTCGTAGTGCCGTTCGTCTCCGACCTTCCCGACTTCTCCTTCCTCGAAAATGCCGTACTGAGCACTTCATTTTCTGTTGCAAAGGAGGTTTCGTTCGAAAGAGTCGAATTCAATCATCCTTTGGTCATCATGTTTTCTTCCGGTACCACGGGAATCCCCAAATGTATTGTCCATGGGCATGGCGGCACGCTGCTCCAGCATCTGAAAGAGCACCAGCTTCAAACAAACGTTAAATCCGGGGACGCGATATTTTATTTCACGACCTGCGGCTGGATGATGTGGAATTGGCTGATCACCGGCCTCGCTTCGGGCGCGACAATTTTATTGTTCGACGGCTCGCCTTTCTATCCCGACGGCGATGTGCTTTGGGAATTTACGTCCAAGCACAAAACGATGTTGTTCGGAACATCCGCAAAATACATAGATGCTTTGAAAGTGAATGGACTAAATCCGGGACGGGATAATGATTTATCCGCTCTACGGGTGATAGGTTCTACCGGATCGCCGCTCGTTCATGAATCTTTTGACTATGTGTACGATAAGATCAAAAAGGATGTTCATCTGGGGTCGCTTTCGGGCGGTACAGACATCGTTTCCTGTTTCGTTTTGGGCAACCCGATTTCGCCCGTGTACCGTGGTGAAATACAAGGACCTGGTCTGGGTATGGCGGTGAACGTGTTTGACGATGACGGCAAACCTATTCCCGCGGGCGCGGGCTCGGGTGAACTGGTCTGTACGAAGCCTTTCCCTTGCATGCCTGTGATGTTCTGGAACGACCCCGATGGAGCGAAGTACAAAGCCGCCTATTTCGAGCGATTCGATAACGTCTGGTGCCATGGTGACTGGATAGAACGTACAAAGCATAATGGACTCATCATACATGGACGTTCGGATGCCACATTAAACCCCGGCGGTGTACGCATAGGGACGGCGGAAATCTATCGTCAGGTCGAACAAATTCCTCAAGTCGTGGAATCGATAGCTGTGGGGCAAGATTGGGACGGCGATGTTCGAATCGTATTGTTTGTCAGATTAAAATCAGGTGCATCATTGGACGACGTTTTGATAGATGCCATTAAAAAGCAAATTCGTTCAGGCGCATCGCCCCGACATGTGCCCGCCAAGATCATACAAATTGCCGATATTCCGCGGACAAAGTCCGGCAAGATCACGGAAATCGCCGTGCGCGACGTAATAGCAGGTAGAAAAATCAAGAATATCGAGGCGTTGGCCAACCCTGAAGCTCTTGAATTGTATAAAAATTTGGAAGCTTTAAAGGCTTAATTATTTTATTGACATAACTAAGTTAATGCCTTAAATCTTGCCCCATGTCAAGACAACCCATAAAAACAATCGCATCTCGCCCCGAGCGCCTCTTTCATTGCTTTTCGAAGCTTGCAGGAATGACACGTGATATGCAGCACCTCACTTCCCAAGGCGTAAGTCCTGCACTGATGGAATCCTTTAATATCATCATGCCAGACACTCCAGACCGCCCGGAAGACAGGGATTTGTTATGGAACATTCCCGCAAACGATAAGGCTAATCAGCAAAGACACTTCGTATACCGCGCCATAAACATGATGAATTTTACGGTTAACCTTATGGAGCTTCAAATATCGCTCCTACGCCGCCCTGACGAGCAGGTTTCGGAAGACATCAAGAAAATCATCAGAAGATGCATTCATGAAGATGGTGACAAATTTTTACAGTTACAAAAAGAAATCCATGAAGTTCTTGATGTGCAAAGCAAGGACGGGTTGCAGTTGCGTCGAAATCGCTTGAATGCAGACGATGTTCATAAACAGAAGGCGGCTGCAGAAAACGCCTTTACAGAAATTTTTGATCACGATAATGCCATCGCGATAACAGGCAATGCCGACGATGTGAACTATTCCCATCTTGCACTTAAGCCCCAAATAGCACGTGCAAAAATACCCACATTGCTTTCAAAAATTTTCGATGTGCGTATGCATTTGCTGGATCAAAGCATAGATATTTTGGAGTTTAAAATGCACTCTGCGCTCAGTGATATGGCGCGTTATATGCAATGGGATGTGCTTCGCCAGGTATCTCCGAATTTGAACAGCGCCCATACCAAAAGAGAGATGGAAAAAGCATGGGAAACGGCCAAAGCGTGCCATCCCGAACTCAAGGCTGGCGTCGATACCATGTATAAGTATTTCCGCGAAATCGTAAGAACAGATGACTCTTCGGGTGAATTTCAACCTATTCTAAACCGATATGTCGTGGCTCCGGCCAGCGATTTACCGCAAATTACCCCTTGATCGCGCCCAGGGATTCATGCCTAATGGGTCCCATGATGACGTTCCTCGCACTCAGCCCCATGATGAAAGCAGCTTTTGCAGCTGCCATGGCTGCTTGCGCCGCTGCCGCAGCGAACGCCGCGGGTTAGCCCGTNNACCCGCCACACCCTCCCGACATAGCGCAAAGGGCGCGAACCAACATAAAATTCTCAAAAATCCATAGGATAATTGCAGGTAAATTGCATCATGACTACACCAGCATTGAACGTTTTGAAGTATGAAGACCAGATTATGAAGACACCCAAAGAAATGCCGTTCCGTACGGTCCTCTCGGCGCTTTCCCCCAACCAAGGGGCAGAGATGCTGCGCTATGGCTGGACGAAGCCCGGCATTTTGTCGCTCGCACAAGGCGAAGGCTCCGTTCCCACACCCGATTTTATCGCGGACGCCGCTTACAAAGCCATGAAAGACGGCAAGACATTCTATGCGCCTGTTCCGGGTGTGCTGGAACTCCGTCAGGAAATTTCGAACTATTATTCCACCGTGTTCGGTTTGAATATTCCGACCAGTCATATTTTTGCGACGGGTTCGGGCACGACGGCGATGCACCTCGCCTTGACCGCCGTGTTGGATGAGGGCGATGAAATTATCGCCGTTACGCCGATCTGGAAAAATCTTCTGGGCGCTATCGAATTGACGCAAGCTGTGACCGTGCAGGTGCCGCTGGAATATAAAGAAGGCGAAGGCTGGGACCTCGACATCAACAAACTCTTTGATGCGGTAACATCCAAAACAAAGGCAATGCTGATAGTTACGCCGTCCAACCCCACAGGTTGGGTGATGAGCGCGCCGGATATAGAACGGGTCATGGATTTTGCACGCGAACGCGGTATCTGGATTATTTCCGACGAAGTTTATTCGCGTCTTTCCTACAATGAAAAACGCACACCATCTTTCCTTGATTACGCAGAACCGGAAGATCGTTTGTTCGTGGTGAATTCCTTTTCGAAATCCTACGCGATGACGGGCTGGCGTTTGGGTTGGCTTGTCGGGCCTTCTTACGCCGAAGGGCCGATCCGTGACCTTGCCATGTACGACAACATGGGACCGCCCACCTATGCACAGTACGGTGCTGTTGCCGCGCTTCGTCACGGCGAAACTTTTATAGCCGAACAAGTCGAGCGGTTTAAATCCAATCTGGATATGGTGGCGGACAGGTTTCAAAAGAACGGCCGTATCGTGATGCCGAAACCCCAAGCAACCTTCTATGCGTTTTTTAAAGTCAAAGGTGAAGAGAACGATTTGGCGCTCGTAAAACGTTTGATTGATGAAGGTAATCTCAGCCTTGCGCCGGGCTGTGCGTTCGGAAAATGTTGTGAAGGCTGGGTGCGCATGTGTTTTGCGGTTTCGAAAGAAAAGATGGCGGACGCGCTCGACCGTCTCGAGAAGGTCGTCAAACCTCTTTAATACCGGATGAAGATTTGCTGCACGAAGCGTTTGACGCTGAAGACGCTGGGTTGTGCCACGGCGCAGATACAGCCCTGTTCGGCGTCGCTGTGCAAAACCGCGTCTCCGTTTGTCACGATCAAATCGCCGCGGCGGTAAACGGCACGACCGTCATGGAATGATCCTTCCAATACCAACGTCAATTGGTGCGGCGAACGGGTGTTCACGCGGAACACCGTATCGGGATCGATCTTGTAAATGCGGGCTTTGGATCTATGGCACGATGTGCGCACGCTGATGGTTTGATAGCCGCCTTTGCCGTCCGTCCATGTCGCGCTCTCGACATAGGTTTGCAGGCAATTGGGCGCGTTCATGTAGGCCATCGTCGATTTTGATTTTTGAACGCAAGGGCTCGGGGAATCGCCGCAATCTATTTTGTCGAGCACGCGGGCGAGCGCGTCTTTTGTCATCGCAACCTTGCCGCAGCAATCATCGAGAATAGCACCGCCCACGGATTCATATTGTGCCACGGTTTTGCGCGCAGCAGGGGAGAGCGCCATGTGCGCGGCGATAATCAGCGACTGACCTTCATCGAGACATCCGCTGGCATACTCCATCAGGAGCGCGTGATATAAATCTTCTTTTACGTCCATAGCTCTTTTACCTTTTGATCGGCGCGCAGTTTTTCCAGCGCGATGCGGATGCGCGATTTCACCGTGCCCAGTGGCAGTTTGGTTTCTTTCGCGATATCCGCGTGGGTTTTGTCTTCGAAGAATGATTTGTAGAGCAGGTCGGCCTGTTCAGCCGGTAATCCCTTGATCGCTTCGGCCATGGCTTCCGTCTCTTGTTGTTGCCCCATACGCTCGGGCGCGCTGATCGCATCGTCTTCGACAAGGAGTGGATCTGCGGGATCGATTTCGGGACGTACGCGGCGCAGATGGTCGATGCGTTTGTTACGGGCGATCGTGAATATCCACGTGCTGGCGTTGGCTTTGGCGGGATTGAAGCTTTCGGCTTTTTGCCAGACTGCGATCATGGTTTCCTGGGCCAGTTCATCGGCAAGGTCGGGTGCGGAGCCGCCTTTCATCAGGAAAGATTTGATACGGGGGGCGAAATATTCAAAAAGCTCGGCAAAGGCTTCCCGGTCTTTTTTCGAGGCCACGCGCAAAAGCAGGGATTTGTGATGCGCCCCGTTCACGTTCGTATTGGCCGTTTTCGGCTGTGCCCGCCCTGATTCCATAGGTTTATTAACACTATGAGGAGCGCGCGGAGCAAGAGATTTAACGGCAGTCGCGGTGATGTACATTCCCCAAATTGTCCTTATTTCGGCCTTTTTTGATACGTAAGAAGAACCTCCTTGGATCACAAGGTTTTCGGGCGGGTTGCCCGATAGACATAAATTGAGTAACCTTACGGGGTCCTGCGTCGGACATCCCCTGCTAGAGAAGATCATATGATTAAATACTTCGTCGTTTCCGCACTCGTGTTGCTTGCTTCTTTTGCGCCTGTAAAGGCATCGGCATCAGAGCCCACGATGATCGGCGAATTCGGCCAGTGGTCCGCGTATGTGTTCGAAGAGAATGGCGGCAAGGTTTGCTACATGGCAGCGAAACCCGACAAATCCGAAGGCAAGTATTCCAAGCGGGGCGAGGTTGCGGCGCTTATCACGCATCGTCCCGGCGAAGGTACGAAGAATGTTTTCTCTTATATGAGCGGCTATGGTTACAAGAAGGGCAGCAATGTCGATGTGGCCGTCGACGGGAAGAAATTCTCGCTCTTTACCCAAAATGACATGGCTTGGGCGGCGGACGCCGCGGCCGATACCAGCATTACCGAAGCCCTCAAAAAGGGGTCGAAAATGGTCGTAAAAGGCATTTCCGGCAAGGGTACAAACACGACCGACACGTTCAGCCTGACTGGCTCTACCAAGGCTTATGAAGCAATTACAACAGCTTGCGGCCTTTAACCTTAGATTCACTTAAGAATATGAAAATAAAATTGTCTGTCCATATATCCATTAAAAAATCTCCCTCAGGCTTTTAAACCTATACCGCGTGTGCTAACAATTCCGACTTACGCCGGAGCTTACCAAGACTGGACGACCAACGAATAAGCTAAATCATTACGTGGATTAAACCTGCTAAAGAGCCAAAAGCTTCAAATAGGAAACGCGCATTAACCGGTAAATGCGACATGAACAAAATGATGAATAAAAAAACTAAGGGTGTGAAATGCCGCTAAAGAATGTTCTGGGTAACTCCTGCGCGTTCGTGGCACAGCATTTGGGCTTACGCCATCGCTATGTCTTCACGAAAAATAATCGCTTAAGGCTCCGTTATGTTGCCGGTGTAACCGCTGCGCTTGCCGCAGGTCTTCCGACCGCCGTTGCCTTTTCTCCGCTTTCAGGCCTGCCCGTTCAGTTCGAACTGGCCTCTGCCGCACAGGCCTATAATTATGCCGAACCCAATGCAGGCGTTGCCCGCGATACGGCCGATATTGAATCCGGTATGGAGATGGGCCAAATGGTTCTGGCTTCCGTTCCGCAATTCGAAAAACCGGTCAGCCCGTCGGATCGCATCGTGACGATTTCTTCCGGCGCCACGCTCGGCAAGATCATGGAAAAAGAAGGTGTCGGTGCCTCAGAAGTTCACAACATCATCGAAGCGATGGACGATCATTTCAATCCGAAAGATTTGAAAGTCGGTCAAGACATCCAGATGCATTTCGAACCCGGCGAAGCCGAAGGCGAATACCAGCTCACGGATATGAAGATCGAGTTGAACCCGCTGAAGACACTGACGGTTAGCCGCGATGGAGAAAAATTCGCCGCTGATCTCGAAGAAAAAGAAGTCAAACAAGTCATTCAAGCCCAAAAAGCCGTCATCAAAACCTCTCTCTACGGTTCCGCCGCCAAAGCAGGCATTCCCAAAGGGATCGTTTCCGAAGCCATCAAAATCTATTCGCAAAACGTCGACTTCCAGCGCGATGTGCATGCAGGCGACTCTCTCGAAGTCATGTATGAAACCCACCAGACCGATGACGGATACGTTGCCAAAACCGGCGACGTTCTTTTTGCGCGTCTGACACTGGGCGGCAAAGAAATTCCGCTCTACAGATATGAAACCGCCGATGGCCGCGTCGATTATTACGGTCGCGACGGCCAATCGACGAAAAAGACGCTGATGAAAACGCCGATCGACGGAGCCCGCATGTCTTCGGGTTTCGGCATGCGTCGTCACCCTGTTCTCGGCTATTCTAAAATGCACAAAGGTACGGACTTCGCCGCACCGACGGGTACGCCGATCTACGCGGCAGGCGATGGGGTTGTATCCAAAGCAGGGCGTTTCAGCTCATACGGCAATTATGTGCGCATCCGTCACAGAAACGATCTCGACACGGCCTATGGCCATATGAGCAAAATTGCTGTGAAAGCCGGTGCGCGCGTCAAGCAAGGACAGATTATCGGTTATGTCGGCACGACCGGCCGTTCCACCGGTCCCCACCTGCACTATGAAGTATTGGTTGCCAATAAGCAGGTCAATCCGCGCGGTGTTAACCTCCCGATCGGCCAAGCTCTTGCGGGTGCAGACATGAAGAAATTCAAATCTAAAGTGGCCGATGTGGACAATCAGTATGCAGCGGCGGCAGGCGGCGCGGTCAAAGTCGCGCAGCGTAACGTGGAAAAAGATGACGACGTGAACTAATAAAATTCATATCGAAAACAAACCCCGCGAAAGCGGGGTTTTTCATGGGATTTTTCAGACGTTCTTTTTGTTGAGATCGCGTAAGTAAAAGCCGAAAACACCCGCGAGCACAGCGCCCATGGCGTACCAGAATAACGCATATTGCAGATGCTTATTGCGGGGGAGCCATTTTTCCTCATGCGCCGCGACATCGTTCAAGCGGGGTTCGATATTGTCGGCATAAAGGATGTGGGAATATACATCCTTCAATTGCTTGGCCGCCGCGATCTCTTTCACATCGGCGCGAAACCACAAGTCATTGGCAGGGCTGTTCTTGGAGGCCATGCTTGACCAATCGGGGGCATGCACCACGCCGCGCGCCTGCACGCTGCCCGAAGGCAGCACAGCCAGACGTTCGCCCAACGTGTCTTTCCACATATCGCTGACCCAACCTGTATTGACAATCAATGTCTTGCCGTCTTCGAGTGCCATGGGGATCAACAGATGGTATCCGACGCGCCCGTCATTGGTGCGGGGGCCGAGCAGGATGGCCTTTTCTTTTTGCCAGTGGCCGCGCGCGGCGCCGTAGGCAAAATGCGCGTTGCCCTTTTCAAGGTCTTGCAGCAGGTTTTGGGAAAGGTCGTTGAATTTTGCGCCTTCGTAACTTTTTTCCAGACCCGCAATGATGTCCTGCTTCCACTGTAGGCGCTGGATCTGCCATGTGCCGAGCGTTACGAGAATGGCAACGCCGCACAGGGCTGTGAAAGTTTGAAGGGCGGGAATTCTCATTCCCAATCTCCCGGCCTGTGCTTGTATTGCAAGGCGATCACATAGGCTTTGAGGGGGCGCAGAGCGCCAAGTGTGATACCGATGGCGATTGCGCCCCACAACACTGCATGGACCCATAGAGGCGGTGCGAAAGCATTTTCAAAGAACAGGGCGAGCGGAACCAGCAAGAAGCCCAGAATGAAAATCAGGAACACGGCGGGGCCGTCGGCGGAATCGCTTTTGGCAAAGTTAAGCCCGCAATGGTCGCATGCGGGCTTAAGATCGAGATTGAATCCGGAAGGATAGAGGTTTCCTTGTCCGCAACGCGGACACTTGCAGGCCAAAGCCATTGTGACGGCCTGCCGGTCCAGCATTTAGTGAGCCGCAGGAACGGCGCCGACGCTACCCCACCAGTAAATGGCGACGAACAGGAACAACCAGACCACATCCACGAAGTGCCAGTACCATGCTGCGGCTTCGAATCCGAAATGGCGTGTGGGTGTGAAGTGGGCTTTCTTGGCGCGCAACCAGCATACGATCAAAAAGATCGTGCCGACGAACACGTGGAAGCCGTGGAAACCTGTCGCCATGTAGAAGGTCGAGGGGAATATGCCGTCCTTGAATTTAAAGGTCGCGTGAGCGTATTCAAACATCTGGAAGCAAAGGAATATCCCGCCCAGAAGGCAGGACAGTCCAAGGCCCAGAATCACGTCCTTGTTCTTACCGTGCAGGATGGCGTGATGCGCCCATGTCACCGTGCAACCGGAGAGCAAGAGGATCATCGTCATTAGGAACGGTAGATCGAATGCGGGAATTGTTTCGAACTGCGGTGGTGGCCATGTTCCGGCTGTGTATTCGGTACGCAGATATTGATGCGTTTCACCCGCGTAAAGGCTTGCATCGAAGAACGCCCAGAAAAACGCGACGAAGAACATGACTTCGGAAGAGATAAAGAGCGCCATACCATAGCGAAGCCCGACTTCGGTGATGCCGTTATGGACTTTTTCATGCACCGTTTCAAAGATGATGTCCTTCCACCAGAAGAACATAACGGCCAGAACGCAGAGCAGGCCGAGGATAACGCCCTTCAAGCCGATTTCGAATGTGCCGAATTTCACGCCGTGCATGTAAAGCACAAGACCCAAGGCGGCGAGACCGCCTGCGAAAGCGCCGGCGAGGGGCCAGATGCTGGGGCGTACCAGATGATAGGGGTGCGGTTTGCCGGTGGTGCCGTATTCGATATTCTCTGCCATGGGAGTCCTTGAGGTTTAGGTCTATGCGGGTGTTTTATCAGTCATTTCCGGCATTGTAAAAGGCTTCCAACGCCTTATCAAGCTCTTCTGATTCCGCGGGAAAAAAGGTGTAGGAGAGGGTGATCGAGGTCACATCGTCCATCTCGCGGTCCTCTGCCATAGAGGGGTCTATGTAGAAAACCACCGGCATGGGCATTTCCTCGCCCGGGTTCAACAATTGTTCGCCGAAGCAAAAGCACTGCATTTTGTGGAAATATTGCCCCGCCTTATTGGGAGTGACGTTGTAAACCGCGGTTCCCGTGACAGGCAGGCGGGATTTGTTCTTGGCCATGAAGGCGATCAGGCCCTGTTGGCCCAGTTTCACGGTTTCCTGATGTTTTTCGGGTTTGAAATCCCAATTGATGCCGCGGGATACGTTTGCGTCGAATTTTACGATAACTTCGCGCTCCAGCATCTTGTCAGGCAGTTTGGTAGAAAGCATGGTGGTGCCGCCGAACCCCGTTAATTTACAAAACATCCGGTAAAGGGGCACGGAAGCGAAGGCGAGGCCGACCATGGCGGCGACCAGAAGAAAGACCATGGAAATGGTTTTGGTGTTTTTATCCATGGCGCTCAACCGTAAGCCCCGCGAAGGACTGGCAGGTCGGCATGATCTCGACGCGGTTGACGTTGAAATGGGGCGGCAGGGTAGCGGCCCAGAAAACCGTTTCGGCGACATCATCCGCGGTCAATGATTGCGTGCCCGCATAAACTTTTGCCGCGCGTTCGGCGTCACCCTTGAAACGGACCGTGGAAAATTGCGTTTCGACCTGACCGGGTTCTACGTTAGTCACGCGAATATTTGTGCCGATCAGATCGGCGCGCAGATTTAGAGAGAATTGTTTGACGAAGGCTTTGGCCGCTCCATAGACGTTTCCGCCTGCGTAGGCGTAGTTGCCCGCGGTAGATCCGATATTGACGATGTGACCTTTTTTGCGCTCCGCCATGCCGCGTACAACAAAGCTTGTCATGAAGGTCAGCGATTTCACATCCACATCGATCATGCGTTCCCAATCGTCGGGGTCCGCGTCCTGCGCCTTGTCGAGTCCGAGCGCAAGTCCGGCATTGTTGATCAGAAGGTCAATGTTTTTGTGGCTTGCCGGCAGAGTGTCGATGGCATTTTTCATCGCAACTTTGTCCGTCATATCGAACGCTATGCTGATGGCGTTTGGATAAAGCTTTACAAGATCGTCGAGTTTTTTTTGATCGCGTCCGTGCAGTACGAGTTTGCTGCCAATAGCTGAAAATCTTTTGGCGAAAGCTTTACCGAAATCACCCGTGGCACCCGTTATAAGAACGATGTCGGGTTTATGCTGCATGGACGATCTTTATCATCGTTACGATCCAGATGAGCGCGATCCATCCTACAATGGCGGCGAGGATCATGAAGTTTTTGGCGCGCTTGCGCTTGTGTATATTTGATAAGGGCATTTTATATTTTATCGATCATTAATGCTGCGAACAGCGCGAACAAATAGAACACGGAATAACCAAACATTAATCTGGCGCTCTTATCCGTTTTGTCCACCAGCACGCGGAAATTCGTGAACAGGAAAAACACCGAAAGTGCAAAGGCGAAAATGCCATATCCGAGGCCCGCTATGCCGAGCGTGTAGGGTGCAACGGATAGCGGCACCAGAAGCAGCGAATAAAACAGCATCTGGATTTTGGTGGCGCGTTCGCCGGCAACAACGGGGAGCATGGGAATGTTGGCGCGCTTATAATCTTCGTTGGCGAACAGCGAAAGCGCCCAGAAATGCGGCGGCGTCCAAAAGAATATGATACAGAAAAGAACGATGCTGGCGCTTGTAATATCGCCCGTCACCGCCGCCCAACCGATCATGGGTGGGAAGGCACCCGCGGCGCCGCCTATTACGATGTTTTGCGGCGTGCGGCGTTTGAGCCACATCGTGTAAACAAAGACATAAAATAAATTCGCAAATCCGAGCAAGGCAGCGGCGGTCCAGTTGACGGCTACGCCCATCGTCATGATGGAGAACAGCGACAAAATAACACCGAACGATAAAGCTTCGTCAGGATCGACGCGTCCCAAAGGAATGGGGCGGTTTTTCGTACGCTTCATGATCGCGTCTATATCGCGGTCGTACCACATGTTGATCGCACCCGCCGCGCCTGCGCCGACAGCGATGCATAAAATCGCAGTCGCGGCGATCACGGGATGCATGGAAGAAAAATTCGGCGCGACCCACATGCCTGCGAAACCCGTGAATACGACAAGACTCATCACCTTGGGTTTCAGCAAGGTGAAATAGTCCTTTACGGAGGCTTCGACAGGTTCGGAAATGGCGAGGTCGCTCATGCGCCTCTTGTACCAAGACGGGGGATGAAAATCACGCGGATTCTAGTCTTCTTGGGAAGGTTTTTTATAGAAACTTGCCACGATTTCCGCGGCCAGAACGCTTAGGCCCGCAAAAACCGCAGTAACGCCGTATACGAAATTGCTGTTGGGTTCGACGCCAAGTACGATCATTCCCAGAAAAAACAGCGGAATGCCGTAACCGACCACGCGCGACGCCCATTTCAACTGGGGTGCTTTGAGCAGCACCGCGAGGTGGACGAAGAAGTATAATATAACGGCAAAACGGAGCAGGCCCATGACGGGAAGGTTATCATTCGTGCATGCGTAACGGAATTAAAATCTAAAATTAAACTGCGGTCTTTGCATTTCTAACACGGGGAATGAGCCGTTATTTTCGTAGGTGACGTTTATGCCCATTCTGGCGGTATCCTGAAAGAAATTGCTGAGTTTCGTGCGACAGGAATTGGGCGTGAAGATTTGATCGAGCCAGCTGACACCCAGTTTTTCGGTCTCCAGCCTGTCAGGATCGAAAAAGCCTAAATTGAACATGGGAAAAAAGGAATTGCCGGGTGCGCGTTCGAAAAGATTGCCGAATGTAGATTTGGTTGCATTCCCGAAAGTGTCGGCCAGCGTGGACCCGCATTGCTCCATTAGGTCAATGGGGTATGCCTTAATAAGTCTGCCGGTTCCTCTTTCGTGCGAGCCGATGATATCACCGTAATAAGGGTGATCAATTCCGAAGTACTCTGGTCTTCGATCTTCAATATTTCCACCGGTTCTACCGCCACGCCATTTCATAATACGATATTATAGAAAATGAAAAGCGGAATGCAAATTTATGGCGCGGTAAAAAGTAAATTGGTTAAAATTGCAGAATGCGTGCCGCCGCAGCTTCGTCGACGGGGCGTGATGTTACGACGGTGGTCGCCAGAACTTTATAGAATTCTTCTTTTTTAGCAGGTGTGTCGAATTCAAAACCCATAATGGCGCGGCCGATGGATTCGCCTGAGTACGCGTAGTTGAAATAGCAAACATTCGCGATGCCCGTGATTTTGCGCAGAAGATCGCGCAGCGCCCCTTTGCGTTCGGGAAATTGTATGTGCATGAGCACTGGGTCTTTGAACAGTGCAGGGTTGTAGTTAATAATGCGGTAACGCACATCGGGGTCCATCGTGACGTCTTCGAAGGAAAGGCCTTGTTTGGTCAATTTGTCATCGAGCGCTTCCATAGTTTCGGGCGCGGCTTCGAGTGCTATGACCGGCCAAGCGTCCGTATTGCTGATCTTACCGTATAAGAACTCCGAAACATTCAATTCCTTGAAATGTTTGTCGAGCAATGACAAAAGCCCGCCACTTTCTTCGTTGATGTGAAAACGTATATAGCGGCGGCGGTGCGAGCCGATGGCCGATCTTTGGGCGATCTGCGTGATCTTGGAAAAATCCATGTTCGCGCCCGTGATAACGCAGAGCAGTTTTTTGCCCTGTACTTCTTCGGCAAATTCTTCCGCATACTGGGTTAACCCCGCAAGCCCCAGCGCGCCTGAGGGTTCGGGTATCACGCGCGATGCGTCCCACATACGCTGGATAGCGGCGGACACTTCCTCATTTGTTACTGTGATATATGTGTCGATATATTTGCGGCACAGATCGAACGCGATCAAACCGGGGCGCGTTACGGCTGTGCCATCGCAGAATGTATCGACGGAATTCAAGGTGACAGGTGCGCCTGCCTCTACCGAAGTTTTCATGCACGCCTGATCGATGCCTTCGACGCCAATGATCTTGATGTTCGGGTTGTGGAGTTTGAGCCAATACGCCGCCGCCGCCGCCATGCCGCCGCCGCCGATTTGCAGAAAGGCGTAATCGAACGGGCCTTGCTGGTCCATCATGATTTCATCGGCGACCGTGGCTTGCCCCGCCATAGTGTAAATATCGTCGAACGGATGCACGTATGTCAGTTTGTGTTTTTCGACATACACGCGCGCTTCGTCGGCGGATTCATTGTAGTTGTCGCCGTGCAGGATGATTTCAACGGAATCGCCGCCGTGACGTTTGACGGAAATTTGTTTCATCATCGGCGTGGACAGCGGCATGAAGATCTTTGCCTGTATGCCCAGTTTTTTTGCGGCCAAAGCAACGCCCTGTGCGTGGTTTCCTGCGCTCGCCGCCACAACGACTTTGCATCCGGTTTTTTCGTGGTACGCGGCGACCGCGTTGTACGCGCCGCGCCATTTATAGGCGTTGATAGGACCGAGGTCTTCACGTTTGACGAACACGCGGTACGGCGCGCCGTTGCTGTGGATTTCTTGCAGCGGCGTGGCAGAACCCGCCTTATAAACACGCGTACGCGCGTGCAGGATTTCTTCGTTCAACGTCTTATCCGGGGCCGTGCTATGCATGATGTATGTCTTTCCAGCCTGCCAGATAAGCAGATCCAGAGAATGAATTCAATGATTTAGGGCTTTTTGTGTGAAAACAGCCATGTCCAGATGGTCGGCTCTATATAGGCGTAAACCCAGCTGTTATGGCCGACCGCGGGGTAGATGGTGAGTTCCGGACTGCCGCCCGCCTTCTGGATGGCGCCGATCATATCGGTCGTCTGGTTGATCGGAACGCTTTTATCCTTGGCACCGTGAAAAGCCCAGATCGGCATGTTCACAAAGTGCTTGGCGTCTTTCGGATACCATCCTCCGCAAATCGGAATCCCTGCCGCGAAAAGATCCGGTGCCTGTTTGAGAGCGGCGAACGTGCCCGCTCCGCCCATCGAATAGCCCGTGACATAGATACGCGATTTATCAATCGGGAAAGTCGCGGCGAAACTTTTGGTCAGTGAGAGTACGTGATCGAGCGGCGTCGTAAGTTTCTTGTCCTGTTTTTTGAAATGCGGTTCGAACCAGCTGCTGATGCGCTCTTCCATCACAGGCACAAGCACGAAGGCGGGCATTCCGTTTTTTACGATTTCATTGGCAAGGATATAGGCGCCGTAGGCATGCCCGCTACGGCCGTGCAACATAAGTATGAGCGGATACTCCACGCCGGGCTCAAGGGTTTTGGGGCCGAGAAAATAATATTCGAAGATAACGGATTTTTCCGCGTTGGAATAAAGCTCTTTTTGGAAGAGCGATGTGCGATCGCCCATCGGAGAATAACGATCGGTACCCGGACCTGCCTGTGCGGGAAAGCTTACAAAAGCAACAAGCAAAAAGGCCAGAATATATCTCATGCTATTTCACGAGCCTTTTGATTTCGCCGATAAATTGTGCACCGACCTGTTGGGATGATGCCGTAACGGTAGGGTTGCCTGCCGATTCCCGTTCAAAGGAGAAAGATTTCGAACCAACTTTTCCCTGTACGCGCAAGCGCACTATGCATTCATGCCCGTAATGAATGGTGGAAACGCATCTGTAATCACTATTGGCGTTTTCGATCGTTACGGTGACATTGTTTTTGGAAGAGTTGTTGATGGCGCCATCCTTATCCAGAGCGGAAAGATAGTCGTTTAGGGGCCGTTCCAACTTTTGCAAGTAGCTGTGGGCGCTCATCATGATCCCAAGCGGCATGGTCTCATGGTTGAGTTTTTCGCCGCCAATCAAAGCATATTGCAGATTGCCGCGTTTTACATTTTCAACGGACTTAACGGGTTTTGCCGTTCCGCCGTCGTGGGAGATGTTGTTGGTGCAACCTGCAGCCAGCAGCGCCATCAAACAAACGACCGTGCGCATGTTAATTGGCATTCGCTTTGTACGTGTTTTTCGGTTTTGCTTTCGGCAATTCCAGTTGGTCTGCAAAATGGTCTGCGAATGTTACAGCCAATCTCTGGCGTGCATCCAGACCGCTCTGCGCCGCGCCGATTATGCCGCCTTTTCCGACGATGGAATCTACGTAATATTCACCGATAATTTTGTTCGAAGAGGCGTCTTTAACAAAGACAAAACCGGATAATTGGTCGGTATCACCGAACAGAAAAGCCAGAGCAGGATCCGCCAGTTTCAAGGTGTCGACCTTGACTTCTATATTGATATTTTTTCCGCCGTGCATCCCACGTTCCACCAATCTCGATTTTACGATGCGTGGCAGAACGGTTTTGAAGGATTGGTAACTGTCGGGGCTTTGCTTGGCTGCGACTGCGTCTGCAGTTGCTTTGGCGGCAAGCGCGGTATCGATTTTTTCTATACGTTCCTGCGCTTGTGGAGAGTAAGCGGCATTGACATTTTTAAGATCGTATCCTTGCGCCGCTCCTTGGGGCAAAGCGGTGATAACCCTTACAGGTTTTACGCAAGCCGTGAGGGTCAAAGCCAAAAACAATATCAAGCCAAAGCGCATATAAAAATCTCCTTTTGGAATATAGCCCTAGAGCAACAGGTTTATGTTTTGTTGTCAATTTGTAAAAAACCCCGCTTTGCGCGGGGTTTTTAATTATTTGATCTTCGGTTGTATATCGAACTGGTGGAAAGGTGGCGGCGAAGGCAGCGTCCATTCCAGTGTCATGCATTGCGGCTGAACGTTCCAGTAATTGCCCGATGCTTTCTTGCCGAAGAACAGCGTATAGAACACGATCAAGAGGAACAGGATAACCGATCCTCCCGTCATGTAGGCTCCCATCGTGGAAACGTAATTCCACAAATGCAGGCCGTATTCCTGATCCATGATCCATTTGATTTTCTCAATCGGATTGACGAGAGGTCCTTGCAGATGTTCCGGCGGGATAGGCGCAGCGTAATCGACATAGCGGCGCGGCATCCCTTGGAGGCCCAAGAAGTGTTGTGGGAAGAACACGAGGTTAACGCCGATAAACGTGATCCAGAAGTGCAGGCAACCTGCCCATTCGGGATACATGCGGCCCGACATTTTGCCGATCCAGTAATAAAAGCCTGCGAACAGACCGAACACAGCGCCCAAGGAAAGCACGTAATGGAAGTGTGCGACGACGTAGTAGGTGTCATGAAGCGACGTGTCCATACCTGCGTTCGCGAGAACAACGCCCGTTACACCGCCAACGGTGAACAAGAAGATGAACCCTATCGCCCAAAGCATCGGCGTTTTAAATTCGATGGAGCCGCCCCACATGGTGGCGATCCACGAAAAGATCTTGATGCCCGTGGGTACGGCGATGATAAGCGTCGCGGCCGTGAAATAGGCTTGCGTGTTGACGCTGATACCCGTCGTGTACATGTGGTGCGCCCACACGATGAAGCCTACCACGCCGATGGAAACCATTGCATAAGCCATGCCGAGATAACCGAACACAGGCTTTTTCGAGAAGGTCGATACGATGTGCGAGATGATGCCGAAGGCCGGCAAAATCATGATGTACACTTCGGGGTGGCCGAAGAACCAGAACAAGTGCTGGTACAAGATCGGGTCGCCGCCGCCGGTGGGATCAAAGAATGCGGTGCCGAAATTACGGTCGGTCAGAAGCATCGTGATCGCGCCGCCGAGTACGGGAACGGCGAGTACTAGCAAGAACGCGGTGACCAGCATGGCCCAGACGAACAGCGGCATTTTGTGCAGCGTCATGCCGGGAGCGCGCATGTTGAAGACGGTGGTGATCATGTTGGCCGCACCGAGAATGGAGGATGCGCCCGCCAAGTGGAGCGCGAAGATCGCCATATCGACGGACATGCCTGCGTGACCAAGCTTACTGGATAACGGAGGATACACCGTCCATCCCGTGCCTGCGCCAAGCAATTCTGCGGAAACGCCGGGCACGAAAGCGGAGCCGACCAAAAGCAGGAAAGCCGGCACGATCAGCCAGAAGGAAATATTGTTCAGACGCGGGAACGCCATATCGGGCGCGCCGATCATCAGTGGCAGGAACCAGTTGCCGAATCCGCCGATCAAACCCGGCATAACGACGAAGAACACCATGATAAGTCCGTGTGCGGTCACCCAAACATTCCATTGGTGGCCGTTTTGTGCGAGTTGCATGCCCGGATCGCCAAGTTCGTGGCGCATCATCATCGAGAACCATCCGCCGACCAGAGCGGCGCAGATCGAGAAAATTATGTACAGCGTGCCGATGTCCTTGTGGTTCGTGGACATGAACCAGCGGGTGAAGAATCCCGGCGTGTGGTGGCCGTGATCGTCATGTGCGTGGTCGGCGGTGGCGGAATGGGCGGCGTTCATTATTCAGATGCTCCGTTGGTGGCTTCTTGTTTTACTGATGCATTTTGCAGATTTCTGTATTTGTCGAAACCGAGAGATTTCACGCAAGCGCGCGAAGGATAATCGGCTTTGCTTTCGGCACCCGTACCGGAAACGCAAGCTATCCAAGCTTCATATTCCTCGAAAGGTACGGCGTACACCGAGATCGGCATAGAGGCATGGGAAATGCCGCAGATCTCGGAACATTGTCCGTAGTAAATACCGGGAACGGTAATGCGTACCCATGCTTCGTTCGTACGGCCCGGCACGGCGTCTTTCTTGATACCGAAAGCGGGGATCGTCCAAGCGTGGATGACGTCCGATGCGGTGGTCAAAACCTGTATGTTTTTTTCGATCGGCAGAACGATAGGGTTGTACGTTTCCAGCATACGGCGCCCTTTGCCTTCGGGGATATACTCAGCCAGTTCCGCTTCAGGAATAATGTCCGCGTTGAATTCCAGCCCTTCATGTTCAGGATAGCTGTACGTCCAGCCCCATTGATAGCCGGAGATCTTGAGAGTCATATCTGGATTGGCCGTACGATCAAGATAGAACAACAATTTGTAAGAAGGCACCGCGATCACGATCAGGATGATGACCGGCACGACGGTCCAGATCACTTCGAGAAGTACGTTGTGCGTGGTCTTGGAAGGTACGGGGTTGGCTTTGTGGTTGTAACGAATGGCAACCCAGATCAACAATGCCAGAACAAATATGACAATAGCGGTGATGATCGTCATGAGATTAATATGTGTCCAGCTGAAGTTATGGAATTCTTCAAGTCGGACCATATTTTCCGAAGCGGGCGGCTGGAAACCTAATTCATTCGGTTTCGGCTCAAACGCGAGGGCCGGAAGGGAAGTCGCCAGCCATACTGTCAAGGCGGCCAGAACACGGGTCATGAATATCTTCATCGGGTAATTGTGCTTATTGCTAAGGGGTTACATTGCTAGTTTATACAGCCGTACCGCGAAACTCTTGGTATAATGCCCCGCGATATTGCCATGTTTCTACGCCGAAAAACAGGGCAAGAAAAGCGAAAAATGCAATTGTGCTAAGGCTTTGAACAAGTCTCGGAAGAGGAGTAATTCGGTATGCTTTCCATGTTCTACGCGGCCATTCTGGCGCTCATTTACGTAGGCCTTTCCCTTTACGTCGTAAGGGGCCGCTGGCAACACAGGGTAGCTTTGGGCCACGGCGCGGATTCCGTGCTGGAACGCCGTGTGCGGATGCACGGCAATTTCGCCGAATATGTTCCGATCGCTCTGATCCTGTTGTTCATGCTCGACGTGGCGAAACTTCCGCCGCTCGGTATACACATTCTTGGAATTATGCTGGTGGCAGGACGCGTGTTGCATTTGAGCGGGCTTCATGCCGCGCCGGTTTCAAAACGCCGACTGGTCGGTATGGTGCTGACGCTTCTCATGATTTTAGCAGCCGCGCTTTTGCTGCTTTATAACTTTTCCATGATCCTGATGACGGGTTTTAACTAAGCGCGATCACGCTGAGCGCGGCGATGGCTGCGGTTTCGGCGCGCAAGATATTTTTACCAAGAGACACGGGCGTCACATAAGCCAGCTTGGCCAGTTTTTGTTTTTCGTCTTCCGAAAATCCGCCGGACGGGCCGATCAGAATGCCGCATTCCGTATCACACGCGCATTCATGAATGGGTTTGGCATCGAAGCGTTCGAGGGCCGCCAGCATTGAAACTGATGCATTCCATGCGCCGAGTTTTTTAAACATGTCTTCGGCGGGGTGCAGGGTCGGAATATCCAGTCTTTCGCACTGCTCGGCGGCTTCGATGATCTGAAGGCGCATACGGTCCGAATTCAATTTTCTGATATCGCTGTGAAGCGTAAGAACAGGGTGGATGTCTGTCACGTTCAACTCCACAGCCTTTTCGATCAAAAAATCCATGCGTTCTTTTTTGATAGGTGAAAACAGCAGGTGTAATTTGCGCGGCGCGGCCTTTTGCGGGAACAGTCTTTTAATGACCGTCACGCACATATCTTTTTTGCCTGCATGTTCGATCTGGCCCAGGTATTCGCCGTCACGTCCGTTGAACAAACGCACCGGCGCGCCGTCTTTCACGCGCATGACGTTTTTCAGGTAATGATGCACCTTGTCCTCGAAACAGAAAGAATCGCTTTCCGCCAAGGCATGTTCGACAAAGATACGGGGGGCTTTCGTGTAATCGGACATTGCATATATCTAATGGGAATTGTGCGAACCCGCAAGTTGCTGTCTAATGGATGCATGGCTTTTACGGACATCCGTTTTGACCTCGTTAACAAACTCCCCCCCAAGGCACGCCCTTATGCGCTGCTGATGCGCCTCGACCGTCCTGTCGGATGGTGGCTTTTGCTGTTGCCATCCTTATGGGCGATGACGCTGGCGGGCGGCGGGATACAAAATCTCACATTGTGGGATTGGTATCTGATGGTTTTGTTTTTTGTGGGTGCGATCATCATGCGTGGGGCAGGTTGCGTCATCAATGACCTTTTCGATCGTGATCTGGACTCGAAGGTGGAGCGCACGCGCGGAAGGCCACTGGCATCGGGAACTGTAACGCCTATTCAGGCAGGCATATTTCTATTCCTTCTTTTGTTTCTGGGACTCATCATTCTGGTGCAGACATCGACCATGACCATCTGGCTCGGCTTTGCCGCTATGATTTTCGTGGTGGCGTACCCCTATATGAAGCGCATTACATGGTGGCCGCAGGCGTTCCTCGGCATCACTTTCAATTTCGGTGTGTTGATGGGATGGGCTGCGGTGACGCACGGGTTGGAATGGCAAACATTCCTGATGTATGCGGGTGCGTTTTTCTGGACGCTCGGCTATGACACTATATATGCGCATCAGGACAGGGATGATGACCAGATGGTCGGAATCAAATCCACGGCTTTGTTGTTCGGGGATCGTTCGCGCAAATGGGTGGGCATTTTTTATGCCGCGAGCTGGGCGTTGCTTGCTCTATCCGCATTTTTTACGGATGCCAGTGTCATATCGCTCGGTCTTTTGGTGTTGCCGGGGCTGCATCTGCTCATGCAAGTGCTTTTGTGGAATCCCGATGACCGATTGAGTTCGTTCAAGGCGTTCCGCTCCAACCGCGAATGCGGATTGTTATTCCTGCTGGCGTTTGTGTGTTCTTAAGGACGTAAGGTTATGACGTTAGTGCGGACCGTTTCAAGAACCGGTGTTTCGGTTTTTTTCAATATCCAATTATCCCGTACGCTTTTGGCCACTTGATCTAGTCGTAATTCCAGCGCGTCCTGATCTATTGTGTTTAAATCACGCGCCGCACTGACCAGCCATTCGAAAACATGCTTTTGTAAAAAGTCGGAAGTTGCATTTCCCGAAGCTGTAACCTGAAATTTGCCGTTGATAAAACTGTATCTATTGATAAGCGGCACATCTTTCGTAGGATAAATATCAAACATGCCGATACGGTCGATAGTAAATTGGGCCTTGCCGGAGTGATCGTCTTTAAGATCATGACCTACCTTATATTCGCGCAAGCCAAGTGCCGATAAAAACACAGGTATGATTTTTCCCACCAAGGTATTGAAATCCAGATCACGGCCATGTTGCAGCATATTGAATGCCTGGATCGTGCGCGCGCTGATGATAGCATCACCGTAGCGCGCTTTAGAGGCTGCAGGATCTTCTACCAAAACACGGCCGTTTCCATCTTCTCTCAGCATACGACCAGCTGCGCCGAAATTTTTTAAAACCGTTTCGTAACTTGAATCGAGCCCTCTTATTGCCATGTCTGCAGAATCCAGATCGGGATAGCGGCCTATCACGATGGTTTGCGTGCGGGCATGATCAAAACTGTGACGCAGATTTTCGGGATCGCCGCGGGCGATTTCTGTCAATGCGTTAAGATTGGGAGTAACCGATAAGGAAAAATCCTTGGTAGTGCTGTCATGAACGGCTTTGCCGGCAAGAAGTGATGTTTGGAAGGAATAGAAGCGCAACTTGTGCACTTCAATTCCAAGATTTTGAGACGACTCATCTGAAACCAGCGTAAACATTTTACAAAACCTCTTATGCATATCTTGTATGCATAAGGGTAATGTTAAGCCCGTTTATTTATATCAGGCAATAAGAATTTAAACTTATCAGACGCTGTAAAGGCCGCGCAGTTTTTGTTCGGCGATCATCAGCATCGGCAAATCCACACTGGAGGCTTTACGCATATCGGCAAAGATCGGCTCTATGACCGTAGCCTGTGCGCCGTGTTCGGATAGCCATTGCGGGACGATGCCGTCCTTGCTCTTGCCGTTCTTGGCTTTTGTCCCCATGTCGGAGAGAATTTTTACCGTCAGGCCTGCTTGCGCCGCGTAAAGGGAATCGACGACGCCATCCAGCGCCTCCATGGTCCAGTGATCGTTCGCGGGGATATAGCCTGCTTGTGTTCTCATCCAGTCGAGATGGAAATGCTCGCCCAGCTCGAAATAAATCTTGGCGATGACGGGCAGGTCCGCTTTTTGCGTGACCGTGATACGGATAATATCGCAGGCGGAGCCGAGCAACGGCATCAATGCGATTTCATGCGAAAGTTTTTCGGGCAATCCGTTCGATTGGTTCGCTTTGGCATTTTGCTTGATGGTCCAAAGAAGGCCGGGTGTGACCACGGAATCGAAATTCTTCTTCAATATCTCGATACCTTTTTCAAAGGCGGCTATATCGCGGTTGATGTCCAGATCGCTACCGATACGGGCGAGCAGCCATGCCACTGTGCGTTCCGTCATATGCGCGATTTCGCGGAATGCACGCAGTTGAACAATGGCGGGCACTTTGTTGTCGAGGCCTTCGATTTCATGCCACAAATCACGCAGGCCAAAGGCTTCGCGTACGATGATAAAGGCTTTGGCGACATCTGCTGGCGTCGCATTACTTTTCGCCATGCGCTCACGCACGAAGGTCGGCCCCATACGGTTGACGAGCGAGCTTGCGAGCGTCGTGCAGATAATTTCCCGCTTCAGGCGGTGGCCCATAATCTCCTTGGAATAATTTTCCGCCAGCTTTCTGGGGAAATAGCGGTGCAGACGACCCGCCATGGCTTCGCTGTCAGGAATATCGGAATCGAGCAGGTCCCATGTGAATGCGATTTTTGCATGGGCCTGTAAAATCGCGAGTTCGGGGCGGGTGAGTCCGTGGCCTGCGCGCATGCGGGTCTGAATGGTTTCATCGTCGGGAAGGGATTCCAGCGCGCGGTTCAAACCTGTCTTGCGTTCCAGATCCGTGATCAGAAGCTGTTGCTCGGAGAGCATGTCGGCAGCTTGCAATTCCATCAATGAAATCGCTTGGGATTGCTGGTAATTGTTGCGCAGGACGAGTCCGCCGACTTCGTCGGTCATGCTTGCCAGTAGTTTGTCGCGTTTTTTAACGTCCATATCATAGGCTTTGTTGCGCATGATCGCGTTCATCAAAATCTTGATGTTGACTTCATGGTCGGATGAATCCACGCCTCCGGAATTGTCGATAAAGTCCGCGTTCAGCTTGCCGCCATTGAGTGCGAACTCAATACGGCCCTTTTGCGTGATGGCAAGGTTGGCGCCTTCACCCATGACTTTGGCGCGGAGTTCGGTCGCGTTGACGCGCAAGGCATCGTTGGATTTATCGCCCACATCCGCGTGGCTTTCTTTCGTGGATTTGATGTAGGTGCCGATACCGCCGACCCAGAGAAGATCAACGCGGGCCTTCAGGATCGCTTGAATCAATTCGCTGGGCGTGACTTTCTCGCGCCCTATGTCAAAACGTTTCATGATTTCGGGTGTGAGTGTCAGGCTCTTCTCCGACCGCAGGAATATCTTGCCGCCTTTTGACAGAAGTTTCTGGTTATATTCTTCCCAGCCTTTGACCTCGTTGAACAAACGGGTACGTTCTTTAAACGTCGCGGCGATGTCTGGATTGGGGTCGCAGAAAATATGGATGTGGTTGAACGCGCCGATCAGGCGGATATGTTCGGATAACAGCATACCGTTGCCGAACACATCGCCCGCCATGTCCCCGACGCCGACAACATCGAAATCCTGTTTCTGGATATCGTGGTTCAATTCGCGGAAATGGCGTTTGACGCATTCCCATGCACCGCGTGCTGTGATGCCCATTTTCTTATGGTCGTAACCGGCGGAACCGCCTGACGCGAAAGCATCCCCGAGCCAATGCCCGTATTCAATCGAAAGAGCGTTTGCAATATCGGAGAATGTGGCCGTGCCTTTGTCGGCGGCAACGACCAGATAGGGATCATCGGAATCGCGGCGCACAACATCCTTGGGCGGAATGACCTTGTTGCCTTGTTGGTTGTCGGTGATGTCGAGGAGTCCGCGGATAAGGATTTTGTAGCACTCGATGCCTTCAGCCTGTAGCGCGGCGCGGCCACCCTCTTTGGGCGGATTTTTGACGACAAAACCGCCTTTCGCGCCCATTGGCACGATAACGGAGTTCTTCACTTGCTGCGCCTTCATCAAGCCCAGAACTTCGGTTCTGAAATCTTCGTGACGGTCGGACCAGCGTATGCCGCCGCGGGAGATTTTATCCATGCGCAGGTGAATGGCTTCGGCGCGCGGAGAGTAGACGAAAATTTCGCGGAACGGTTTGGGATCCGGCAGATCGTCGATGGCTTTGGAGTCTAGTTTGATGGACAGGTAGGATTTTGGATTGCCGACCTTGTCGCTTTGGAAGAAGTTCGTGCGCAGCGTGGCGTTCACGACGGCCGTTAAAGAGCGCAGGATTTTATCCTGTTCCAACGAAATAACGCTTTCCATCGCATGGTCGATTTCCACGGCGCAGCCTGCTGCCTGAATTTCGTTTTGGCCCTTGAGATTCGGGTCGAACAGGCTCTTGAACATTTTGACGACGGATGTCGTGATTTTGGGGTTGTCGGCCAGCGTGTTTTCGATGAGTTCGCGGGAATAATGCAGCCCGATTTGGCGCAGATAACGTAAATATGTGCGCAGAATCGTGATTTCGCGCCAGTTCATCTGCGCGCGCAGGACGAGTTTATTAAGTCCGTCGCTTTCCATTTCGCCGTGCCAGATTTTGTCGAAGGCTTCTTCGAAAACCGGCTTTACTTTTTGGAGATCGGGCATCGTGCTGTTGGAATAGCGCTCCATCAGGAAGTCGTGAATCCAGATGGTTTCCTTGTAATGCGCCGGGTCAACTTCGAATGGCAATTCGGCAATGACGCGGAAGCCCATTTTTTCGAGCATGGGCAAAACGTCAGACAGCGTGACAGGTTTGCCGGGGCTGTACATTTTAAACCGGACGCGGCTTTGCTCGCAGTTATAGGGGCGATATAAATCCAGCGCGATATCGTTGGTCTGAATGGCCGTCTCGATTTTGCGGATATCGTGAATGGCCTGCTTGGGTTCGTATTCTTCGTGGTAGGCAGGCGGGAAGGCACCGCCGAATTTTTGTACGATCTTGCCGATGCGCGCATGATCTTCGCCCGCGATTTCCATCGCGTTGCGCAGGCGTTCGGACCATAAATGTCCGGCTTCATCGAGTTTTTCCTCGATCGCGGCGGCATTGTATTTGGGTGATTCCACCAGATGGTTCGTGTCGATGAGATACATGACGCGTGCGAGCGGCGAGTCATCCTGTGTGACCTGATAGTTCGTGCATTGACCCCCGAGTTCTGATTCGAGCACGCCTTGGAGTTTTAGGCGCAGGCGCGTCTCATACCGATCACGCGGCACATAGACGAGGCAGGAAATATAACGTCCGAAAGGATCGGTACGCGCATACAGCGCGATGCGCGGCCGTTCCTGCAGGCGCAGGATGCTGGTCGCGTGTTCGTACAAAAGGCTTTCCGAGATTTGCAGCAATTCATCGCGCGGATATTTTTCAAGTATGTGGCGAAGTGCGCGGCGGTCATGGCTTCCCGGAACGAACTGTGTTTTGTTGATGACGTTCTGAATTTTGACGCGCAGGTAAGGGATATCCGTGATGCTGCGGGAATATGTGACGGATGTGAACAAGCCTACGAACAACATTTCGCCCGTAACGGTGCCGTCCTTGCCGAAGGTTTTGACCGCAACTGCATCCATCGGCACATGCCGGTGCACGGTGGAACGGCGGTTGACCTTGGATATGGTGAGTGGCGGCTGACCGCGGCGTAGTTTTTGCTGCGGCTCCGACAATTGCTTGCGCGCATCGTTGATATAAACGGGCATGGTCTCGTCGGAGAGAAGGCCGAGGCTTTTGCCTTTGATGATTTCGCTGGCGAGCTTGTCGCCCTTTTCCACGAATTTGTATTCGCGGTAACCGAGCAATGTGAAGTTGTTGTCATAGAGATATTCGAGAAAAGCCTGATATTCTTCGATCAGGAAATCATCGAATTTGGAAGGAGCATTGCTGAGCTGGCGCTGGGCCGCACGCAGCATTTCCTTCATGGGAAGCCAATCGCGCGTGGCGTTTTTGACATCGCCGATGGCGCTGATCAAACCCATGCGCAGTTCTTCGGACTGCGCTTCGCCGATGGGGCTGCGCAATTCGATGTGCGAAATGGAATAGCGGGACAAGCCTTCGCTGTAATCCTTTTCAAAACCTTTTAGCGTTTTGCCCGAAAACTTTGCGTTCACCGTGGGGTGGACGAGCATTTGAATGAGCTGACCATGGCGGACGATTTCGGCCACGATGGAATCGATAAGGAATGCCATGTCGTCCATAGCGATATCGATGATGGTGCGCCCGTTGGTCCAGCCATTTTCGGCCACTGTGGGCGTATATATATGTATGGCGGGTTCGCCGGCCTTCTTTTTCTCCAGAAGATTCCAGAGATTTTCGGCGGTGGCGGCCAATACTTGCGGGGGCATTTGGTTCAAATCGTCTTCGGTGATCTTGCCCAGAAAATCGCGGGCGAATTCCTTCAGCAGCGCGGGCGCTTTTGCAGGCAAAATATCCATCGCTTCGGCGGTAGGGGATTTGCCAGATGCTGTTTTCGTGCCGGAAGGCGCCGCGGTTTTTTTAGAGGAAGTTTTGCTAGGTTTTTTGGTTTGTTTTTTCGTGGCCATAATATGTCCGCAAGCACCCTTGATAACGCCTTGGATTAAGAACCACCAAACTAGGCGTGCCGAGGCAAATAGGCAAGCCGTTTAAAGTCGCATAAGTTGTGGAAAGAGGAAGAAAATTTCAAGAATCTTCTGTTGCCGCGCAACAAATATTTGCGGTTCTACTTGGCGGCGGTTTTGGTGGCTTTGTCTTCTTTGGGGACGAACAAAATCATTTTGCAAGCCAAGTTTGCATCGTTGAGCGCTTGGCAACGGTTGAAATGCTGCGCCCAATCCTGACCCGGAAGGATTTTCAGATCGGTCTGGCCTTCCATGGCGAGCGGCACGAGGCCCGCGCGCGGATTGGTTTTGGAAGGTGATTTTTTCTGCACCATTTTTTCCAGAAGCGCCGAGAGTTTGCTCTTTTTGGAATCGTTGGTTTCCAGTGCAAAGAACGGCGTATTCTGTCCGGTCAGAGTCACGGTTTTGACTTCGATCGGCACTTGCTTGCGACCTCTGTGCAGCACAAGGTCCTGCCCCGAAACAACTGTGCCGTCGAAGCCGATTGTGATCGGCACGGGCTGCATACCGCCTGCCTTGATTTTGGATGCGGAAGGCGCGTCGATATTCAAAAGATAACTTCCGGGCGGAATGCTGCTCAAAACGTAATAACCGTCTATTGCTGTGACCGTATCTATGATTTTGGTTGTACGACCATCCACGGGAATAAGTTTTACAGAGGCGCGCGCAGCTTGCTTGCCAAGGCCCGCGCCTTCAACATAAATCGTGCCGTCTATCTCCCCCGACATATGTATGGGGAAGGCGAGTTCAACCATCTGACCAGCGCGCGGGAACACGGATACGCCCTCGAATCCCGGAATCATGAATGTATCGGGCAGCGTTGCTTGATCGACACGGATGTCGGTCACGAAGTTTTCGGGCAGATCTTTGATAAGCGAGAAGCCTTCGGCGTTTGTGGCTTCGCGGCGCTTGACATTCACACTCTCGACGATGACATCGGGAAGCGGTTGGTCTTTGCCCGTATCGTACAAACCATTTCCGTCCTTGTCATGAAAGACGAAAGAAGATACAAGCCCGCGGCCTGCGACACGATCGCTGGTTATCATGGGCAATGTTTTTCCAGGCTCATCGACAAAAGTGGTGAGAAGCCTGACACCCGCAGCCATTTTGGAATCGGTATCCGCCTCGACAAACGGGGTTACGCGGAATTTGTCATGTCTGTAATTGAGCGAAAGACGCCCCCGCGTAAGTCTCGGATCGGGTTCGTGTTCAACTTGAATATCGCCGCTAAATCTGTTGTTTGGTTGGTAGGTGACTTGCGAGAAGTAATCATTCACGGCTGCATCGGGTTTTATATTGTAGTTCACGCCTGCGCGCGCAAAAACCTTTCCGAAGCTATAGCGACCCGAAAGACTGTCGGTCACGCGGGTTTCCGATCCTCCTCCCAGTCCTCCTTCCGAATCGCTGCCGAATTGCGTGTCCTGCACGGTAAGAGCGTTGTTCCAAGAAAATCTGCCGATCTGGTGGTTCAAGTTCAGGTTTCCAGTAGAAACCGTGTTGTCACCGATTTCCTGATATTGGCCGATAAGGCCGAGACTTGCATAGGTATTAAAGGGCGCAATGAAGTTTTTATTGACCGTACCCAGAACGTATTTCTCCGCGCCTATATCGCCGTCGCTGATATAATCTTCGCTTTTAATGCCGCCGCGTAGAGACAATCTCCAATCTGCAATATTTTTGCGCGCCCCAAGTTCCAAGGCGGTAGAGGCTTGTTCATCAATGGCAGCGTTACCATCAAAAATGAAACCATTCCATACGTTGGTAAACCCTGTGCCCAGATAGGCTTTGGCTTCGCCATTAACTTTTTCGGCATTGATACCGGCATAGGTAAGCGTGTCGCCGAACAATTTGTTGTAACGAGCGGTGACGTGTGGGGTGTTCGCGTCTTCATCCTCACTGGGAAATTTGTTGTAGGTCTGTGCGTCGTTCAAGGATACGGAGACGTCGTAGGTATTGTCCTGTGTCGCGAGAAACTCTTCGTTGACGGGCAGGTTGAACGCATCTCGGCGTATTTCTCCTTGCGGTCCATAGAAGAATACTTCGAAGTTGTTGTCGCCGGAGAACAACTCAATATCTGCAAATTCATAGCGCGCGTCGTCTTCAACGCGGATGCGGTCGATCAGACCGCCTTCGCGGTATAATTCCACATCCCATCCGGGCAGTGCATCGCCGCTGATGAGTGTTGTTTGGAAGTCCGCATTGCGCAGCGGGTTGTTGTTCACGCGGAATCCGAATTCCTGACTTTGCCCGCCGGTGAGCGGCAGATTGGTCGTGTCCGTATCACCAATTGTGTAGGAACGTGCTTTCAATTCTCCCAGAAGATCGGGGTTTTCGCTTTCTTTGCTCAGACGGGCCCTGATGCTTGAAAGCTTTTGCTGATTGTCCCAAACTGTAACGCCATAGGCGTTGTGTTTCAAAACCTCGCCTTCGGCTGTGGTGATGTTTTGGTATGACGTGGTAGTAGGTTTATCCTTAGACCTTTGCAGACGTGCACTGTATTGCGATTCTATTGTATTGATGTCGAACATTTTTTCTTCCTGCTTGATGCGTGGCAGTACGGCCACATCGCGTGTGCGGCGGCCGTTGGTTTCGCGCGAGCGGGCGTTGCGTGCCAGCGCGGGGAATGGGTAGGGTGTGTTGATTTCAATATACTGTTGCGCGATGTCAGGTTTGGTTTTGATTTCCAGCCAGTCTTCCGCGGCGGCCTGTGAAATATACATATCGCCGGAATCTTCGTAGATATCCTGTGGTTTGACTTTGTAGGTTTGCCCGCGGGAAACGACTTCACCTTTGTTGAAATCCATGCGGACCAACCAATCCTCGCGCAGGAACCATCCTGATCCGGTTTTATTTGCAGGATCGTAATCGATCACCAGTTCCAGATTTGTGATGATGTCGTAAAGATTGATGTAAACGATGCCTTTGTTCTTGATGGCCCCTATCTCGCTATCCATAACGAATTTTCCGGCCTTGGGGCGGAGCAAAAGAAGCTCTCCGTCGGGTATCAACGATATCGCATTTTCGCCGCCGGCGCTCGCGGCCTGTTTTTCATCATAGGTCTTTAGCTTGTTTCCGATTCGCGCCACGAAATCACGTGCAAGGGTCTTGAGGGCGCTTTGTTCGATGGTTGTCGGGGGTTCTTTGGCTTGTAATTTGCAGGGAAATACAAAGGCAAATGCGCAAAAACAGCCTAGTAAGACTGTGCGCAATTCTGTGGAAAACCTTTTATTTCTGCCGTTTTTGGCCATTTGGACTGTAATATTCGTTAATGGGGTAAGAACATTCTGGTTAAGAGGAGATGAATGCAAAGCCCATGCCAAATACAACGGGTCGTTAACCATTTTCTATAACGTTGATTTGCTTGATTCTAAACAAATAATTTATGAGTATTTCGATTTTAGGGATTATTTAATCTTTTATTTATAAAATAATCCTATACCATGTACGAACGGTTCAAGCCGTTTTAGGTAGCAGAAGCAAACCGCATTTATCTAGGAACGATAACAGGAGACCAACTTATGAAAACGACCTTCACAAACAAACTTCTTCTTTCTGTTGGAGTTGCCGCACTTGCCATGTCTGCAGGAACGGCACACGCCCAGACAACTGAACCCGTAACCGCATCGGTTATAGTTCTTAACGCCATTACCGTTACAGAGGTTGACCCTCTGGATTTCGGTACGGTGGCTGTTATTTCGCACAACGTTAACACGGCGACTTTGACGATCAACCCGTTGACCGATGCTTTGACGACGGCCACGACCGGTGCTCCGGCCACGTTCGCCATCGTTGACAACACCAACGCCTCGGCCGCTAGCCTTACGATTGAAGATGCGGCTCCCAGCGCTAACTTGAACTATACCATCAACAACGTGGTCAACCCGATCGCCGGTGCGCAAGCCTTTACGCTCAACGGTTGGCAGGTTTCGTATAACCTCGGTGCCGCTGTCGCTCGTACGGCCGGTACGCCTTTCCAACACGTGTTTATTGACACTCCGGACACCATCGATATCGGCGCCAACCTTGTAACGCAGACTGCTGTTGCTCTTTACGCGGACGCCACCTACGCCGGTTCTTTTGACCTGGTTGTCTCCTACTAATTACGATAAAGAATTAATAACCCCGCGAAGCCATCTTCGCGGGGTTTTCTTTTTGCGCAAAAAAAGTCTAATATGAAGCCTCAATCAAACCAGTGAGATGCCCATGAAATTTTTATCGTTAGCTTTCGTTCTTTTCGCGGTCTGTTTTGCGCCCCTGTCTGCACAGGCGGCGCGTATTGATATCCTGCCGCGCAAAATCCTGATCGATGACCGTCAGCGCAGCGCCGATATCACGGTTTTGAATCTGGGGGACAAACCCAATTTTGTGCGTATCACACTGATGTCCTACAAGCAAAAAGAAGACGGGACTTATGAAGAGATTGCGGTGCCGCTCAATCCTGCTTTTGATCCGGAACGCGATATCCGCATTTCACCCAAACAATTCACACTCCCCGCCGGGGGGCGGCAAAAAGTACGCCTTTCCATTCAAAAACCCGCCGATTTACCGGACGGCGAATACCGCTTCCATGTAAAAGCAATCAGCTTTGATGAAGAAGATTCCTCCGTAAGACGAACCCCGTCCAAAAGTGCATCGATTATGATGAAAATGAATGTGGCCGTGGTCATTCCTGTCATATTCCGTAAGGGCGAGCTAACGGGCGGTGCCAAAATGCAAAATATTTCCTTTGTTCCTGCATCACAGGCGCAACAAGGAAGGCCTGCTTTGAGATTTGATCTCGTAAGACAGGGGCAGGCCGGTGTCATGGGGACGGTCAGGGCTTATCAGGGAGATAAAGAAATAGGCGTTATGTCGAACCTGAATGTTTTTTCTGAGGTATCAAAGCGCGTTGTGGAAATGCCTTTGAAGGAGGTGCCCGCAGCGGGCCCGATACGGCTGGTATATACGAATGAATTCGGGGATAAAGGCGTGATCGATGAAATTGTCACACAGAAATAGCGCCCTTGCGGGTTGTTTATTTCTGGCGGCAGCGTTATTGCCGCAGATGGTTCACGCACAGACGATTACCGAAGACACACCGCTTTACTTCGGTGAAATCGTGGTCATTTCCACGGCCGTTGTCGGACGCGTGACCATCAATCCGTCGGGGACTTATTCTTACAATTCGAACATCTATCTGCACTCACCGCCCCAGATCGGTGAATACTCGGTTTCCGGGGGGCCGTCCAGCACTGCCTATACTATCAGTTTTCCTCCCAGCTTCAGTATCACGGGGCCAGGAGGGCCGTTTACAGTCGATAACTTGGAATCCCGCCCTTTGGTGCCTGTAACCGATGCTTCGGGGAACAGCACGTTCACGATCAGCGGCCGTCTTCAGACGCTGGGCGGCGGTACCCCTTACAATGACGGGACCTATTCCATCAACTTCCCGGTCACGATCAATTTCTAGCCCGCCTGATTCAAAAAATGACTCAAATACAGGCACTTAACCCTTGACGTGACTCTGGGGTTACAGTGCGCCCTTAAAACTTTGATTCTAAACACATTTCTATTTGACGATACAGAAGACCGTCTGTAGCCTTGAACATGAGGGATTCTCACGCTTCGGCTGGAGAGTCTCGCATGCCCATACGCGGGTGTCACATCTTAGGGAAATCACCATGACCATGGTGTCGGCGCGGAAGCATTACTCTTTGCCTTCCGTGCCTATGAAGAAATTTTTAGTCTGCTTTGCACTGTTGCTGACATCGTTGGCTGCAGCAGGGTGTGACGTATCTTCTTCTACGCCGAAAACAAGTGCGACGAACTCTCCGCGCGTTGAAAAATTGAAAACGAATTTTACGGCAGAAGAGGCGCGCGAGCTTGCAGCGCCCGCATCCGACACGCCCGGACTTTCTGTTGACAAATCCGCCGCGCAATCCGCTGCGGCAAACGGTTATGAAACCGAAGCGAAAGGTATTGTCACGCGCAGATTGTTCGATACCAATGCCGGCAGCGATGACGAAAGATTTGAAAGACTCGAAGCAGCCGTGCAGGCATTGCGCGATGATTACGACACCACCGCGCCTGCGGTGAACCGCTTGATGGCGATCGAACAGGAAATCCAAGGTCTCGTGGAGCAATTGCAAGTGCTCGTCGATGGCGACGCCGCGCCTGCTGATCTTTCTGGTATTCCGCCCGTATCGCCTTCCGCGCTGAATGATGCGCCGATCACCGGTACTCCTACGACATTGCCGCCTGTTGCAGCACCACCAATACCAGCCGCGCCTGCCATTGCACCACCTGTGCAAGTAACACCGCCTCCTCAAGCACCTGTGGCAATGCCACCTCCTGCCCCCGCACCCGTGCCGCAAGCCGCAGTCCCCGCATCATCGGGCGCGTCGCTCGTCGCTGCACGCGTTGCCGATCATAACAGTACAACGCGCGTTGTCTTCGAAACGACCGATAATATTCCCTATACCGCGGACGTTGATCCTGAACAGATTTTGATCGTGAGCTTTGCCCAAGGAAGCGCTGCAGGAAATCTTTCCGGCGCGTCGATGAAATCATCACTTGTGAAATCCATTGATGTAACGCCGCAAAGCAATGGTGGCATGATCGTGGCGATGCCGCTTTCGAAGAACACAAAAATTGTCGGACAAGGCGTGTTGAAGCCTGACGGCGCAAATAAAAACTACCGCGTCTACATCGATCTGGCGCGGTAAAGCGTATTGATTTTTTGCTGAACGGCCTCTGAGGTCCAGTCAACGTCGCTCCCTACGATTTTGTCTGCGAGTTTCAGATCGGGCGTTATGATATAGGTTTCAGGCACCTTTACCGTTTGGAAAAGGTCCTGTGAAACCGTTTTATCGACATCATGTCCTACCACCGCATTTTGCGGCAGGGATTTTGCGTGCTTTTTAAGGAAGCGTGCAATCTCTTCCTTGTTGTCGTCGATGGACAGGAAGATGAAGGCGGCATTGTCTTTTTGAATGTCCGCAAGTTTCAACATGGCGGGGAATTCGACCACGCACGGCGCACACCATGTCGCCCAAAAATTCAGGATGATGACTCTGCCTTTGAAGTCTTCGATGTTGTGTTTTTTGCCGTTCAAATCTTCGAACGTGAAATGCGGCGCTGGTGCGGATATTTTGATCTCCTGCTGTGTTTGTGATGGCGCAGCAGGTGTCGATTGGAAATCGCTCCAGAACGTGTAGACGGCGGCGGATGCGAGCAGGGCGCATAAGATGGCAAGGTTTTTCATCGCTTCGCCTTCCATACCAATCCGCCGATCAATACTAGCTCAGTTACGCAGAACGCGAACAGCGCCCCTGCGACGCCCGTGATAAACCCATAGGAGTGCAGGCCGGTGCTCAGCAGGTTTACGCCGAACCATGCGAGCGCGACGATAACGGAGAGCGCGGCCATGCTTGCGATGAACCACATACGCTTCAAATGGCCGCTGATCGCGCCGTGCAACGCCCAGATGAGCCAGAGGACGATGAGCAGCGCGCCGTTTTCTTTCGGGTCCCATCCCCAGAAACGTCCCCATGATTGATCGGCCCATATACCGCCCAGCAAGGTGCCGAATGCGGTGAAGAGCAAGGAAAGCAAAGCCAGTGTTTTGATCGGCCGTACAAGATTGTCGGTATCTTTTCCGCGCGCGGTTTGGATAAGCCATATATGAGCGAGCAATGCGGTGATAAGACACCATCCATATCCCATCGTGATGCAGAGCACATGTGTGGAAAGCCAGAAATTGGTGTTGAGAACGGCGACCAGCATTTTCATGGTGTCGTCGCCGCCGAACCCTATAGCTGTGAAGAGGAGTAGAAGTCCCGATAGAGCGCCGATCAAAAGACCGTTGCCGTCGCGCTTGATGGTTTCGAAAACCAATCCTATCAACGCGCACATAAACGCGACGAAGAGGATTGATTCATACAGCGTGCCGACGGGCGGGCGATCGAGAATGTAAATACGGGCGGTGATCGAAACGGCATGAAGCGCGCATCCGCCTGCAAGTGCCAAGGTTGCTAGACATTTTGAATTCCTACAATTCCGTAAGGCGAAGGCTGCAAAGCCTGCGAGCGCCAGCGCGTACAAGGCCATTGTCACGGTGAGCGGATGGAAATTGTTATACGCGTATTCGAGTTTCAGTTTGCTTGGGGGTGCAAAGTTTTTGGATTGAGCCAGGGCCTGCTTGCCTGCTTCGTTCCACGAAACGGCATCCCGCTGGATATACGCAAACGCCATGGCCTTCCACGTTGCCAGATATATAGCCGCCTCCGGCGATCCGCCACCCATTTCGCTGATCGCCCATGGGGATTGCCATTCATTTCCTTTGAAGGGCGGAATGATGCGGAAGAGGACGTTGTTCTGGCCTGCGGATTCCAGAATATTCATGTTCATAGCAAAGGAAACTATCGCGCGTTCTTCTTCGCTATATTTTTCAAGGTCGGTGCCTTTGTTCTTTGTGATGGCTTTTACGCGAGCATTGAGTTTCTGCGCAAAACGGCGATATTCCGAAACAGTAAACGGTTTTTCTTCCGTGATCTTCCATTCCTTGGCCAGCGAGGCGGGAAGTTCGATGTTCAGCGGAAGTAAAAATGAAAAACTGCGCAGGAGTTGCGTGTAGAGAATGTAAACATCATGCAGGCGCATCAATTCGCGCTGATCTTCGCTCCAGTCCTTTTCGTCTTTCTCCAACAAGGTTTGAATGGTTTCGCCGCGGATCTGCAAAACAGGCGCGATTTCGGCAAAGCTGTAAATTCTGGATTTGCGCGGGGGCAAATCAAAGGCTTGCGGTCTTAAAATGCGGAATACAGGGCGTTGCAAGGCGGTTGCCGGGTCGAACAATGTTTCGGCGAGCCACTCTTCTGCATTCGAAGATTTACCACTAAACGTATACAGCATGGTTTTGGCAAATGTGTCGAGGGGCTTAATACGGCCTTCATGCTGGACCGGTATTTGCGCGAGAGATGTATATTCCAGATCCTTAGCGTTCGCCTGCGGAATAAATGCCAGCAGTACTATAAGAAAAAATATTCTTGTCATGCGTTTCGGCCTTTCAAACGCAGAACGATGTGCAGAATAAGCCCGACCATCAGAAGCGCACCCGCGATATAGGGGAAGACGCGGCCTTTGTTCTGTACCACGCTGAGCACTGAAAATTCACCGTCGGGACGAATGCTGAAAGATGCTTGATAGAATGTGTAGCCTTTATAGCGCAGCGGCTCGTTCATCGAAATCACCGCGGGCCATTGGGTGCCGTTGTCACGCACGATCACATCGGATGAAAACCCACTGGCCATATCCGTGCCGGGGTGCAGGTCGCGTTTGAAATCTTTTAATTCTATTTCGAACGGCAACACATGCTGCTCGCGCATGATAGCAAAGCTGTAATCCCCAATTTCAGGCCTGTGCGGAATTTCTTCCATCGCGGCGTAGATGCCGTCTTGCTCCGAGCCGCTGACAGCTATCGTAAAGCCCGATAAATTCGCCTCGTTCTCTTTTTCTTCGGGTGCGGAAGCCAAGTTGATTTGCTCTGCCAATCCATGGCGGCCTGTTGCGTCTTTCACAGGAGCGGGGCGGCAATTGCGACAGAGCGATTCAATTTTGGCTGTGAAAGGCAAAATATCCGCCGCGATTGCATCACCGTGCTTAAGCGTATCAAAATCCACGGCTGCGATTTGTTTGCCGTCTTTTAAAACCAGAATTTGGCGCGCATGGTAATCCGAAACGGCATTGCCGCTTTGGCCTTCTTTGATCGACAAAAATCCTTCTCGCTGTGTGGCCGCTGTGATTCCGCCGCCGATCAATAAAACCAGAATGCTCAGGTGCGTGACGATGATGCCCGCCTGTCCCATACGCCACGGGCTTTGGAATAAAAACTTGGCAAGCAGACAAATTGTGATGGCGGCGAGCGTCGCGTATCCGCCCGGAAGCGGCAGGGGACCGAGCCAGAAAATCCAAGATCCGAAAAACATTTTTTGCGCGGTGTAGAGGCCGAGATCTTTTTGCAGGTAAGTGCCGACCACCAGCAACACGATAAGCCATGGCAGCGCGTAGAACAAAATCGCTGGTGAGGCGAGGTTCGATACGGCTTTAGCAAAGGTGGATCTGGTGGAATTCTCCATGCCCATGACTTACCGCTTGGGCAAGGCCTTATCAACCGAAATCAAGGATTTAGGCCTGCTTTGTGAGGGCATCGCTGGTTTTGCGCAGGCGTACCATCAACATGCGGATCAGGGCGCGGATCAGGGGATCGCAGTTTTTGATTTTCGCGTCGAGAATGGCGGGAAAGATGGGCTGAACGTCCGCATTGCCTGCGGCTTTTACGGTCGCGCCATAGTCGGAGCCTTTGAACAGCGCCGCTTCCCCGAAAATATCACCCTCGGCGAGTGTGGCGATTTTCACGTCTTTCAAGAACACATCCGCTTTGCCCGAAACCAGCAAGAAGGCCTCCACCGCGGGCTCCCCTTGTTTGACGATGGTTTCACCGTCTTGAAATTGCCGTTCGGGGGGAAGCGTTTCTTCGGTCATCCATCCAGATAATCATGAAAAAAGCCGTTTTGCCATGGCTAAAGAAGCAGGCTATAACGGGGCTATGACTGACAACACTCTGGGCCGAATCGAAACCTTGCTGAGCCATCAGGAAAAGCAAATCCATGACTTAAGCGATATGGTGATCGCGCAAGGCAAGGAGATCGAGGCGCTAAAGCTGCGCATAGAACGGCTCAACGCCAAAATCGCTAATGTGGAAACGACTGCAACGGACGGTGGCGAAAAATTGAGCGCGACCGAACAGGCCGCACGCGACAAACCGCCGCATTACTAAGCTTTGCTTTGGGAAGTGGTGCCGTCGAGAGGAATTGAACCTCCGACCCACGCATTACGAATGCGTTGCTCTACCCCTGAGCTACGACGGCGCACGGGCGCGAATATAGGAGAGGGGGGTGGCCCTCGCAAGGCTTTTTTGCCCCACCATTTGACGCTTCCCGATAAATCCTCTACACAGGCCTCGGAAGGTCGGCGCAGGCGAGAGCTTCGCCAATCCGGTCAGGGCCGAAAGGCAGCAGCCGCAACGAATTTGCCCTCGGGTTGTGTCCGGCCTTCCACTTTTCCCCTAACATCGCTGCTCCTTACTCTCCGCTCACAAAACCATAATTTTGTAATTATGTTAAATACGAGTGAAAATAGCAACGTATTGCGTTTTTTCCACTAGACACTTCTAATATTCGCGAGTAAAACGTAAAAGATTTTAATTCCTGAGGGGGAAATTATGATTTCAGCAAAACAATTACGCGCCGCCCGCGCGCATCTGGACTTAAGTCAGGATGAAGTAGCCGAAGGGGCCGGCCTTACAAAATACACGCTTTCGAATATTGAACGCGGTGCCACCGAAGGTTCTTCGCGCAGCCTCGAGGTTTTGCAGCAATTCTATGAACAAAACGGTCTGTTGTTTACGGACGATGACGGAATCAAGGTCATCCAGTCCGATGTGCGCAGTTATGAAGGGAAAATGGGTTTCCATGCCTTTATGACCGATGTGGTCAAAACGCTGACCGCCAAGCCCGGCACGTATTGCGTTTCCAACGTCGATGAAAATAACTGGCTGAAATGGCTGGGTCTGGAAGAGGCGGTAAAACTGCGCGACCAGATCAACGGGATTGCGGGCATACGGTGCCATATTCTGGTGAAAGAGGGGGACGAAACCCAGTTCGCGCAATATGCGGAATACCGTACCCTGCCGGCCGATGCTTTCTATGACAACACATCTTTTTATGTTTACGCAGACAAGCTGGCCCTGATCCGCTTCGATCCCGACAATGTGACGGTGCGCGTTCTGCACAACCAGTATTTCACCGAGAGCTTTAAACTGATGTTCTACCGTTTCTGGGACCTGATGGCCAAACCCATCATGGAACCAAAAACGGAAGCCAAGCGTTATGGTTGATTGCCGCCAATAAGAGCGGGCTTGGATTTAAGGGGTTGTGTTTATGAGAACCATGGCAAAATTCAAAAAACAAGACGGTGTTTGTCATGGCTGATGGCATGTCATTCGGCAATCCTGTTCTTATTAAGAAGCCGGGATTCTTCCAGAGAACGCCTGCTCCTTTAACCAACACGCTTCTTCAAACGCCTTTTTTCAGCGATGATGATTTCCGCCGCGACATGGCCAATATGATATTGGGCAAACATTGTGGCGATGGATTAAAATATATCCTGACAGACCCGACCTCCTTCGATTTATATGCTGACTTTAACAAAGCCTCTCTGGCCGACGAGGGAGAAGATTATTATGTGTCCACGCGCCAGATTGAAATTATCCGCAGCAACGTGGATTTTTTCCGCGAATTGGGGCGCAAGCACGGCAACCAGCTCGTTCTGACGGAACTGGGTACGGGCACAGGTCCCGCCATAGAAAACCTTACTTTCCCCTTGGTCGAGGCGTTGAAGCCTTCACATTACGTAGGGATCGACTATTCGATTCAATCGGCGTTCAGTGCGGCGACCATGGTCGATCATAAATTCACCGCTGTTCAATCTATGTGGTTCCACCATGATTTCAATCAGGTGCCGTTCAACCGCGACCACAAGGGAAAAGAATGGAACCGTCCCATGGTGGTTGTACAATTGGGCAGTACACTGGGTAATGTCGCGGGACGTCCTGGTGAAGGTTTGCCGCGTGCGCATGTGATGGCCGCCTTGAAAAACTATCGTGGCAGTATGCAAAAAGGCGATCATCTTATTCTGGGCCTAGACCAGAACCAAGACGCAGAAAGTCTGCACAAATGTTACGGTATGGAGAGTATTGAAAGATTTGGCCGCGGGCTTCTGAGGCAAATTCACAACGACGTTCTCCATCAGCGCGCATTCACCCCCGATGATTTCGAATATGTGCGCGCATGGCACCCCGAAAGCCATCTCTACACACACAGCTTCGTTGCGAAAAAACCAATGCTGTTCAGCATGGAAGGACAGCTTGTACATTTTGAAAAAGGGCAAGGTTTCACTTATTGCAATTCCTATAAATATCCGCAGGAATTTCTCGACGAGGTTTTCCCCGCCAGCGGTTTCAAACCGATCGCGCGCTTTCCCGACCCCAAAGGACAAGTGCATCTGCATGTTCTTGAAGCCGCTTAATTGTGAAGATACCGTCGCTTCCTGTTGAAATCGGCCCGTATTCTCTTTAGCAATATTCCATGTACCCGCATTTGTCCTACCGGCCCGATATAGACGGTCTGCGCGCACTGGCCGTGCTCGCGGTGGTGTTCTTCCATCTGTGCAGCGTGCCTTCCGGCGGTTTTGTGGGCGTGGATATTTTCTTCGTCATTTCGGGCTATCTCATTACCTCTATTATTTTAAAATCCCAAGATGCCGGAAATTTCACGCTTGCGGAATTTTATGAACGGCGGATCTTACGCATATTCCCCGCGCTGTTTTTGGTCCTGGCGGTAACGCTTGTTATCTCCACTTTCATCTTGTTCCCGCCCGATTTTGCTTATTTCGGACAGGGGCTGGCCGCCGCGGCGGGTTTCGGCTCCAACTTTTTGTTCTGGCAGAATTCGGGTTATTTCGAAGCGGATTCCGTCACCGTGCCCCTGCTGCACACATGGTCGCTTGCGGTGGAGGAGCAATTCTATATTTTCTTCCCGCTGTTCCTCATCATCATTCACAAATTTTTCAAACGTTTTCTGACGGCTTTTATACTGTTGGGCATTATCGTTTCATTGGGCCTGAGTGTTTTCCTGATGGCCTCGGAATCCTATGCCGCGCTTTTCTATCTTCTGCCGACGCGGGCGTTTGAATTGCTGATCGGGTCGCTTCTGGCTCTATCTGTTGTTCCCGCGCCGCGCACGGCAGGTGCCGCGCATATATTTTCGATGATCGGCTTTGGGTGCGTTTTTTATGCCATGTTTTTTTTCAACGAAGACATTGTTTTTCCGGGGCTGAATGCGCTGTTCCCGACGGTGGGCGCGGCGTCATTGATTTATAGCGGATCGCACGAAACAAGCCTTTCCCGCCGTTTACTAGGCGCAAAAATCCCTGTGTTTTTCGGCAAGATTTCCTATTCGCTGTATCTTTGGCATTGGCCCGCCATCGTTTTTTTCAAATACGCCGCCCCTGTGGAAATGACCCCTGTAATCGGTGCCACGATTTTTGGCGGATGCGTGCTGCTTTCGTGGCTTTCATGGAAGTATGTGGAACAACCCGTGCGTCGTCAGTCTATATTTTCACGCGGTAAAATATTTATGTTGGCTGCCATCGGCAGCATTGCCTTTATCGCCATAGGTCTGGTGATTCATAAAAAAGAAGGCTTTCCCGATCGTTTCCCGCAGGAAATACAAAAGCTGTATGCGGTTTCAGACAACACGGTCCTTACGCCCATGCAGGATGCGCCGCCGCATTCCTACGGTCTGGTGCTGGGCGATCCGAATGCCAAATCGTCATTCATCGTATGGGGCGATTCCCATTCCGAAGCCGCCGCGCCGGGGATTGATTTCGCCGCACGCGATATAGGGAAAAAAGGATTTTTGCTGGGTACCCATTCCTGTCCGCCTGCCGCTGCAGACGTTGATATCGCCATCGGGCATTGCAACGCTGCCAATCGCGGCGTGATGGAATATCTTTCCGCGCATCCCGAAATCAAAACCGTCATCCTGATCGGGCATTGGAGTATGCACGCCATGCGCTATGCCAAAGATTATCGTTTGGGACGCACGGAGAATGCCAACCTATTTCATGACTCTTTTGAATCGCTTTTCAAAAATCTGCAAGGGCGCAAAATTGTTTTCATGATCGAAATGCCGCATGCGCCCGTTGAAAATGTTCCGCTCTTTATGGCGCGGTCGCTGCATTACGGGTTGGGGGATGATTTCACCTATGATTTGAAAGTCCACAACAAGCGGCAGGAAAATGTAATGCCGATTCTGGATTCTTTGAAAGGCGCATATGGCGTGAAAATCTTCGATCCGACCATCGCCTTTTGCCCCGACGGGGTTTGCTCGATGAGCCATGGCGGTCATCCGCTCTACCGTGACGACAACCACATCACGGCCTATGGGGCAGGGCTGTATAAGGATATGTACAAAGCTTTGTTGAAATAGTGATTATGGCAATATATTCTCATCCATAATATTTGAAATGGGTTTGGAATCGCTCTAGTTATAAATGATGTCCGATACAGCCAAAGAATACCGCGTTCTCGCGCGCAAATACCGTCCGAAAAATTTCGATGATTTGATTGGTCAGGATGCGTTGGTTCGCACCCTGAAAAACGCCATCGAGAGCGGGCGCATTGCCCATGCTTTCATGCTGACGGGTATCCGCGGTGTGGGTAAAACCACAACGGCGCGTATTATCGCGAAGGCCCTGAACTATGCAGGCCCTGACGGCAAGGCGGGACCGACGACGGGCAATACGGATGATTGCGAAATCTGCAAGGCGATCACCGAAGACCGTCACCCCGACGTGTTCGAAATGGATGCCGCATCCCGCACGGGCGTAGATGACATCCGTGAAATTCTAGATGGCGTGCGTTACGCGCCAACGTCTGCAAGATACAAAATCTACATCATCGACGAAGTGCATATGCTTTCCAAAAACGCGTTTAACGCACTTTTGAAAACGCTCGAAGAACCGCCCCCGCATGTGAAGTTTATCTTTGCGACGACGGAAATCCGCAAAGTGCCCGTGACTGTGCTTTCGCGTTGCCAGCGTTTCGATCTGCGCCGCATCGATGCCGCAACGCTGGCTGATTACTACAAACAAATATGCAACTGGGAAAAAGTGAAATGCGACGACGAAGCATTGTCGCTGATCTCCCGCGCTGCGGACGGTTCGGCGCGTGACGGTTTATCCATGTTGGACCAAGCAATCGCGCTCTCACAAGGCGATGTGACCGCACAAAAAGTGAAAGAGATGCTCGGCCTCGCCGACCGCGGTCTAGTACTCGATCTGCTCGAAAGAGCCGTGAAGGGTGAATGTGAATCCGCGCTCGCCACGATGGATGATCTGTACCGAAAAGGCGCAGACCCTTCCGTGATTATCGGCGATATGCTGGATTTGTCGCATCTGCTGACCAAACTGCGCGCCGTGCCTTCCATGAAAGATACGTTGCAGGTGATGGCGCGTGAGGAAATGGACCGTGCGGCGGATCTTGCTTCCAAACTTTCCATGCCCGCATTGGCACGCGTCTGGCAGATATTACTCAAAGGTTTGAACGAAGTGAATTTCGCGCCCGTACCGCAAAAAGCGGCGGAGATGGTGGTGATACGCCTCGCTTATTCCGCTGATCTTCCCGATCCCGCGGAACTTATCAAAAAACTCAAAGACGGCACGCCCGTATCATCGGGTGCTTCGCCCATCGCGCCTTCGCCCTCGGGTGGCGGATCGTATCAAACCGTCAATGTTGCAAGCGGTGGCGCGGCTGCGGCTGTGAAGGTTGAAACCGCACTGGCACCTGTACCGATCACGGAGATTGCATCGCTTGCGGATGTGCAGGCCGTGCTCCGTCAATCCGGCCATATGTCGCTGGCGACGCAAGTCTATCTGAACGTTCATCTGGTCAAATTGGAAGAGGGGCGCCTTGAATACCGCCCCGCCGCCAATGCCGCGCAGGATCTCGCACAGGAACTCACGATCGCGCTCAAGGCCGCTACGGGCAAACGCTGGATGGTGACAATGTCCAACGCGCCGGGCGCCATGACGCTTGCCGAGGGCGAGAAAGCGGAAAAACAAGCGCGGTTTGACAAGGTACGGGCGAATTCTTTGGTCAAACAGGTGTTCGACATTTTTCCCGAAGCCGAACTCAAAGCCATTCATAATAAAGAGGACATACAATGAACATCGCCAAGATGATGCAACAGGCGAAAGCCATGCAGACCAAGATGCAGGATATGCAAGAACGCATGGGCCATGTGAATGTCGAGGGAACATCGGGCGGTGGTGCCGTGCGCGTAACTATGACGTGCAAAGGGCAATGCAAGGGCGTCGCGCTCGATGCTTCCGTTGTGAAAGCCGAAGACAAGGAAATGCTGGAAGATTTGCTGATGGCTGCTATCAACGACGCGAAGGCCAAAGGCGATGACAAAATGGCCGAAGAAACGCAAAAAATGATGGCCGATATGGGTCTCCCGCCGAACGCACTCGGTGGTGGCGGTGGATTGCCGTTCTAAATGTATATCATCGGACTGATCGGCGCCGTGCTTATATGCATCGGTTATTTTCTTTTGGAAAAGAAAAAACTCAAGGCGCATGATTTCAAATATCTTACGCTCAATCTGATCGGCGGTGTTTGCCTGCTGGTAGCACTATTTTCACCGTTTCAAACGAACAATATCGGCCCGATAATTTTGCAACTGGTGATGATCGGCATATCGTTATATGGATTTAACAAGGCCAAGAAGAGCAAAGAATGAAAATCGTTACGTGGAACATAAACTCCGTACGTTTACGCGCGCCGAGCGTCGTGGCGATGATGCAAAAACTGAAACCCGACATCGTTTGTCTGCAGGAAACGAAATGCCCAGACGAGTTATTTCCGTCGCAGGTGTTTGCTGATGAAGGCTATGTGCACCAACATTTCCACGGCATGAAATCCTATAACGGCGTGGCGATTCTCTCCAAAGTGCCGTTTACATCCAAAGACATCCACCACCGCGTGGGGAAACAGGATTGCCGCCATATCGCGGCGAATTTCAACGGATTCGAACTGCACAATATCTATATTCCTGCGGGCGGCGATATTCCCGATCCCGATGCGAACGACAAATTCGCGCACAAGCTGGATTTTGTGGACGAACTCAAAGGCTGGTTCGCGGACCGTTATTCCAAAGACCAGAAACTCATCGCTGTGGGTGATTTTAACATCGCGCCGTTGGAGCATGATGTGTGGAGTCACAAACAACTGCTCAAAGTCGTTTCGCATACACCGATCGAAGTGGAGAAATTCACGAAGATGTATAACTCGCTGGATTGGCACGATGCCATTCGTCACTTCGTACCGGAAAACGAGAAATGCTACACATGGTGGAGCTACCGCAACCATGACTGGAAAATTTCCAACCGCGGCCGCAGGCTCGACCATATCTGGGTCACAAAGCCCTTGGCTAAGTCCTTGAAAAAACATAAAATATTGATCGAAGCGCGAGACTGGGAACAACCTTCCGACCACGTGCCGGTTATGGTCGAATTAGAAAATTAACGCTTTTCACCTATAATTTTCTCCTGAATATCCGAGGCAAATTTATTATAAGGGGCGCGGGCATGAGAGACCGTTTTCTCGCAGTGGTGGATGACCTTGACGTGCAAGCTCAGGGTGTGTGGGGTCGTCTGGTCGCACAGATCAAGGAAAATCCTGATGTCAGTACATCCGCTTTCGAAAAAGAAATTGATGATATATGCGCTGGGAAAGATGCTTCAGGCCAGGATGTTTTGGACGAGGGAAAACTCAACCGAGTCGTAAACTTTCTTTCCCCGCACATTCTGCAATATTCCTTATCGGATGAACCTCCCGCAAAAGTAGCTGCCGTCTTCTTGTATAGCCTTTGGACCAATCACTACTTTGATACGTTCTCTGCTGAGGACAGGCTTACGCTTTCTAAAAAATTGGTAGAACTTAACGAGGGATGTAAAGACCCTCAGACGTATGCAAACAATTTGTATGGCGCGTTGCAACTTGGCGGGCGCAGTTACGGTAAACAGGAATACGAAGCACTTCTTGCCAAGTCTCTGGATGCCACTATGGGGATTGCGGAAGAGGCATATCGCGATGCGCTGGGAAAATGGATCGTGGATGAAGCCAAGCAGGTGTTGGGTGAAAAAAGCACAATGGCTCTGATCATGCGCAGATACGAAGTCCAACATGAGAAATGGACCAAGGGCTTGAACAGCCTTGTTGGATATCTTAATCCTTATAGAAGCGACTCTCAAAGTAGTGATTGGACTTATACGCCGCATCCGGGGCTAAAAACTCTACAGCCTCAGCAGCCTTAACGTTTCCACTCTTCGCGCGTCATTGCATATTCATGTTTGTCCATCATCACACCGTCGGTGAAACGTTTGTGCGCGGAACAAACAACACCGGTTTTTTTAAATCCCAGCTTTTCGATGATACGGCGGCTGCCTTCGTTGCCCTCGTAATGGCAGATATAGACCTGTTTCGCTTTCAATGAGTCAAAGGCGTAGTCGATCATGGCCTGCGCCGCTTCGGTGGCGAGGCCTTTGCCGCGCATATCCTTGGCAACCCAGTAACCGACCTCGAATACACCGTTGCCTTTATCGGTTGCGCCCGTGCACAGAACAAAGCGTCCCGTCTCGCGGCAAAAGCCCGTGACATGATTTTGTGCGGCGGCGGTTTCGATAAACTGTTCCTTCAGGGCGTCTATGCCTTTGGAATCATCCGTTGCCCACGACATCCAGCTTTGCAGGTCATGCCACACCTTGACTTTTTCGGCGTGGATTTCCGCTGCGTCCGCCATGGTGGGCGTGCGTAAATGCAGGCGTTTTGTTTTAATGTCTATGCTCATCGTAATCTCACTTCATAGAATATGTTTTTTGCAATTTGCCCGTCGCCGAATTCATTCATAACAGTTTCGGTGTATTTGAAACCCAGAGCTTGGTTGGCGCGGCGCGATGCTTCGTTGCCTTCGCGGTGACTGACCACAATGCGATCAAATCGCCCTTCGTCTTTGGCCCAATCCATCGTTGCTTGCATCAAAAGATGAAAAAGCCCTTGGCCGCGATATTCTTCTTTCAAATACCACATACCAAGAATGGCGGTTTTGCCGCTTTCATCATCGCGCGATGTGAAGCATCCCGATAAGCCTATGGCCTTGTCTTCGTCCAGTATTGCAAATATGGCGTGTTGTGTATCTTGCAACGTTCCTTGCCATTTTTGCTCGTCGTACAGTTTTTCTGTTTCGTACGATGAACTGAAACAAGACTTATATTTTTGCAGCGCTTCGAGCCGGACGGCGCGAAATTCGCTCCAATCTTCCGCTTGCAACTGACGTATACAAATTTTTTGGTCCATAAAATCACTTCCTTTCGTTTTGTTTTCGAAAGGATGACAAAGAATCTATAAGTGAGAAGATGTTCTGTCAGAGCCTTTCGGGGGCGCTGACAGTGGTGGAAACCTATTCTGTCAGCGATGCGCGAACGCCATTATCCGTGCCGGATTCAAGTCCCGGAGCGGCATAATCGAGCTTCGTATTGATCGTGATGAAATGTTTCATGCATTCATGAAAACACAGGTAGTTGTTTTCGGGCAAGTAAATTCCTTGACTTATTGTGACGTTATATGAGATATGTAGGCCGCAATAAGTTTTGGGTATTCGATAACTAGTTGAAAACTAACAATAAAGTCGAATAATCCCGCGATACAGTCATCCTCTTCCCCCATCATTATCGGGCGGCATAAGCGGTTTTCAGTATCAGCTTGATGCTTTGAACCGCGGCAATGTCCGCTAAACACGCCCCATAATGGAGCGTGCGATATAATGATGAAAGACTAATGATGACCACAAACTTTAAAGAGTTTGCGCTTAATCCTGCGCTACAAACCTCCCTCGAAAACATGAAATTCGAAACGCCCACGCCGATTCAGGCGATGGCGATTCCGCTCGGTCTCGAAGGCCGCGACATTCTCGGTTCCGCACAAACGGGTACCGGTAAAACCGCTGCTTTCTGCGTACCGATGATCAACTTCCTCCTGGAAAATCCGACAGCGCACGCGCTTGTCATGCTTCCTACACGTGAACTCGCGACGCAGGTGCATGAGGTAGCCCGCAAAATGATCGGCTATGATGCGAAAGGCCCCAACGGGATCAAAACCGCATTGTTGATCGGCGGCGAACCTATCGGCAAACAATACGCGCAATTGCAGCGCCGCCCTCGTTTGATCGTGGGCACGCCCGGCCGTATCAACGACCATTTACGCTCTAACCAAGACCTCGTCGACCGCGTTGAATTCGCGGTTCTGGACGAAGCCGACCGCATGCTCGATATGGGCTTCCTGCCCCAGATCGATTCCATCCTGTCGGAAACGGCGATCAAGCGTCAGACGATGATGTTCTCCGCAACGTTCCCCGATTCCATCGTAAAATTCTCGCGTCAGTATTTGAACAACCCCGAGCGTATTTCCGCAGGCGTTCAATCCAAACCGGGCGAAAATATTATTCAGGAAACCACCTTCGTGGCACAGGAACAAAAATACGACGAACTGATGCTCCAATTGGGCAAACGCGAAGGTTCGGTTATCGTATTCGTGCGCACGCAACACGGCGCGGACAAATTGTCCGTAAAACTGAACCGTGACGAACAGACGTCCGAAGCCATCCATGGCGGCCTGCGTCAGCGTCAGCGCGATAAAGTTATCCGCATGTTCCGCAACGGTGAAATCCGTATTCTCGTGGCAACAGATGTTGCCGCCCGCGGTCTGGACGTTCCCCATATCGAACATGTCGTGAACTATGATCTCCCCCAGGTTGCCGAAGACTATATCCACCGCATCGGCCGTACGGCCCGTAACGGTGAAAAAGGTCATGCGGTTTCCTTCGTTGCGAATGGCGAAAAACACTTGTGGCGCGATATCGAACGCATGCTGAATCCGAATGATCCGGGCTCCGAAATCCGTGAAGGCGGACGCGGCGGCACGAAAAAACAATTCGGCGGCGGCAAGAAATTCGGCGGCAAGCCATCTTTTGGCGGCGAGCGCAAATCTTTCGGCGGCGGCGATCGTCCCGAACGCAATTATGGTCCGAAAAAAGAAAACAAGTTCGGCCCCCGCAAACCGTTCGGTCGTGCAGACCGCAAGGAACGCACAGCCAATGGCGGTTACAATCCCGATGGCGACTTCCGTTCATCCGAAGCGGGCACGGAAGGTGCATTTGATGCCCGTCCACAACGCAGCTTTGATCGTAACGATCGTCCTCAACGCTCCGAGGGCGGCTATCAAGGCAAACGCGAAGGCGGATACCAAGGCAACCGTGACGGCGGCTTTAAAAAGCCCTTCAAAAAAGACGGCGACTTTGCTTCCAACCCTGATTCATACAAGCGTACGAATTCGGGCGACCGCAAAGAAGGCGGATTCAAAAAACCCTATAACCGCGACAATGCAGACCGCCCCCGCCGTGATTTTGGCGACCGTCCGCAACGTGCGGAAGGTGGTTACCAAGGTAACCGCGAAGGCGGATACCAAGGCAATCGTGAAGGTGGTTTCAAGAAGCCATACAACCGTGATGGCGGATTTAAAAAGCCTTACAACCGCGACAACGCGCAAGGTGATCGTCCCCGTTCGAACAGCGGTGATCGTCCGTTCGTAAAACGCGAAGGTGGATCTACCGAAGGCGGCTTCAAGAAACCTTTCCGCAAGGAAGGTGAAGGTTTCAAAAAACCTTACGTGGCCAAAGACGGCGGCGCAAAACATCATGAAGGCCGCACGTTCCGCAAAGACGGCGGACAGCGCTCCGAAGGTCATTCAGCACGCTCTAAAAAAAGAGCTTACTGATATAAGAATACTAATATAAGAAAAGCCGCTTTTCAGCGGCTTTTTTTGTGGAACCTGCTATAAATCGCTCTAGTTTGTATATTGTAATAAATCCTTCATGGAGGCAGATATGCTAGCGCACAATGATATAGTCGCCACTATCGCAGTTCGCGATATGGCCAAGGCCCGTAATTTCTACGAGAACCAGCTGGGCCTGAAACTGGAAGACACCATGGGTGACGGCATCACCACTTATAAGGCGGGAGATTCCCGCGTGTTCGTTTATAAATCGGACCGTGCCGGTGATTCCAAAGCAACCGTGGCCACATGGGCCGTCGAAGATAAAATCGAAGACATGGTTTCTGAGCTTCAACAAAACGGAATTGCGTTTGTACATTTCGACATGCGCGGCGTGTCCCGCAAAGGCGATATCCATGTCACGGAAACGGGTATGAAGGCCGCGTGGTTTAAGGATCCCGACGGCAACATCCTCTGCCTCGTTCAAACGGATCTGCAATAATAAAAAACCCGCCGAGATGGCGGGTTTTTCTTGTTCGGTGTAGAGGCGGCTTAAACTTCGGCGCCCGCTTTTTTGGCTTCTTTTTTGGCGCGGTCGCGCGTGTTGCTGTCGAGGTGCTTCTTGCGCAGGCGCAAGGATTTGGGCGTCACTTCGACCAGCTCGTCATCATTGATGTAGGACATCATTTCTTCCATCGACATTTTCTTCGGCGGAACAAGGATAACGGCTTCGTCCGCGCCCGAGGCCCGCACGTTGGTCAACTGCTTGCCTTTGAGGACGTTGATCTCGAGGTCATTCTCGCGGCTGTGTTCGCCGACAACCATGCCTGCATAGACCTTGTCGTTGTGGCCGATGAACATGATACCGCGGTCCTGCAGCTTCCAGATGGCGTAGGCAACGGCGTCGCCCTTGTCCGTGGAAATCAGGGCGCCGTTGCGGCGGGCCAGAATATCGCCTTTGTAAGGGCCGTAGCTGTCAAAGATACGGTTCATCAGGCCAGTGCCGCGCGTGTCGGTCAGGAATTGCGACTGGTAGCCGATCAATCCGCGCGAAGGGGCGAGAAACATGATGCGGGTCTTGCCTGCACCCGAAGGGCGCATATCACGGAGTTCCGCTTTACGCTGGGTCATTTTCTCAACCACGGCGCCGGAATAGATTTCATCCACGTCGCAGGTGATTTCTTCGTACGGCTCCAGCAAATTGCCGTTCTCGTCTTTTTTCAAAAGAACGCGGGGACGGGACACGGAAAGTTCGAATCCTTCGCGGCGCATCGTTTCGATCAGAACGCCGAGCTGCAATTCGCCGCGGCCTGCCAGTTCGAAAGCATCGCGGCCTTCGGATTCCGTCACGCGGATGGCCACGTTGGTTTCGGCTTCGGCGTTCAGACGCTCGCGGATCATGTTGGAGGTCAGCTTCTTGCCTTCGGTGCCTGCGTAAGGACTGTCATTCACTGTGATGGTTACAGCCATCGTCGGAGGATCGACAGGGTCCGTAGGTACAGGCTCGGTCACTGCGGGGTCGCAGATCGTGTCGGCCACGGATGTCTTCACCATACCGGCGATGCAGATAATGTCGCCTGCAACGGCTTCGGTGACGGGCACGCGCTCGATACCTTGGTAGGAGAAGAGTTTTGTGAGGCGGAAAGTTTCCACCGTCTTGCCGTCAAGGCCGATGGCTTTCACGGCCATGTTGACTTTGGGGTGACCACCGTAAACTTTGCCTGTCAGAACGCGGCCTAGAAACGGGTCGGAAGAGAGCAATGTTGCTAGCATCGTGAAGGGCGCGCTTTCAAGAACTTTCGGCGCAGGCACGTATTCCATGACCAACTCCAGAAGAGGGTGCAGGTTTTCGCGCGGGGCTTCGAGGCTCTTCGCACACCAGCCATCACGGCCCGATGCATAGAGAACGGGGAAGTCGAGCTGTTCATCCGTTGCTTCCAAGGATACGAACAAATCGAACACTTCGTTCAAAACATCGTCGGGGCGGGCGTCGGAACGGTCAACCTTGTTGATCATGACGATCGGTTTGATGCCGAGTTTCAGGGCTTTGCCCAGAACGAATTTGGTTTGGGGCAGCGGGCCTTCGGCCGCATCCGTCAAAAGGATAACGCCGTCGCACATGTTCAACACACGTTCCACCTCGCCGCCGAAATCGGCGTGGCCCGGTGTGTCGATGATATTGATGCGCGTGCCTTCCCAATCGATAGCCGTGCATTTCGCCAGAATGGTGATGCCGCGCTCTTTTTCCAAATCGTTGGAATCCATGACGCGCTCTTCGACGTTCTGGTTGGCGCGGAAGGAACCCGATTGTTTCAGGATGTTGTCTATCAGGGTGGTTTTCCCGTGGTCGACGTGCGCGATGATCGCGATATTGCGGATCAATTTGGAATCAGTGGCGGCCATAAAAATTCTCGTTTCTTTTCAGCGGGTTAGGCGTCCCGTGTCGGAAACGCCCTCTATCTGCCGCCGATGTACAGGAAATCGGGGCCAAAAACCACTAAAATATGAAGAAAAACGGCCTGCCAGCCCTTGAATGCTACTTCTCCAGATAGTCCAGATCGGCGGCAAAAGTCTCTCGCATGGCGAACGCTCCGAACAAAGCGAGGGCATAGACGACCAGGCCTACGATCAAGGCGGCTTGGTCGAGCGGCATATGCTCCTTCAACGCCGCCACCGAAAGCGTGATGGGTATGGTTGCGGCGCGGGAAAAGTTGGGGACGCTGGTGGTTATGGTGGCGCGCAGATTGGTGCCGAAGCTTTCCGAGGCGGCTGTGACGCCCAGAACCCAGCATCCGCATCCGATGGCCGCGCCGACATAGATGATGATAAGCGCGGGATAGTTGAAATCAATCGGGCTGAGCAGCAGCGTCAAAACCATGATGAGGCCGAGCGATATGAAGCCGATCAGCACTTTCTTGCGGCTTTTGACCGCGTTGCTGATCCACGCGCTCACGAAATCGCTCATGGCCAGAAAGAACATCACAAAGGCGAGGATGGGCGGCACGGTGACTTCAAGGCCGTATTTTACTTTCAACAATTCCGGCGAGAAATAGACCAGCACGCCGATCACATACCACACGGGGAGGAGCAAACAGACGCAATGGAGGAACTTGACGATGCGTTCCGGTTTTTGGAACACCATGGAAATTTTGCCTTTTTCCTTGATCTCCTTCATGCCTTCAAACATGTGTGATTCAGCAATGCGCACGCGGAAAAACAGCAGGACCAGCCCCATCAAACCGCCAATGATAAAGCTGGCGCGCCATGGAATGACCAATGCCAGCAAGGCCGCGCTCAATCCGCCCAGAATGCCGAAACCGCAAATAATGCCCGCGCCGTATCCGCGTTTATCTTTGGGCATAGTCTCGCTGATGAGTGTGATGGCAAGGCCGAGTTCCCCTGCAAGACCTAGCCCCGCGATAAAACGGAATGTGGCATAGGCAGGAACGTTGTCTACAAGCCCGTTCATAAATGTCGCAATCGAATAGGTGATGATGGATAGGAACATCATCTTCGTGCGGCCGAATTTATCGCCCAGAACGCCGAACAACAAACCGCCGATGAACATCCCCGCCATCTGCAGGTTCAGGATCAAAACGCCCGTATCAAAGATTTCATCTTCGGGTACGCCAATATCGCGAAGGGATGCCACGCGGTTCGCGCCGAAAATATACATGTCAAACACGTCGACGAAATATCCGAACGCCGCGACAATGACGGGCAGGGTAAAAATTCCGGTCGGAAAAATTTTTTCTAAAAATCCACGCATCTGCCATCCTTTTCCCAATCGCCGTAACGCACAGGGTCCAACCCGCCGCGGCCGCCCGTTTCCGGAACGGAAGAAGGTGCAGGTTTTGGCGTCGGTTTTTGTGTTTCAGGCTTGGGTTTTGTGCTCATATGCTGAGAATAGCGAAACTATTGTACGTGTCAGCCGTTTTTTGCGTACAAATATGACAGAAGGGCCCCTTATGAACACAAAAACACCGCCATGGAAGAAGAAAAACCCGCACAAAGGCTCGGGAACCAAGCTGACCGACGCGCAGATAAAAGAAGCGCGGGCGCGGGCAAAAAAGGCTGGACGGCCCTATCCCAATCTGGTTGACAATATGGCCGTGGCGAAAGCCGCTAAAAAAGAAAAAGGGCGCGCCCGTTCACGCACGGAAGACTCGTTCCCCACACACAAGGACCATGATGAATAACCTGCTGAAACCCTACCGTGAAAAGATAGACGCGCTGGATGATCAAATCGTCGATCTGCTGGCCGAACGCATCGGCATTATTCACGAGGTTGCGAAGGTAAAGGGCGCGAACGATATTCCCGCCGTTCTGGCCGACCGTGTGAACGAGGTGATAGACCGTTGTTCCGCGCGTGCGATGAGCAAAAAAATCGATTCCGATTTCGTGCGCCGTTTATATACGGATATCGTGCAGTTCAGCTGCAATCTCGAATCCCGATTGATGAAAAAATAATGAGCGACGTTCAACCCGATCTGCTGGAAGAACTGCCTGCGGGCGACGGTCTTGTCACGCGCCGCGTTGCGCTTGATATCATCGAACAAATTCTTGGCCGCAAAAAAATGCTCGATGACGCGCTGGTGCAGAACGAAGCGTTCAACGCACTGGTGCAACGCGACCGCGCGTTTGTGCGCATGCTGGTCGCCACCGTCCTGCGCCGCCGCGGACAACTGGATGATGTGATCGCCCGCGCATTGGCGAAGGGTGAGGCGCCCCGTCCTGAGACACTCAAATGGATTCTTTATATCGGCATCACCCAGATTTTGTTCATGGATGTTGCCGATCACGCTGCGGTGGATACGTCCGTCACGCTCACCGCAGAACGCGGCATGGAAGGCAAAAAAGGTTTTGTGAATGCTGTTCTGCGCCGCATGACGGGTGAGGGGCAGCGCTGGGTGGCTGATCAGGATGCGGCTGCGCTTAACTTCCCCGCATGGCTCTATGAACAATGGATGAACGGCTATGGCTTCGTGCGCGCGAAGGATATCGCGCTGGCCTCGCTCGAAGAAGCGGCACTGGATTTTACGATCAAAGACCCCGACACCAAAGGCGACTGGTCCAGAAAACTCGCGGCGCGTTTTGTCCCGACGGGTTCTTTGCGCCGTCCTGCGGGCGGCAACATCACCAATCTCGATGGCTTTGCCGAAGGGGCGTGGTGGGTGCAGGACGCGTCCGCCGCTTTGCCCGTGCGTTTGTTCGGCGATCTCAACGGCAAAACGGTTCTGGATTTATGTGCCGCGCCCGGCGGCAAAACCGCGCAGTTGGCGGCGAACGGTGCGCATGTTGTTGCGCTCGATCGTTCCGCGTCGCGTATGAAACAGGTCACGGAAAATCTTTCCCGCCTTGGACTGGAAGATAAGGCCGAACTAATTATCGAAGACGGTTCGGTGTGGAAACCCAAACAAAAATTCACGCATATATTGCTCGATGCACCCTGCACAGCGACGGGTACGATCCGTCGCCATCCCGATCTGCTTGCGCTTAAAAACGAAAAAGACCAAGCAGGGCTTGTGAGCATTCAAGAACGGCTGCTGAAAAACGCGGGTGACATGCTGGAAGACGGCGGGATGCTGATTTACTGCACCTGTTCCTTGCAAAAGGCCGAAGGCGAACAGCAGATCGAAAAGTTTTTGAAAGACCATCCCCATTTCCGCCGCATTCCCGTGCGATCAGAGGAAATCGGTGGTCTGGAGACCATCATAAACAGCGAAGGGGACATCCGTATCTTGCCTTTCCACTTAAAAGAAGAAGGCGGCATGGATGGGTTTTTCATATCGCGTTTACAGAAGTCCGCTGCGTAAAAATTATTAAAAAGATTCGTCTATGGGCTATGCCTGTGGATATTAACGGGTTAAACTATTGATTCGAGGGGTTCATTCCCCGCCCGCCGCACAGATTATCAAAAACACAGTACCCAATGACAAGCTCGATCAGGATAGCCCCGTCGATTCTTTCCGCCGATTTTTCGAAACTCGGCGAAGAAATCCGCGCGATTGACGCAGCAGGGGCCGATTACATCCATGTCGATGTGATGGACGGGCATTTCGTGCCGAATATCAGCTTTGGCCCGATGGTTATGAAATCCGTGCGCGGTGCGACGAAAAAAATCTTCGACGTGCACCTGATGATCTCGCCGGTCGATCCGTACATTCAGGCGTTCGCAGACGGCGGCGCTGACATCATCACCATCCACCCCGAAGCGGGTGCGCACTGGCATAGAACTTTGCAGGCCATTCGCGGCATGGGCAAGAAGGCGGGCCTCGCGATCAACCCCGCGACACCGACGGAAGTGCTCGATCATGTGATGGATCTCGTCGATCTGATTTTGGTCATGACGGTCAATCCCGGTTTCGGCGGACAGGCTTTCATTCCGCTCCTGGATAAAATCGCCGATGTGCGAAGCCGTATCGATGCCACGGGCCGGGATATCGACCTCGAAGTCGATGGTGGCATCAACGATCAAACGGCTAAACAAGTGATAAAGGCAGGCGCCAACGTGCTTGTCGCTGGCAATTACGTGTTCAAGGACGGTCCCGCGAATTACGCCAAACAAATCAAATCGCTGCGGGGCTGACAAAAATGAATCCCGCGCTGCAATTCGTGAACAAGAAAATACGCAAAGGCATCCATGCCCTCGCATGCAGCAAGATCGCCGACAAATGGAAGCTGGCAGGCACGATCCCCGAAAAACTTCTATTCTCCCCCGTCGATCTCTGGAAAGGCTCCGCCGACCGCGGACGCTGGCTGATCCATGGCGGGATCTTCACGCTGGAAGGCGACCAGCTGGAGCTCCACAACGCCGAATGGCAACCCGAAGGCGTTGATGAAACATGGATCAAATACATCCACAGCTTCGAATGGCTGCGCGATCTGAAAGCGCTCGGCGGTGACAAAGGCCGTCTGGCTGCACGCGCGATGCTCGAAAACTGGATGTGTACCTATCCGCATTACGATGAAACAACATGGCGTCCCGATATACTCGGCGCGCGTCTTTCCAACTGGCTGTCGTCTTTCACATTCTTCGGTGAATCTGCCACGGAAGAATTTCAAGAACAGTTTTATGTTTCTCTGGCGCGACAAGTGCGCCATCTGTCGCGCAATACGCCCGGAAATTTGTCGGGCGTGTGCTTGTTACAAGCCATCAAGGGTCTCGCTTATTGCGGCCTTGCCATGGAAGGCCGCGAACAATTGCTCGAACAAGCCTTGAATCTGCTCCACAAGGAAATCGGCAAACAGATCTTATCCGATGGTGGTCACGTCACACGCAATCCACAAACGCTTTTGGAAGCGGTCATTATCCTCATAGATATCCGCACGGCTCTACGTCAGGGCGGCTATCCTTGCCCCGAAAAAATCCTGCATGCTCTGGACCGCGCCGTGCCTGCTTTGCGTTTCTTCCGTCATGCGGATCGTCACTTCGCATTGTTCAACGGCTGTCAGGAAGGCCACGAGGATTTGATGAAGCAGGTTTTCCTGCATGCCAACAACCGCGCGAAAGTTTTGAATTCCCTGCCGCACAGCGGGTATGAGCGCATGGCCGTGGGTCGTGGTTTGATCATCATGGATACGGGCAAGCCTGCCAAATGGCCGCACGACACCACATCACATGCCGCGCCGCTTTCGTTTGAAATGTCCTATGGGCGTGAACGCATCATCGTCAATTGCGGGTCGCACCCCACGAACGATGAATGGAAAGACACGCTACGTTTCACCGCTGCTCACAGCTCTTTGACCATCGACGACCGCAATGCTTGCGAAATCCACAAAGATGGTTCGATTTCGCGCAAACCCAAAAAAGTTTCCCTCCACCGCGACGATATGATCGAGGGCGTGCTGGTCGATGCATCCCATGACGGCTACATTCCCGTCAACGGCATAACGCACCGTCGCCGATTGTATTACGCCGATGAAGGCAACGATCTTCGCGGGGAAGAAACACTCACCTGTACGACGGGCCTTAACAAAGTCCACAACATCGCCGTGCGTTTCCATCTGCATCCCAAGGTTTCGGTGAGCCTCGTGAAAGACGGCGAAGAAGCTTTGCTCACGCTTCCCGGCGGTACGGGCTGGCGTTTTACGGCCTCGGGTGCAACGCTGGTTCTGGAAGATTCCGTTTATCTGGGTGAAGGCATCCGCCCCCGCAAAACCAAGCAGCTCGTCATTCTTGCCGATATGGATATCGATACGCTGCAGATCAAATGGGCCTTGCAAAGAGAATTGCTTTAATCCCTCATGAATGAGAGCCATCGAAATTTTTTGATAAAAGATACTCGGTCTGGCATTTGGATTATCGCAGTATGTAGCCTATTAGGCTTTTTCCAAGCTCTCATACCTTTACTTGATTTGTTCAACCACTTCCGTCCTCACGCTGTGTTTGGCGCTATTTTTTGCGGTGCTATTCTTTTGTTTTTAAAAGACCAAAAGCTAATTATATGGGCTGTTGTTGCTGCTGTTTTAATTTTGAACATAGGGGCTCTCGGCTGGAGTTTGTATCAGACTTTGGGCATTCCTTCCCTGAAAGAAGATAAGCCTGTCTCGGTTTCCATCGTGTCGGCCAATGTTTTGGGTGCGAATACCGATTATCAAGCTGTAAGAGATATGGTGGCAAGAGAAAATCCTGATGTTCTAGTATTCAGTGAAGTGACCGATGCTTGGGTGGAGAATTTCAAATTCGGTGAGCAATATGCCTATAGCATTAAATTTCCGAGGGCAGACAATTTTGGCATGGCGGCTTATTCGAAAAGGCCGTTTGAAGGCGAAGTTAAAATTGTGACTAACGGTAAAGTCCCTATGATTATAATGAACTTTAATGAATTTACGGTGATCGGGGTTCATCCGGTGCCACCGGTATCAATAAGCTACATGAGTGAGAATCGCTCATACATTGAGGAAGCTGCATATATAGGTATGAAATCAAAAAATCCTGTTATCGTTACAGGTGATTTTAACGCAACGCTTTGGTCATCTGCTATGAAACCTCTGATTGACGCAGGCTTTGATAGGATTAATCCGCTTGGTTTTGCGTATACATGGCCAAGGAATAAACCGTTTTTGGCACTTCAGATTGACCATTTCATGGCCAAAAATATAAAGGCCGCAGATTTTGGTGTCCTCCCTTCCGTGGGTTCCGATCACTACCCGATCAGGGCGGATATCGCATTTTAGGGCCTTGCAAAGAGAATTGCTCTAACCCATATTCTTTCCATGTCCGCCATAAAACTCGAAAAAGACTGGCTCGCATATCTGGAGCCTGAATTCGAAAAACCGTATATGCAGAAATTGAAAGAATTTCTCGCGGCGGAAAAATCCGCAGGCAAAACCGTGTATCCCAAAGGCGCGGATATTTTCAACGCCATGAACACCACGCGGTTTGATGACATCAAGGTCGTCATCATAGGCCAAGACCCCTATCACGGTGAGGGTCAAGCGCATGGCTTAAGTTTTTCCGTGCCCATCGGCGTTCCGCCGCCGCCGTCTCTTATAAATATCTACAAGGAAATCGAATCCGAATACGGCGTGAAAATGCCACGCACCGGTGATCTGACATCCTGGGCGAAACAGGGCGTATTGCTTTTGAATGCCATGCTGACCGTGCAGGCGAACATGGCGGGCTCGCATCAAAAGCGCGGCTGGGAAGAATTCACCGATGCGGTCATACGCGCCGTGAACGAGAAAAAAGAACCTGTCGTGTTTTTGTTATGGGGTTCCTACGCGCAGAAAAAAGGTGCGTTCATCGACCGCGCGAAACATCTGGTTCTGGAATCGCCGCACCCATCACCGTTATCGGCGCATCGCGGATTTCTCGGCAACGGCCACTTCAAAAAGGCCAATGAATACCTTGAAAAACACGGCCGCACGCCTATTGACTGGACCAAGCTCTAAGTCTCAATTTCCTTGAATTCTGCCATCCACAATATGGATGCGCTTGTCCGCCACAGCTGCGAAATGTTCGTCGTGCGTGACGGCGACCACAGCGCGGCCTTCGGTATGGGCAATATCGCGCAATATCTGCTGCACAGTCGCGGCGGAATGGGTATCGAGATTTCCCGTAGGTTCATCCGCCAGCACGAGCGCCGGATCGTTGGCGAGCGCACGGGCGATGGCTACACGCTGGCATTGCCCGCCGGACATCTGTTTGGGCAGTTTCTTGATCTGGTCGTGGAGGCCGACGCTTTCCAGCAACGCCACGGCTTTTTCCGTTTGTTCTTTCACGGACAGTTTGCCGAGTTTTTGCATGGGCAGGCGCACATTTTCCATGGCCGTGAATTCGGGGAGCAAAAAGTGAAACTGGAAGATAAAGCCGAGTTTTTCGAGGCGGAACTGCGCCAGATCGTTTTCGCTCAATTGCGTGGTTTCCGTGCCGAGCATATTGATCGTGCCGCTCGTGGGTCGATCAAGGAGGCCGAGCAGATATAGCAGCGATGATTTCCCCGAACCCGAAGGTCCCGTGATCGCCGTGAAATGTTCGGTTTCGATATCGAGGGATGCGTTTTTGACCAGCGTGACTTCAATCTCTTCACCCAACAAGGTACGAGTGACATCCCGTACTGACATCAGAATGCTCATTGTCCACCCCGCAAAATCTGTACGGGCATGACGCTCGCGCCTTTTTTGGCGGGAAGGTAGGAAGCGAGCACAGCTGCAAAAAACGCGAACGCGCCCGCGATAAAGAATTGCGGCGCGGACCAGTCTATCGGCATTTGAATGGGTTCGGATACGCCCGGCGGTTCGAACGTGATCTGCTCGAGCGCCAGCATCAGGCAACAACCGAGCGGAAGGCCGAATATAACGCCCGCCACGCCGAGGATGCAGCCCTGAATGATGAATATCCATTGGATGTCACCCGCGAGGAAGCCCATGGATTTCAGAATCGCGATGTCCTTTTGTTTTTCCATGATGATTGTAAAGATGATGTTGTAAATTCCGAACGCGGCGACGAGCAGAACCGCGGACACCACTGTGTACATAATGACGTTGCGGATGGCGAGTGTGCTCATGATATCCTCGCTCGCTTCCTGCCATGACACGGATTTGTATCCCGTGGCGGCTTCTACCTCGTCGGCCAATTTCTGCGCCTTTGATGAATCATCCATCTTTATAATGATGGTGTTGGCGCGGTTGGATTTGTTCATCATCGCCTGCACGCGCTTGATGTCGGTGAAGGCCTGTTTGTCGTCGTAATCAAGGCTTCCCGTGCGGAATATCCCGACAATTTTAAACGTGCGCACCTGTCCTGTGCTGGCCGTGAGCGTGATGTTGTCGCCGCGTTCCAGCATCAGGCGCCGGCACAATTCCGCGCCGACGATCACGCCGTTGCGGTTGGAAATCAGATCATCCACCGAACCGTCGATCATGTTTTCCTCGACGGTGGTGAGGTCCTTCATATCGGCGGGGATCATCCCGTTGAGCACGATGGAATTGTCGCGGCCTGCGTAGTTCAAAATAGCCTGTCCCGTCAGCGTGGCAGATGCGCGCACGCCCGGGCGGCGTTTCAAATCTTCCACCACCTGTTTGTAGCCGCGGATGCCGCGCGTTTCGGGGAGCGGCTGAATGGAACGCAATTCCACCACGCGGTCCTTGTACAATTTTTGAACCGGCTGTTCCTTGGCGTTGCGGTATTCGTCATGCACGGATATGTGCGGGGAATTGTCGATCAAACGTTTGATGAAATCGTTCTGCGAGCCTTGCATGAGCGAAGAAATGGCGAGGAAGAACGCTACACCGATGATGATGCCGAGCAGCGATACGAAGCTTTGCCGCTTGCGTGACAGAATATGTCTTACGGCGATGCTGAAAAATATGCTCATGGCCCCGTGGTTTTTATGCTGGTCGGCGTCCAGTCTTTTTGCTTGGCCTTGATATGCCCTTCTTCCAAAAGCCCCCCGTCATATTTCAGCGCGATCTTGTCTTCTGGGCGTACGCCTTCGAGGATTTCCACGGCCTGCGGTGTTTTAATGCCGATTTTGACAGGCGTATCTGTTGCCTTGCCGCCGCCAATTTTCAAAACCTTGCCTTGGGATATGGCGGTGGCGGGGATCATCAATGCGGAATCTTTTTCCTGCGTGATGATATTGGTTTCCGCCGTCATGCCGATCATCAGCGGCGTGTCCGCGCCCAATGTCACGCGCACGCGGTAGGAACGTGCCACGGGGTCGCCCTTGGGCGTGATGGATTGCACCGTGCCTTCGAATGTTTTTTGCGTGAAGGCGTCGGCGGAGATCACGACTTTTTGATTGGGCTGGACGAGGCCGATATCTTCTTCGTCCACTTCGGTTTCTATGCGCAAATCATCGCCGCCCGTGATCCAGAACACAGGCGTGCCGAGCGCGATCATCTCGCCGATCTCGCCGTCACGGCGGATGATGGTGCCTGCCTCGGGCGCGATCAGTTGGAGGTAGCTCAGTTCCGCCTTGGTGCGGTCCACGGATGCGGATGCCGATTTATACGCCGCGCTGGCTTGGTCCAATGCTTCTTTGGCGATCGCACCGCTTTTGGAAAGTTTTTGCGCGCGCGCCAAATCTTTGGAGGCGAGATCCAGCTTGGCTTGCAGGTCTTTCAAATTTTCCTGCGTGTCGGCGTCTTCAAGTTGCGCCAGAACTTGCCCTGCTTCCACGCGGCTGCCTTCATCAACATCGAGGCGCATAAGGCGTGCGCCGATTTTGGGGGAGATGGGGATCATACGGCTGGCCTCGACCGTGCCCGTGGCATATACGGCCTGCACGGCGGGGGCGTTGACGGGCGATACGGTTTCCACGTCTTTCGCCTTGGCGGGATTGAAAAACCAGAAAGCGACCGCTGCTGCCGCAATCAAAACCAAAACTATAACCAGTTTTTTCATCATCTATTCCTTGGGGGCCTTATTGTTTGGGTGCGAGGCCGAAAAACAACGCGGCGCTCTGCCCCAAAGTTCTTCCATCGCGTTTGAACATGTAATCGCGAATATGTTCCAGATTATGATCCACGCCGGGAAGGGCGTCTATCGTGTATGTGGCGCTGGATTCCTCGAACGCGCCTTTGGCATAGGATTGGGATTTGTAATCGATATCCGTGATGCCTTTGGTGCCTTTGCCGCCATCGATGGGTACGTTTTCATCCGCCGTGCCGTGGATCGCCAGAATCTTTTTGTGATAGGCGGGCGGGCAGCTTTGCGCGTCGATATTGAGCGGCCCTGAAATCGGTATAATGGCCTGATACAGGTATGTCTTGCACATAAGGAGCGATGTCATCATCGCGCCGTTGGAATGTCCCATTCCAAACACCTGTTTCTTGTCCACGTTGTATTTCACGGCCAGATAATCGATGGCGCGGGTTATATATCCTATGTCATCGACATTGGTTTGGAACGGCTGGCCGCAGCATCCGCCGCCCGCGTTCCATGCGTGATATTCATCGCCGAGGCGTTTCGATGCTTTCGATCCGTTCAGATAGACGACGATGAATCCGCCTTCGTCCGCCGCCTCGTTCATGCCCGAAACATTGTGGATGTGGTTGGCATTGCCCATGCCGCCGTGCAGGACGACGACCATTGCGCGGTTTGCGGGGCGCGCGTTCGGCGCGACATGGACGAGGATTTCACGGCCTTCAAAACTATCGAAGATTACGCCTTGCGGTTTTTGGTTGAGGAGTTTTTTCGCCTCCGCGCGGTGTTCGCGCGTTTCGCGGAATTTCTCGAGGCGCGTTTCCGCGCAGGCGGGAAGGGCGATCATCAAAAGGGCTAAAAAAAGGACCGGCTTTTTCATGCCCGCACATTACCGCGCAAAAACGGCAAAGTCATGAAAGAAGGGCCTTGGCAAAGAGGGCAAAGTGTTCTATGTTTGTTCTTATCAGTTTTGAGGGGGCGGAAAAGGCCCCAACGGATAAAAAACCAGCAAACGAACTAATAGATATAAAGTTAACCCATTGAAATAATTAAAAATGGCCAAAGTCAAAAAATCCTATGTCTGCCAGTCTTGCGGTTCCGTCACTTCCCAGTGGGGCGGCAAATGCGAGGCCTGCAATGAATGGAACAGCATTGTCGAAGAGAAGCAGCAAGAGTCTGCGCCCAAGGGGCTGGGACAAGGGCGCAGAGGCAAATCGCTGGAACTGGTGAGCTTGAAAGGCGAGAGCAATAATAACGTCCCGCGCCATGTTTCTGGCATGGCAGAATATGACCGCGTCACGGGCGGCGGCATGGTTCCGGGTTCCGCGATTTTGATCGGCGGCGATCCCGGCATAGGAAAATCTACATTACTTTTACAGGTTGTTTGCAAGCTTGCGGATGCCGGTAAGACATGTCTTTACGTTTCCGGCGAGGAAGCGGTTGACCAGGTGCGCCTTAGAGCTCGACGCCTCGGTCTGGACAAGGCTCCTGTCGCACTGGCATCCGCCACATCTGTCCGCGATATCGTCGCGAGTATGGAATCCGATCCGATGGATTTGATCGTTATCGATTCCATTCAAACCATGTATGTCGATACGGTCGAATCCGCGCCGGGCACGGTCACACAAGTGCGCACTTGCACGCAGGAACTGATCCGCGTTGCGAAAAAACGCGGCATTGTGATTTTGTTCGTAGGGCATGTCACGAAAGAGGGCCAGATCGCCGGTCCGCGTGTGCTTGAACATATGGTCGATGCGGTATTGTATTTCGAAGGCGACCGCGGCCACCAATTCCGCATTTTGCGCACCGTCAAAAACCGTTTCGGACCCACCGATGAAATCGGCGTGTTCGAAATGGCCAATGAAGGTTTGGTCGAAGTGCCCAATCCTTCCGCACTTTTCTTGGCGCAGCGTCAGAACAATATTGCGGGAAGTGCCGTGCTCGCGGGTCTTGAAGGCACACGCCCCGTCTTGGTGGAGGTGCAGGCTTTGGTCGCGCAATCCACTTTGGGCACGCCGCGCCGTGCGGTGATCGGGTGGGATTCCAATCGTCTTGCCATGGTGCTCGCGGTGCTTGAAGCACGTTGTGGTGTGACGTTATCGTCTTCCGATATTTTCCTGAACATCGCGGGTGGTATCCGTATTTCCGAACCCGCGGCCGACTTGGCCGTGGCGGCGGCTTTGCTGTCCTCGCAATCCAATATTCCCGTTCCGGGCAACACGGTATTTTTTGGCGAGGTCGGGCTTGCGGGGGAAATCCGTTCCGTGTCCCAGCCCGATGTTCGTTTGAAGGAAGCCGCCAAGCTGGGGTTCGACCGCGCCGTCATTCCCGAAAAGCTCAGCAAGAAGGGGATAGCCCCTGCGAAAATCGAAGGTTTAAAGGTCGAGGAAATAACCCATCTGGAAGATCTGGCGCGGCAGTTCGCGGGGAAACAGCCCTTCAAAACCTATGGCTGAACAGGCGGCTGATAAGCACCGGAAATCCGAAGGATTTCCTTGCATTTAACCCGCCTTTTGCCTATCTATCAGGGCATGATTATAGACATCATCGTTGGCCTCGTTGTCATCTCTTCCGCCCTGATATCCTTCATGCGCGGATTCATTCGCGAAGTTCTTACCATAGCAGGGGTTGTCGGCGGCATATTGGCCGCCGTTTTCGTAGGCCCCTCCATCGCTCCCACGGTCCGCGAATGGTTCGGCGTTGTCGAAGGCAAAGAAAGCGAAAAGCTTTTCGATATGATCCCTATGGAAATCGTGGCCGATGCCACCACCTATGGTGTCATCTTTATCGCGGTCGTGATCGTTCTATCTGTTTTAAGCCATATCATGGCGGGTGCCGCCAAAGCCGTGGGTCTGGGTCCTGTGGACCGCACTTTGGGGGTTATCTTCGGCGTGGCGCGCGCTCTGGTGCTTCTGGCGCTGGTGTACATGCCGTTCCACCTGATGATGAACAAGGAACGCAAGGAAGAATTTTTCAAGGAAAGCCGCACGCATTACTTTATCGAAAAAATCTCGGCCACCATGGCGCAATATCTGCCTGAATCCGAAGATGTCGAGAAGAAAGCCGGTGAAGCAACCGAAGATGCGGGCGATCTGATCAAACAAAAACTCGAAGAGCAGGATTTGCTCGGTGGCGGCAAGAAAAAAGAACCTGAAGCTCCCAAGGTGGAGAAAGAAGGCTATGACGAACAGGAACGGGAAAGACTGGATAAACTGTTCAACGAACCGGTGACCAATGATTGACGATCTGAGTACGAATCCCTTTGATGACGACAAGTTGCATGAAGAATGCGGCGTGTTCGGCATATTCGGTCACCCCGAAAGCGCGGCGATGACCGCCCTCGGCCTTCACGCTCTCCAGCACAGAGGTCAGGAAGCGGCGGGTATCGTTTCCTGGGACGGTACGGATTTCTACACACACAAGGCCATGGGTTTGGTGGATGCGACCTTTTCCAAAGAAAAAGTCATCGAGCGTTTGAAAGGTCACGCCGCCATCGGTCACAACCGTTATTCCACCACGGGCGAAGCGAGCTTGCGCAACGTGCAGCCTATCTATGCCGACCTTGCGCTGGGCGGTTTCGCCGTTGCGCACAACGGCAACCTGACCAACGCCGCCGCGATCCGTGAAGAGCTGGTAAACAAAGGCTCGCTGTTTCAATCTTCATCCGACACGGAAGTTATCGTGCATCTGATGGCCGTATCGTTGAAAGAGAATGCGATCGATAAACTCGCCGCCGCCGCCAACGAAATTATAGGCGCATATTCGCTCGTCGCCGTGACGTCGGATATGCTGATCGGTTTGCGTGACCCGTACGGCATCCGCCCGCTGTGCCTCGGCAAACTCGGCGGCTCGTACATCCTGACATCCGAAACCTGCGCGCTGGATATCATCGGCGCGGAATTCGTGCGCGACATCGAACCCGGCGAAATGGTTGTGATTGACAAAAAAGGCATGCGCACGGTCTGGCCTTTTAAAACCAAACACAAACGTTTTTGCATTTTCGAATATGTGTATTTCGCCCGTCCTGATTCCTTTATGGAAGGGCGTTCGGTCTATGAAATGCGCAAAAATATCGGCGCGGTTCTGGCGCGCGAAGCCCCCGTGCCAAACGCTGATGTGGTTGTGCCCGTGCCGGATTCCGGCACGCCGTCCGCCATCGGATTTAGCCAAGCCTCGGGCGTTCCGTTCGAACTTGGTATCATCAGAAACCACTATGTGGGCCGTACCTTTATTGAACCCACGCAACAGATCCGCAATCTTGGCGTGAAGTTGAAACACAATGCCAACAAGCGATACCTGAAAGACAAGGTCGTTGTTCTGGTGGATGATTCCATCGTGCGCGGTACGACATCGCGGAAGATCGTCGATATGGTCCGCGCCGCGGGCGCGAAAGAAGTGCATATGCGCATTTCCTCGCCACCGACGGCGCATAGCTGTTTCTACGGTATCGACACGCCCGAAACGGCGGAGTTAATGGCTCACACACATTCCGTGGAAGAAATCAGAAAACATATCGGAGTGGATTCTCTTTCCTATATTTCCATCGACGGTTTGTATCAGGCCGTAGGAGAATCCAAACGCAACAACGACACGCCACAATATTGCGATGCTTGCTTTACGGGCGATTACCCTGTCGAACTCGTCGATAAAATCGCGGGCTGCGGTTCGGACAAGAAGAAGGCCACGATGGGCGCAAAAATGCTGGTTTCCATCGATGACTAATCAATCTTTAAAAGGCAAAACGGCGCTGATCACAGGCGCATCGCGCGGTATCGGTGCTTCGGTCGCGAAGCTTCTGGCGAAGGAGGGTGCGCATGTGATTTTGATCGCACGCACCATCGGCGGCCTTGAATCCGTCGACGATGAAATCAAGAAATTTGGCGGCAAGGCTACATTGATGCCGCTTGATCTGGCCAAGCTCAATGATCTCGATATGCTCGGCCCTACGCTGCATCAACATTTCCCGAAACTGGATATCTTCATCGGCAACGCTGCCATACTCGGCACCATGGCGCCGCTCGGCCATTTAAAGCCCGATGAATGGCAGAAGGTGATGGATTTGAACGTCACCGCGAATTTCCGCCTGATCCGCACGCTTGATCCGCTGTTAAAAGCCTCCGATGCAGGACGCGTTGTGTTTGTGACATCTGGCATCACGCAAAGTTTCAAAGCCTATTGGGGCGAATATGCGGTATCAAAGGCAGCGCTGGAAGGTCTGGCGAAAACCTATGCGTCCGAATGCGCCAATACCAATGTGCGTGTGAATATTCTGGACCCGGGCCGTGTGCGTACAGCCATGCGCGCGCAGGCCTATCCCGGCGAAGATCCCGCCATCCGTCCGCATCCCGATGATATGGCGCATCACTTCCTGAAACTGGTCACGAATGATTGCACCATGAACGGTGAAGTCCTCGAAGTACCGTCGGAAAAATAATCTTATTCGTCGAAGGGGTTTTTGGATGCGCGGACGAGCAATCGCACCGGCACGCCTTTCAAATCGAAATCCGCACGCAGCGCGTTGACGATGTAGCGTTTATAGGTGTCAGGGAGTTCGCCCGCACGGGCCACCCAGAGCGCGAAAGTCGGCGGGCGTATGTTGATCTGCGTCATGTATTTCAAACGGTTTGAACGGCCGCCTACCAAAGGCGCGGGGTTTTGGCTTTCGCGCGCGGCGAGCCAGCGGTTCATTTTGGATGTGGAAATACGTTTCGTCCATGTGCCGTAGGTTTCGATCACGGCGTCCATAAGCGAATCCAGATTGCGCCCATTCAGAGCGGAGATGGTGACGACGGGCAGTTCTTTTACCTGTGCCAAACCTGTGTCGAGGCTGTATTGCAGCTGGAACAATGCCTCTTTCTTATCTTTGATAATATCCCATTTGTTGACAGCGATGATCAGCGCGCGGCCTTCTTGCAAAATATGGTCGGCGATTTGCTGGTCTTGTTTTTCGAACATGACTTCGGCGTCAACAACCATGATGACGATCTGCGCCAGACGGATGGCGCGCATCGTATCTTCGACCGACATTTTTTCGATCTTGTCCTGCACTTTGGCTTTTTTGCGCAGGCCTGCGGTGTCGACCAGCTTGATCTTACGGCCGTTATATTCCCAATCGATGGCGATGGCATCGCGCGTGATGCCAGCTTCGGGACCGACCATAACGCGGTGATCTTCCAGCAGTGCGTTGACCAGCGTGGATTTGCCCGCGTTGGGGCGTCCGACGATGGCGATTTTCAAAGGCTTTTCGAGAATGTCGTTGTCTGGAACCAACGCCGCGAAATCGAACGTCATATCGCCTTCGAGATCATCGATGCGTTTGATGTCGACATATTGTTTTTCAAATTCGTCCTCGATCGGCACTTCGATTTTCGGCATGTGCGGAAGGAGGGCGAGATAAAGGTCATGAATACCGTGGCCGTGCGCGGCGGAAACGGGTACAGGCTCGCCAAAACCCAACGTGTAGGATTCAGCCAGCCCCGCCATGGCGGATTTCTCGTTTTCGCATTTGTTGACGGCAAGAACGATGGGCTTTTTTTGTTTGCGCAGCCATTGCGCGTAATGCTGGTCTACGGAGGTCAGGCCCGTCTTGCCGTCGATGACAAAGATCACGGCGTCAGCTCTCGAAAGCGCCTCTTCGGTCTGCTTTCTCATGCGGCCTTGGATGGATTCATCGAATTTTTCTTCTAATCCCGCCGTGTCCATCAACATCACGTCGCGGTCATAGAAAAAAGCCTGCGTCTCGCGCCAGTCGCGTGTAACGCCGGGCGTGTCGTCAACAATCGCGAGCTGCTTGCCCGCGATGCAGTTGAACAATGTCGATTTGCCCACGTTCGGGCGGCCCAGAATGGCGATGGTAAACATGGGGGGGTTGTAGCGGTCTGCTTACGAATTTGCCAGTTATTTCTTAACGGTAGGCGTTCAGTGTACCGTCTTCGCCCAGGATATACAGCGTAGCGCCTGCAATTAACGGGGCTATGCGCATGTCTTCGCCGTTGTCCCATTCCCGCACCAGACCGCCTTTTTCGGGGTCGATTTCGGCGATACGGCCATCGGAGGAGAAGGCCATCAAACGGCCGCCGCCCATGATGGGGCCGGTCCAAAGGATAGGTCCGGTTTTTTCTTCCTTGTTTTTGTAACGGGCAAGTTGCGATACCCAAAGAACCGTTCCGGCTTCCTTGTCGATACCGATAATCTGGCCTTCGGTGGAAATCACGAAAATGCGGTTGCCGGAAACCCACGGCGTTTTCGCGCTGCTGATTTCTTTTTGCCAGATGCGCGCGCCGGTGTTGAGGTCGATTGCGGCGAATTTTCCGCCGAACGAAATCGCGTAGACAACATTTCCATCGATGACGGGAAGCCCGCGTATGTCGGAAAGATTTCCAAGGCCGCCGAGTTTCAGCGTGTTGGCAAGATTGTCGGTCCATGCTACGGAGCCGTTGACAGCGCGGAGCGCGTATATTTCACCCGAAGAAAACGCGGGAACAACCATGTCGGCGGTTGCGGCTGGGCTCGCCGCACCGATCAAACCCGTGCCTTGCGAAAGGCCCGCATATTCCCAGAGCACAGCGCCGTTGGAAATATCCATCGCGAGAACGGAGTTCGCCATAGTGGTCACGAACACACGCGAGCCTATAACAGTAGGGGCCGCGCGCGAGGGGCTGGGAAGTTTTACGCGCCATTTGATTTCGCCTTTGGAGGCGTCGACGGAAACGAGTTCGTCATAGCCCGCCGTGGCATATATGAAACCATCCGCTACGGCGATACCGCCGCTGATGACTTCGTCTTCTTCCTCCGGGTCTGCGACGCTGACGGACCAGCGTTTGGAACCGTCATCCGTGTTGAACGCGGAAAGAACCGCATCGGTGTCCAGCGTGAAAATGCTTTTGCCTGCGACAACAGGCTGCGCAGTGAGCGGAAGATTCTTGGTCGATCCCGCCCCGATATCGGCGGACCATGCTTTTGCTATTTGTTTGCCCAGAGCGAGGTTTTGCATCGCGTGCGAAGGATATCCGCCCGCTTGCGGCCACGTGTCGTTTTGCCATGCTTCTTCGGATTTGAAAGAGGCAATGGATGTCTGGTCGTCCGCAGGACGCAGGTCTTTATCGAAATCAAGCACGGAAATGCGCGTGCCTTCGAGCGGCGGGCGTTCCTTGTCGTCACCAAGCCATTGGCCATCACCGCAAGCGGCAAGAGCGGCACTCAACAACAAAGCAGAGATCAATAACGTGCGATTCATGATGATGTCTTATTATTCTTTCGCAGGTGTTGCGGGAGCAGGTTTTTCGGAAGCGGCGGGTGCCGTCTTGGACAATTCATACTCATAGACATGGGTGAGGGCCGTCGCTTTTTCCTTAAGGGAGTCAGACTGGTCTTCTCCGTCGAACCCTTCGAGAAGAGCCAACGCCTTATTATAGTCTTTTAACGCGTTCCCGTATAGTAGGGCGGCATCGAGTTTTGCCTGGTTTTGGAAGGAGGAACCGCCGTCTTCGGCGATGGCTTCAAGACGCTCGGCCAATTTTCCGGCATCAGGGGCTTTCTCGCCGCCTGCCAGCAGGACGGAGCGGACATACAAGATGGTGGCCAGATCGGACAACTCATCAGGGGCGGCGGAATCTTCGGATACCGTGTTGTAGAGTTCGGCCGCTTTGGTGAATTTAGAATCCTTGGCGTATTGGGCGGCAGCATTCATCAGGGCGATGGCCTTGTGGTCGCCGTCCGTATCGTTCGCCGCTCTTTCAAAAGCGCTCGCGATGTCTTTTTCTTCTGCGGCCAGAACCAGCTTGCCGGTTTCTTTCTGGTTGGTGTGGGATTTCCAAGCCTGCCAGCCCGTGTTGGCGGCAACGCCCAAGACCAGCGCCACGGCGCAGGCGATAATCGTCGGGCCGTAATCCTTCCAGATTTTGGCGACTTTCTCCTTTTGCAGGGCTTCGTCAACTTCGCGGAAAATATCGGACATGGATTTCTCGTACTTGTAAGGCGGTTAAATTCAGCTCTTTTTAGTACAGCATCCTAAAATCCCTGACAACCGGAACGCGAAAAAGGGCGGGGTTTCCCGCCCTTTTGCATAATTATCCGTACATTACAGCATGACGTTGTCGTTCGGATTGTTGGTTTCCGCGATTTTTAAAAGGGTCGAAACCAAGAATGTCTGATCCGCGAACTGTAAGGATTCAACCGCTTTTACACTGGTGACGGAACCGTCGAAATTAGATCTGACCAGCAGGTCGATATCCACGTTGTCTTGTTGGAAATCAACAACCACCTCGTTGAAATTGAAATCGAACACCAGCCTGTCGGTGCCGTTCCCGCCGTTCACATAGTCTTGGTCTGCACCATCTCTTTGCGATACGGCGAACAGAAGGTCGTTTCCGTCATCGCCGAAGAGGAAGTCATTTCCGTCGCCGCCTCTGAGCGTGTCATGACCAAGGCCACCTCTGAGCGTGTCATTGCCGCCGAAGCCGAACAAAACATCGTTGCCCGTCGAGCCGGAAAGGATATCGTTGGTGGATTTGTAGCCGACTTCTTCAAGGTGATTAAGCGTGAAGCTATCAATAGATTTTTTCTCGGTGACTGAGCCTGCGCTCAGCATGGCATCCAGTGCCATCACGTTACCAAGATCCGCAAAACCCCAAAGCGCATCGTTAAATGACCTCGCATCCACTTCGCCTTTGCCGACGATCAGTTTTGCAAGGTTTGCGTCCTGTATATCGGTGGTGTTATCTGCGAAAAGAATTTGTCGCAGGGCGTGACCATAATGCATCGGATCTACGGATATAAGTTCACCTCCATTGGCACTGTTGAGCATGCTGGTAGCAGCCGTGAAATTTTCACGCTCGATAAACATACCCAATGCCTCACCAAACGATTTTCCGTCAACGGTGCCTTTGCTTACTATCAATCCTGCAAGAGCGGCGTCTTGCAAATCAGTCGTGTTGTTCGCGAATTGTATCTGTCTAAGCGCGTTACCGAAATGCAGCGGATCGACAGATTGTAATTCTGCTGCACTTGCTACATTGAGAATGTTTGTGGCAGCCGTGAAGTTTTCACGCTCGATAAACATATTAAGAGCATCGCCGTACGAGTTCCCATTAACCGTGCCTTTGCTTACGATCAATTTGGCAAGAGCCGCGTCTTGTGCATTGGTCGTGTTGTTCGCAAATTGTATCTGTTTAAGCGCATGACCATAATACACCGGGTCGACGGATTTCAGTTCGGCGGCATTGGCGTTATTAAGGATATGCGTCGCCGCCGTGAAGTTTTCCTGATTGATAAAACCGAACAATGCTTCACCGAGTGATCTGCCGTCCACCGTGCCTTTGGTCACGATTGTTTGGGCGAAAACCGCTTTTTCAACGGCGCTGATATTACTGCTTACGAGTGATTTGAAGGCGTAGCTGATATCGGTGCCTGCTTCCGTCCACCATTTGGTTGCTGAATATTTAGCCAATACTTGGTTGATTGTAATGGCGCTACCTTGTGCAATTGCTGATTCCAGTTCGCTTACCAATGCGTTGCGTGTCATGATGTTGTTCCCCCAAAAAGATTGTTTCCCCTAATTCAATGTTAGGCGATTTTTGAATTGTGGCGCAAATTGCCACAATATTATATATTAATATCAATGACTTAATATAATATTATGTAAATTGTGACCAAATTATGTGATTTATGGCGGAATCTTGTGCAGGAACTTCAAGTCTACCTGTTAGAATTGCATTCATGAGCCTTGCTACCAAAATCGGCTATACCCGTTACGAATTCGGCCAGATTTTTCAAATTTACAGCCAGAATGTTTATTCCGGTCTGTTCCGAGATTTTTCGTTTACGGAAATTCAAGGCCGTTACTGTATTTCTTTTCGTACCGAAGCCGGGCAAACGCCGCTTATCACCGTTGAGAAACGCCGTATCGGACAGGATCGCAACCTTTTTGTCGCCACAACGCCAGGCGCGCATGGTCCTGTTGAAATTGTTCGATCCGAAAAAATCGATGCTTTCGTCCGGCGTTTGAAAGATGAAATAGACAGCATGCGCGAAAGCATTGTGGGTCGCAGAACCTTCAAGGTCGTTTCTTAAAATCTACTGGTAAAGTTTTTCCGGCAGTTTTACATCGGACTCGGGCGCGAAGCTGGAATTCACTTCGTATTTTTTGAGCGTGTCCGCGATAAAGCCTTCATTGATCAGGCTTTGCAAAACCGTATCGAGCACGTTCATCAATTGCTGTTCGCCCGCGCGCGTCACGAATACTTCGTTCATGATGAACAAAGGCTTGCCCGCCACACGTTTGATCTTTCCGGGATTGGTTTTGTTGTATTCATCTACGAATGAAATATCGGACAAAAATATATCCGCTTTATTCGCGCCGAGGTTAAGCGGAAGCTCCGCCGTTTGCGATGTGGAAGGCAGCGCGACCATCGTTGCTTTGGGGAAGTATTTTTGCATCGTGATGTAACCGGTGTCGCCATCGATCCCGACGATTTTGGTTTTGGCATCGTTGATGGCGGCGTAATTGTTATCGAAGCGTTTGTCATCGGCGCGTGCGAAAGCGTAAGTCGGACTGTAATAGACGGGGCGTGTCAGACTCATGTTCTGCAATTGCGCCTTGTCGGTCCAGACAGTATTGCAGAACAGATCGATCTTGCTGCTGTTGGCGGCGGTGGTGATGTCGCCCCATCCCACCGATGCGGTCCATTCGATCTTGATATCGAGGCGTTTGCCCATTTCTTCGACAATATCCACCATTGCGCCGGTGACGGCACCCGTGTTGGGGTCGATCACGATAAACGGTGACCAGTCGGCGTAACCACAGCGCAATGTTTTTGTTTTCATAACCCGTTCATAAACGGTGTCGTGTTCAAGAGCTGATGCAGGGCGCAGTATGGTCGTGAAAACGCCGCCGCATAGAATGGTCAGGAGGAACAACCTGAACAGGGTTTGGGTCATGAAAAGCTCCGTGGTTTAAGCGAAATTTATCCACCTATAGCATCACGAAGGGGTAAAGAAAACTGCTTCGGATAGCGGTTGACTTGAAGGTCCACGCCCCCCATCTTGAAGTATCCATTCAAGGGGAAGAGAACCATGTCCAAGATAAAGGTAGACAATCCGGTCGTTGAAATCGACGGCGATGAAATGACGCGCATCATCTGGGCGATGATCAAGGAAAAACTCATCCATCCCTATCTCGATATCGACCTGAAATATTTCGATCTCGGCATCGAAAACCGCGACGCGACCGAAGATAAAGTTACCGTCGAGGCGGCGGAAGCTATCAAGAAACACCGTGTCGGCGTGAAATGTGCCACCATCACGCCCGACGAAGGTCGCGTGAAGGAATTCAATCTCAAAAAGATGTGGAAGTCCCCGAACGGTACCATCCGCAATATTCTCGACGGCACCGTGTTCCGTGAACCCATCGTCTGCAAAAATGTGCCCCGTTATGTGCCGGGATGGACGTCTCCGATGGTTGTGGGACGTCATGCGTTCGGCGATCAATACAAAGCGACCGATTTGAAAATTCCCGGACCCGGCAAACTAACGCTGGTGTATGAACCAATAAATGGTGAAAAGCAAACCTTCGAAGTGTTCGATTTCAAAGGCCCGGGCGTTGCCATGGGAATGTACAATGTCGATGAATCCATCATCGGTTTTGCCCGCGCGTGTTTTAACTATGGCCTTGCTCGCAATTACCCCGTCTATCTTTCAACGAAGAACACGATCCTGAAGGCCTATGACGGCAAGTTCATGGACATCTTCCAGAAAATCTACGACGAGGAATTCAAGGCGGAATTTGAGAAGAAAAAACTCTGGTACGAACACCGCCTTATTGACGACATGGTGGCATTCGCCGTGAAATCTTCGGGCGGCTTTGTCTGGGCCTGCAAAAACTATGACGGCGACGTGCAATCCGATGTGGTAGCACAAGGCTATGGCTCGCTGGGTCTGATGACCTCCGTGCTGCTCACGCCCGACGGGCAGATCGTGGAGGCGGAAGCCGCGCACGGAACCGTGACGCGCCATTACCGCGAACATCAGAAGGGAAAAGAGACATCGACCAACCCTATCGCCTCCATTTTCGCGTGGACTCAAGGGCTTAAATACCGCGGCAAGTTTGACGGCAACACTGCGCTCATAAAATTCGCCGAAAGTCTCGAAAAGGCTTGCGTGGATACAGTCGAATCTGGCTCTATGACAAAAGACTTGGCTACACTTATCGGCAAGGACCAACCGTTCTTGACAACCGGTGCTTTTATGGACAAGGTCGCCCAAAATCTCGCACAGAAACTGGCTTAAAATATGATGAAAACCACACGCTTCCTCCCGCTTCTTGCAACCGCCTTTATCGCGTTCGCGCCCTTGGCTAACGCCGCGCCTGCAACGTTCGACAAGGACTATGTCGGCAAGATGGAAGTGTATCGTGCTTCTTATGAAGACACGCTGGTCCACCTAGCGCGTAAGCACGGTCTTGGATTTGTGGAAATGCGCGCCGCGAACCCGACGCTGGATCCTTGGATCCCCGGTGAAGGCGCACGCGTTGTCTTGCCTACGCAATCACTGTTGCCCGATGCACCGCGTTCCGGTGTCGTCATCAACCTGCCTGAAATGAAATTGTACCTGTTCCAAAAATCCGGCGGCGCGCCTTTGGTCTATTCAATCAGCCCTGGCCGCGAAGGTTTGAACACGCCGATAGGTTCGACCACCATCATCAGCAAGAAGGAAGGTCCCTCGTGGACGCCTACGCCCCGTATGCTGAAAGAAGACCCTACCTTGAAGCCGTTTTATCCGCCGGGGCCTGATAATCCGATGGGCACGCATGCCCTTTATCTGGGTTGGGACCAATACCGTATCCACGGCACCAACAAACCTTATGCTATCGGACGTCGCGCCTCATCGGGCTGTATCCGCATGTATCCCGAGGCGATCCGTGACATATATTCGCGCGTTCCTGTCGGCACGAAAGTGACGGTCGTCGATCAACCCGTGAAAGTGGGCTGGATCGAAAACAAGATGTATGTCGAAGTGTCACCGACGCAGGAACAATCCCTGCGTATCGAACAAACGGGCGAATTGATGTCTTACGAAATCACAGCCGCCGACATGAAACGTATCACAGCGAAAGCCGGTACTCTCGCCGACAACATCGATTGGGAAGCGGTGCGCAAAGCGGTACGTGAACATCGCGGTTATCCCGTTGCCGTTCTGGACCGTAAAGGCGGTAAGGGGCAACATGTGAAAGATGAAACCGAAGAACAGCTGAAACAGGTTGATGCCGAAGACAAAGTCTTTATCGAAAAGAAAAAGGTTCAGCTCAAGGAGCAAAACGCCAAACGCGTTGCAAAGAAAAGCGAAGTTTATGGTATGGGCGCAACCAAAACCGCGATAAACGAAGTAACGGTCGAAACCGTTACAACGCCCAATCGTCCGAAGAAGAATTTCAACCAGTAATAAGCAAAAGGCCGGATCATCCGGCCTTTTTTATCTTTGTGTCAGTGTGAAGATGACCGCAAAAAGCGCTGGTGCGAGCAGCGGGCTTGCATAAAAAACATAGCGCCAGCTTTCTTTGATGAAGATGGATATGAAGGCAAGAGCGACACTGCCCATCCAAACGAATGAAGCCTTGCTGGTAAGAATTGTTCCATATGCTTGTTCCGCACCTTCTGCAGGCATCAAACCGAACGCCTGCAATCCGTGGAATGTGATGGCGTACAAATAACCACCTGCCACAGCGATCATGAAAAGTCCTACTAGGCGGATGATAAAAGTCTTGGCGTTCATGCCCTTGATTATCCCTGTATTTTGGCCAAAAGAAAAGGCTGTCTGCACATTAGCAGACAGCCAAATCTTTGCCTCGAATGGCTAAGTTAATTACTTAACTTGGCGGCTTTCGAAAACAGGTTCAGCGGACTGAACGGATTCTTGTGCCGGAGCATTGCCAACCGTGCGCTCTTCAGCGTAAGGAGCTTGCGTCAGCGTTTCATCCGTTTGGGACGTGCCCGTAGCGGAGCAAGCAGCAACGCCAACAACGGAAGCCAAGAACAGTACATTCATAAGAAGTTTCGTCATTTTATATTTCCTTCATTTTCTAGAAAATTCGAAATCCCACCTTGGAAAGACGAGCTCCCCGCAACTGGTAAATCTAAGCCGTTATACAATAGGATTTTCGGCTTGTAAGCCCCCTTTTTAAAATTTTTTAGGGTTTTCAAGTGCTTTCGGCATATTTGTCACGCCGAAGGGGCTTTGAACTAGTCCTGCCCGTTCTTTTGAATTTTGGTAAAATAGGTATCAATGCCTGAAACTATGGCACCCACGAGTTTCTTGCGGTACTCGGGCGAAGCCAACTGGGTGGATTCTTTTCTATTAGACATAAATCCCATTTCGATCAGCACAGACGGAACGTCGGGGGCTTTCAAAACGGCAAAACCTGCATAGCGGTGGGGTTTGTCCAAAAGCTTGATGCCTTTGTTGTTCGCCTGTTTCACCACCGTGTTGGCAAAAAATTTGGCTTGGTTCATCGTATCGCGCATGGCGAGGTCGATCAAAATATTGGCAACCTGTTTGTCCTCGTGGCTCAGATCCACGCCGGCTATCAAATCCGCTTGGTTTTCACGTGCTGCGAGTTTTTCTGTTTGGGCGTCCGAGGCGGTGTTGGACAGCGTGTAGATGGAGGCGCCGCTCACACCCGGCTTGTCGATGGAATCCGCGTGCAACGAGATGAATAAATCCGCTTCGTGCTTACGGCCGATCTTCACGCGTTCCTGCAACTTGATAAAAGTGTCGCTGCCGCGGGTGAGGTAGACGCGATAGCGGCCCGTTGCCTCCAATTGTTTTTTCAATTCCTGGGCTGCGGCCAGCGTGACAGTTTTTTCTTTTGAACCGTTATGGGCGACCGCGCCGGGGTCATCGCCGCCATGGCCTGCATCGATGACAATCACGGGCTTAGGGCCTTTCGATGGTGCAGGCGGTGGAGGCGCGGCAGTTTCGGAAGCGTAGGGTTTGGATGGCGGCGTCAGAACATGCGCCGGATTATTTTGCGGGGCCTGTCCTCCCCCTTTTGCATTAAGTGTGCCAAACATACGGTCTTTTGAAGGATCGTAGCCGCCATTCGCCCTAACAATGTCAATTACGACACGGTCCGAAATATTGGGTCCGGCTGGCAGAAAGAAAGCACTTTTAAGATCAACATCATCTTTAAGGTCTACAACAATCCTTGAAATACCTGGCTGGAGCACTCCATTACGAATGGCACCTACCAAGCTTCCATTGTTTGATGCGGGTAAATTCGCCCGCCAGTCAAAGGCCGGAAGGTCTATTACGAGACGCTCCGGGTTGTGAAGCAGGAAAGCGCGAAAATCCGCCTTTCGGGAGAGCTCAATGACGATACGCGTCTTTTCCGGGTGCGTTCCGATACGCATCGAATTCACGCTTAGATCGGCGGCCACACTGGCGTTTTGGAACAAAACGGCGGAAAATAGAAAAACAGCGAGGAAGAGAGCAAAAAAACGCGTCACAATTTGATTCCGTAAACCTTAGGGACTACAGGATACAAGGAAGCGAAGAGTTTGCAACGTACTTTGAAATGCAAAATTTTCGGCATCTGCAATACGCATAAAAAACGAGTACCCATTTTCTTAAGGTATTTGCGGTTGTGTCATCCCGCTTTAATTTGCCTTGCTGGTCCTCATTACCGACCATGTTATTTCTTATGGAATTTAAAAGGTCATTGTATATTAACTTCTATCTGTGTAATGTCCTTCTTAAGCGACCCGTCGCGGCCAAGCAGTTGTTACTAATTATTTGATTTAAAAGGTTTCGCTGGCTGCCACGGTAATAAAAGATAGGTCCTCTCGCCTGAGCATGATGCCGGCGATTACGCATGAAGGGGCCGACCGAGACAGATTTTGGTTGGCTAAGCCGTTACCGTATTAAGGCAGGATCAGGCCTATCTTCCATTTAATTTTTGGCGCCATGCGCCTTCTTCCTCCATAGGTCGCCCGGGGGATTTCGGGCAGCTGCGCTTGGAGGATATTCCATGCCTAAAACTATGTTGATTGACGCAACCCATTCTGAAGAGACACGGGTTGCCGTCGTTGATGGACAGCGTCTGGTCGAATTCGATTACGAAAGCAAAGTCCGCAAACAACTTAAAGGGTCCGTCTTTCTGGCCAAAGTAACGCGGGTCGAACCCTCGTTGCAGGCTGCCTTTGTCAATTTCGGCGGCAACCGTCACGGCTTTTTGCCGTTCTCTGAGATACACCCCGATTATTTCCGCATCCCTGTCGCTGACCGCGAAGCGCTTCTGGCGGCCCAAATGGCCGAGCTAGAAGAGCATGACGAAGTGATGGAGAAGCAAGAAGCCGCCATCGAGCAAGCAGCCGAAGCAGGCGAAGCCGCTCCGGTCGTCGAAGAAGATGACGAAGACGAAGAAGTTGAAGCCATCACCGAAGTCGGCGGCGAAGACCAGCCCTTGATCGAAGCTGAAGATGAGAGCGAAGAATCCTCATCCGAAGAAGAGACAGAAGAAGATGGATACCGCGCACCGATCGCGATGGATGCGCCATCCGATGTCTTGCGTGGCCCTATTGTCGAAGAAGAACATGAAGCAGAGGAAGAGCAATCTTCGGATGAAGACGATTCCGATGAATCCGATGAAGATGATTCCGACGAAGAAGACGATGAAGAGGGTGATGAATCCTCCGAAGACGATTCCGACGAAGTTTCCGCTCGGCAAAATGAAGGTGAAGAGGGTCCGCAAGAAGGTTCCGAAGCACGCGCGCCCCGTGAAGGCGGTCGTGGACGCGGCGGACGTGATCGCGGCCGTGGTCGTGGCAGGCAAGGTGGACGCGGCGGCAGACATGGCGGTGGACGCGGTCGTCACGAACGCGATGACCATTCGGTTGAATCCGTTGGCGGCGACGGCGTGGACGGTGACCGTCCGTTCCGTTTCAACATGCGCAAGTCGTATAAAATTCAAGAAGTCATCAAGCGCGGCCAGATCATGCTCATCCAGGTTTCCAAGGAAGAGCGCGGTAACAAGGGCGCGGCGGTTACGACCTATCTTTCCATGCCGGGCCGTTACTGTGTTCTGATGCCGAATTCCCCTCGCGGCGGCGGCGTATCCCGCAAGATCGCTTCGTTCAAAGACCGTAAACGCATGAAGGAAATGCTGGACGATCTCTCAGTCCCTGAGGGAATGTCGGTTATCCTGCGTACCGCAGGCGTGACGCGCACGAAGGTCGAAATCAAACGCGATCTGGATTACCTGACGCGCCTTTGGAACACCATTCGTGAACACACACTCAAATCGGTTGCGCCTGCTCTCATCTATGAAGAAGGCAATCTGATCAAACGCGCCATCCGCGATTTGTATTCGCGCGATATCGAATCCGTCTATGTCTCCGGCGAAGAAGGATTTAAAAACGCACGCGAATTCATGAAAATGCTCATGCCTTCGCACGCCAAGAATGTTCAGGAATATAAGAGCGATCGTTTGCCCTTGTTCCACAAATTCGGCGTGGAAAACCAGATTGCCGATATCGGCGAACCGACGGTTAATCTGAAATCGGGCGGCTACCTCGTTATCAACCCGACGGAAGCTTTGGTGTCTATCGACGTCAACTCCGGCCGCGCAACAAAAGAACGCCATATTGAAGATACGGCACTTAAAACCAACATCGAAGCTGCAGACGAACTGGCCCGCCAGCTCCGTCTTCGTGACTTGGGTGGTCTGGTCGTGGTCGACTTTATCGATATGGAAGACCGCCGTAACAACCGCAAAGTCGAACAACGTTTACGTGACGCTCTGTCTTCGGACCGCGCGCGCATTCAGGTAGGCCGCATTTCTTCTTTCGGTCTGCTGGAATTATCCCGCCAACGTTTGAATCCGTCACTCGCTGAAGCGCAACAGGAAATCTGTGCGCATTGTTCGGGGACGGGCCATGTCAAAACGCTCGACTTCTCCGCCATCTCGATCGTCCGCGCTCTGGAAGTCGAAGGCATCAAAGGCAAATCGAACGAAATCCATCTGACTATGGCCCCTTCGGTCGCGCTTTACATCATGAACCACAAGCGCAAGATTTTGAACGACATCGAAGCCCGTTATGGTTTTGAAGTTCTGATCGAAACCGACGAAACCATGTCGACATCGCATTACAAACTCGAAGGCGCATCGCGTTCGATGACACCCAAACCGAGTGAAGGTATCAGAACCGTCGCGGTGGAAGAGGGCGATTTCGAAAACGAAGGCGAATACATTCCCGAAGATGAGGATGAAGGCGAAGAGGGTGCACAACCCCAATCCAACGAAGGCCGTTTCTCCGAACGTAACAATGAACGCGGCCCCCGTTCCGAAGGTGATCGTGGACCTGACGGTCAACGCCGTCGCCGCGGACGTCGCGGCGGTCGTGGCCGTGGCCGCAACGAAGGTGGCCCGCGTGAAAACGCTGCCGCTACGCCGCATGATTTTGTAGGCGGTGAAGACGGCGATGAATCCATCGGCAACCGCATTCCATCCGATTCCGAAGAAGGACGTGATGACAATCGAGGCAACCGTGAACCGCGCGAAGGCGCACCACGCGACGGAAACCGTGAAGGCGGCCAACGCCGCAGACGCGGCGGGCGTGGACGTGGCCGCGGGCGCAATGGCGGAGACCGCCCTGAAGGTGAAAGACCCCAAGGAGATCGCCCGCCCCGCGCACCACGCGAGGAAAATTCCGGCAACGCTGGTCCGCGTTTCGAAAGCACACCCATGACAGCCGCTCCGGCCTCTTCTTATGAGCCGCCCGTGTTGCGTGCCACGCCGCCCTCCAACGATCGCAGAGGCAACGAGGCGCCGGCGCCAAGGGATTACGAGAAGGTCAACCAAGCCCCCGAAGAAAAGAAAAAGGGCTGGTGGAACAAGCTGGTTGAATAATTGAAAAAAGGGCGGTTTTCCGCCCTTTTTTAATGGCATGAACAGAGTCGAATGCCTAAAATTTTAGGCATTTTTTAACGGCCCTTAATTGTTTTCATTTAACATAAAAATAGAGATATATACGAAGCGGTTTTTAGGCAAGTTGCATAGATCTCCCCACACACGGGATCGCCTCAATACCGCCTGACGCTTCGTAGTTTGATGGGCTTCTACCTACTACATGGTTCCCGTCTGTTGGCCTTCCTGAATGGGAATCTTGCCCCCGCATGTTCTCCCTTCCCTTCAGGCACCCGAGGTCAGCGGGCGTTTTCGTCCCTTAGCCACCGGAAAGAAATCCGGTGGCTATTTTTTTCATGCGGGGTGCTTTCTGGTACGCTATAAAGATAGGAACATTCACTACGAAAACGGAAAATTCCCATGCGCTCTTTCCTGCTTGTCACCGCCTTCGCGTTTGCTTTTGTGTCCCCTTCCTTTGCGGCTGAAGAAAAAAAGGCCGAAAAACCTGCGGCGGCAAAATCCGTGGTTGAAAAAAAGGTGGATGAAAAACCTGCACCTGGTCCGGCCAAAGCGGAAAACACGCCTTTGAAAAAATGGATCGATGCGGAAAACAAACTGATTGACCCGCTATCCCCCAAGGACAAGGAGAGCTTTTTCATCTTGCGCAACAAATATTCCATCCACCGCGTCATCAAGATCGTGGAGCGTGATGTAGGCGCGGCCGTCAAATCCTGCGGCAAAAACAATCCCGACATGAAAGAAAAAATGGACGCGCGGTTCAAACAATGGACCAATGCGGTAGATCCCATCCTTGTGGCCGCCAAAAAGCAGGTGGATAAGGAAATCGATACCCAGACGCTGGTGGATCCCAAACAGGCGCGCGCCGTTTTGAAAATGAACGACGAAGCCTATGAATTCGGCGAAAAACAAATCACCAAACAACCCGTGAGCACCAAGGAAGCCTGCGAAGACTTGGTGGCCAGCATGGACCGCACCGAAGACGACATGGTGAAATTGCTGCAGGAAACCCTGCTTCCCGAGAGCGTGATCAGAAAACGCGCTGGCGACATGCAAAAGGCGAAACAGAAAGCCAAAGATACGCAGCTTTCGAAAAACCCACCCAAGCAAGAAGCCGGCAAAGCGGAAGTAAAAGCGCAATAGCGCATAAGCACCAATGAAAATTTTACAGGTTATGGCGGGCGGCGATCATGGCGGGGCGGAAACCGCCTTCGTCGATATGTGCATCGCCATGCGCGATGCGGGCGTCGATATCGAGGTCGCGACCCGTTCCAATCCTGTGCGCGTGCCCGCGCTGGAAAAGGCGGGGATCAAGGTGCACACGCTGCCTTTCGGCGGCGGGATCGATATTTTTACAGGCTGGGCGCTTGGGCGCGTCATCAAAAAATTCCAGCCCCTTATCATACAGACATGGATGGCACGCGGCGCGCACAAAACCCCTAACTGGAATGCGTTGAAAACCGCCCAACGTTATCTGGTGGTGTCGCGCCTCGGCGGATACTACAAAACCAAATATTTCAAATCCGCCGATTACTTCAACACCATCACGCCCGACATCAAACGCTACCTCACCGATAACGGGGTGGAAGCAGACCGCATCCGTCATATCAACAATTTCGCGGAAGTAGAACCTATCGAAAAGCCCGTTTTCCGTGCGGAATTGAATACGCCCGACAACGCGCCCGTCCTTCTGGCATTGGGCCGCCTGCATTCCAGCAAGGCGCACGACATTCTTATCAAATCCATCGTTTCGCTCCCGCATGTGTATGCATGGATCGCGGGCGAGGGGCCGGACCGCGCGAAGCTGGAAAAACTTGCCGCTGATCTGGGCGTAGCTGAACGTGTGAAGTTTCTGGGCTGGCGCACCGATCGCTCGGCGCTGCTCGAAGCCTGTGATGTCTGTGTGTTCGTCTCGCGCTATGAAGCGTTCGGCACAGTGTTCGCGCAAAGCTGGGCGTTGAAACGTCCCGTGATCGTTTCGGATGCGGATGGTCCGCGCCAGTTCTGCGTGGACGGCGAAGATTCATTGATGGTGCCGAAAAACGATGCGGCGGCACTTACCACGGCCGTACAGCGTATCTTGAGTGACAAACCCTTGCGTGATCGGCTGGTGGCGCAAGGTTATAAACGCTATCAAAACGAATTCACCAAAGAAAAATCGGTCGCCGCCTATCTCGATTTCTTTATCGAGATCTTGAAACGCGAAAACATCCTTTAAACGCCGCGATGCAGGGAATGAATCTGGCGAATCATCAACGCCAGCAAGATCATCGCGCCTGCTTGATGTATTGCCGCCATTGGAATTACGACTTGTGACATGACCGTGCCTATGCCGAGCGCCACCTGCACGAACATCATGGCGACGAGCGGCATGGATTTCATGCGCACGGCGAAGGATGCAACGGCGACAAAGGTCGCAATGGCGATCCAGCGGTGGAAAAACTGTACTGCAGCGGGGTCATGCAAGATGGCGTATATACCCGTCACTTCGGGCGGCATCCAATGTTGGTTCATCATCGGCCAAGTATTGTAGACCATGCCGCCGTCGAGCCCCGCCGTGAACGCGCCCCATAACACCGTAACCGAGAGCAAAACGAACGCGATCCATCCGTGGCGTTTTTCGCAGAACGTGCCCTGGCGCGTACCCTGTGGCGTAAAATCAAACGCAATCCAGAGCAGCACGCAAAAAATAACCAGCGCCAATCCCAAATGCGCGGCGAGGCGGAAGTGGCTGACATCGGGTCGGTCGACCAGGCCGCTCATAACCATGTACCAGCCGAGCACGCCCTGCAGGCCGCCGAGTATGAGAACGCCGAGCAGTTTCAAACCGTAACCTTGCGGAATTTGTTTGCGCACCCAGAAATAGAGAAGGGGAAGCGCGAAGACGAGTCCGATCAAACGGCCCCAGAAACGGTGCAGCCATTCCCAGAAAAAAATGTTCTTGAAGTCGCCTATCTCCATCCATGAATTCTTTTGAAGGAATTCCGGCGTTTGTTTGTAAAGGCCGAACACGCGCTCCCATTCGGTGTCAGAAAGAGGCGGGATGGCGCCGATCAGCGGTTTCCATTCGACCATGGACAGGCCGCTTTCGGTTAAGCGGGTCACCGCGCCGATAACCGCCATGGCAAATACCATGAAGGCCGTGAAATAGAGCCAGTTTCGGACGTTTTTGTGGGGCGTTGTTGACAAATCCATGCGGGATGAGATTTATAACGCCCTATGGGTAATTACAAGACAGACGTGATAATTATTGGCGCGGGGCCGGTCGGCCTGTTCGCGGTGTTCGAGTTGGGCCTTCTGGATATGAAGTGCCATCTTGTCGATATTCTGGACAAGCCGGGCGGCCAGTGCGCGGAACTTTACCCCGAAAAACCGATTTACGACATTCCCGCGCTTCCTATCGTCACGGGTCAGGAATTGACGGACCGCCTTTTGGAACAGATCAAACCCTTCAACCCCGTTTTCCATTTCGGGCAGATGGCGGAAGAACTCAAGAAACTCGACAATGGAAATTGGGAACTCAAAACCGATGACGGCGTCGTGATCGAAGCGCCTGTCATCGTGATTGCCGCGGGCGGCGGATCGTTCGTTCCGAAAAAACCTTCGCTTCCCGACCTCGACAAACACGAAGGCAAAAGCGTGTTTTATTCCGTCAAGAAAATGGAACAATTCCGCGGCAAGAAAATCCTGATTGCTGGCGGCGGCGATTCTGCGCTGGATTGGGCGCTCAACCTGCACCCTATCGCCGCCGAAGTTGCGCTCATTCACCGCCGCGATGATTTCCGCGCCGCGCCGGATTCCGTCAACAAGATGCGTGAGCTTGTGGCCGCCGGAAAAATGAAACTGCATATCGCGGATTTGAAAGCCCTGCATGCCAAAGACGGTGTTCTCGCAGGGTTAATGGCGCATAACAAGGACCTTGGCGAACATTTGATCCCCGCGGACACACTGCTGGCTTTCTACGGTCTGACCATGAAGCTAGGCCCCATCGCCAATTTCGGCCTGAACCTGCATGAAAACCTGATCCCCGTTGATACGGAAAAGTTCGAGACAGCGACAAAGGGTATATTCTCCATCGGCGACATCAACTGGTACCCCGGCAAGCTGAAACTCATATTGTCGGGCTTCCATGAAGGTGCATTGATGGCGCAACAGGCGTTCCGCTATGTCTATCCCGACAAAAAACTGCGGTTTCAATACACAACCTCGTCTTCATCCCTGCAGGAAAAACTTGGTGTTGCCGACAAAGCCGCTTAAACTGCTTTTCCATGGCCGCCCCTTTCGACATCATCACAGCCTCCGCCAAAGCCTATAAAAACACATGGGCCATACGTCATTACATTTTGAAACTCGCCATCGTGCCCTTCGTGCTTCGCCTGTTTTGTTTCACTATGGCGATTACCTATGCCAGCGGCAATTTCACCTTGTTCATGCTTATCATGTTGCCTGCTTTGTTCGCGCAAGGCTGGATGCTTTCGCACCTCGTTCGTTTTCAGGTGCTGGGGCAGATATGGCCGTTCCGGCCGTCGGGTGACATGGAATCCGATATCGCCATGCTTGAAACGCGTGCGCGCGGCGTTCTGGGCGGCATGATCGTTTTCGTTCTCATCAATATGACGGTAGGCGTGCTTTCCGAACTCATCCGCCTTTACATGCTGCCTTACGTGCCTGTAGAAGGCGCAGCGCAGGTGGAAATACCTGTTGTCATTGTGATTACATCCATCTTCCTCCTCGGTTTCATGGTCTGGGGTTTCCGTCTGTTGTGGCTCTACATTCCCTACGCAATCAACATGGGGGGCATGACATATCTTTCCGCGCTCAAAGGAATTCAAACATCCTTTGCCATGTTTATCGTGTGGGTCATATGCGGGTTGCCTTTCGTTGCCTTGGTGGCGCTGGCGGGTGGATTAATCGGCGATCCTCTGGCGGCGGCGTTCGGAAAAAGCGCGGGCAATTTCGTGATGATCTTGTTCACCGTCGCGGGCGATCTCGGCAAAAGCATCATGGCCACGGCTGGCATCACCTATGCGCTTTCCGAAGTTTTCACGAAGAAGAACAAAGTCAGATTGTAGCCATGCGTATTTTCGTGACGGATCAGGATGGCAAAACTCATGAATGCGAAGGTATCGAAGGTTGGCGCGTCATGGAAATCATCCGCGACGCAGGCCTTCCCATCAAGGCGGAATGCGGCGGCTGCGCGTCCTGTGCGACCTGTCATGTCTATGTTGATGAGGATTGGCTATCGAAGCTGTATCCTCCGCGCGAAGACGAAACCGATCTTCTCGATACCGCGCCGGATGTGCGTGACAATTCACGTCTGTCCTGTCAGATATTGATGAGCGAAGAACTGGACGGGTTGAAGGTCACACTCGCGCCGGGGACAGAGCCGTAATCTAAGCTATGATTTCGATGTCGATCATGCGCGCTTCGGATGGCGTGATGATCTTGCTGTGCGCCACGTAAACCGAATGCAGCTTACCTTCGATCTCGCGTACCCAGAAGCCAAGAAATTGTTTGAGTTCGGGAAATATCGGGGCGCGGTCGTAATCCTGCCAGATGAATTCCTGCAAAAACTTGGGATGGTCGGGCAGATGATAAAAGATCTGCGCGGTGGTCAGGCGATAGTCGCTGGTAAACTGTAATTCAAAGTCTGCCATATCTTCATATTAGCATATTTCGGCTTTCCAATTCCTAATGCGGGTGCAGGAATATCTTGCCATTTTGCTACGCTTTGCTATATGGTTTGGCACTCCCCTAGCGGGAGTGCTAACAGGCTCATGGTGAGTTGTTAGAAATTGTTTTAAAACAATTACTTAGGAGACTAAAATATGAAATTTCGCCCTTTGCATGATCGCGTACTTCTGAAGCGTATCGAGCAGGAAGCCAAAACCGCCGGCGGGATCATTATCCCCGACACGGCCAAAGAAAAACCGATGGAAGCCGAAGTGATTGCTGCCGGTCCTGGTGCGTACAATGAAAACGGCGCTGCCCGTTTGGCGCTGGATGTCAAAGCCGGTGACCGCGTACTCATTTCCAAATGGGCCGGCACGGAAATCACGGTGGATGGTCAGGAACTTCTGGTCGTCAAAGAATCCGACATCATGGGCATCATCGAAGGCGGCGCTGCTGCCAAGAAGGCCGCGTAGTTAAAAAAAAATCGGCAAACGAACTATTAGATCGTTTGTTAAACCATTGAATTAATTGATTCTCAAAAAGGAGAAAAACCATGGCTGCTAAGACAGTATCATTCCAACGCGAAGCCCGCGAAAAAGTCCTCGAAGGCGTAAACATTGCGGCGGATGCCGTAAAAGTAACGCTCGGTCCGAAAGGCCGTAACGTTCTGATCCAGAAATCCTTCGGTTCGCCCCGTTCCACAAAAGACGGCGTAACCGTAGCGAAAGAAATCGATCTGAAAGACGCACAACGCAATCTCGGCGCACAGCTGATACGCGAAGTCGCATCGAAACAAAACGATCACTCGGGCGATGGCACTACGACGGCAACCGTTCTGGCGCAATCCATCGTCAACCAAGGCAACAAAGTCATTACGGCGGGCGCAAACCCGATGGATGTCAAGCGCGGTATCGACAAAGCCGTTGCTGCCGTTGTTGAAGAACTGAAGAAAAACGCCAAACCTGTTAAATCGAACCAGGAAATTGCGCAAATCGGCACGATTTCCGCGAACGGTGAAAAAGAAATCGGCGATAAAATTGCCGAAGCCATGGATAAAGTCGGCAAAGAAGGCGTTATCACGGTTGAAGAATCCAAAACGATGGAAACGGAACTGGATGTCGTCGAAGGCATGCAATTCGACCGCGGCTATCTGTCTCCTTACTTCATCACGGATGCAGACAAGATGCAGGTGGTTCTTGAATCTCCTTACATTCTGTTGTTCGAAAAGAAACTTTCGAACCTGCAATCCATGCTCCCCGTTCTCGAAGCTGTTGTCCAAACAGGCAAACCGCTTTTGATCATTGCGGAAGACGTAGAAGGCGAAGCTTTGGCCACGCTGGTTGTCAACAAACTGCGCGGCGGTTTGAAAATCGCTGCCGTTAAAGCACCCGGTTTCGGCGATCGCCGCAAAGCGATGCTCGAAGACATAGCGCTTTTGACGGGCGGCCAGATGATCTCCGAAGACCTCGGCATCAAG
>DLGR01000001.1:29781-46445 GCA_002482805.1 Micavibrio sp. UBA7689 | reverse complement strand
ACGTCCGCAAATTGCGGATGTCGCGCATACTACCTTCCGGATAAAGCATGTTCTCCACCTCTATAAAAAAGTTTAAATTCTAATGTTAAACAAAGGTTTAAGGGCTTAGCACATAAAACGTTCATTATGGCAATTACGAAAAATCGAAAGGCTGGCTTCTGGCTGAAAAAGCGACTTAGTGCGCGGTTGTGGAACCAAAACTCAATAGGCTCGCTTGATTAAGTGGTGCTAAAGCTTAATTCCACTTCAGGATGAAAAAATCTCGGATGGTAAACCTTCCGGAAGAAGACTAATCCTCTGATTTATATAGATAATATATCGTTATTTGTTTCTTAGCCCGTATCTGATTACAATAATTATGTAATTGCATACGGCAGGATAAATAATATGCATGATCAGGAAGTCGATAGAGGCCGTGTAGGCCCGGATCATAGCGGCGCAGAACTCCAAGGGTTCGATGTACGCGGTGAAAACGTTCTGATGGGCACATCCCAGGGTGGTCAGTCCATCACCGGCTCTCCGACAGATGATCTGATCGTGTCCGGTGGCGTAACGGCTCCGGAAAGCCCGCAACTGGATCAATACGGCAATCAACTGGAATATATTGACGGTCGTGCAGGCTATGACACGGTTATCATGAAAGGAAGTCGCGAAGATTTTCTGGTTTCCATTCCGGGTGTCGGAGAATATCCCGAAGAAAAACGATATGAGGAAGACCCGGATTATTACACGGGCAGGAAATTTCTTTATGGCTCTACGATCCATATGACCGACGTTCGTTCGAATACGACATTCGTTCTGCAAGATGTTGAACGCGTTGGATTTGATGGCAAAGGATATGGCCAGTATTTCTTTGGGGACGGCTCCAGCGGTGGCGGTGAGCATACACCGCAAGCGGACGTTCTGGCTTACCTTTCCGAAAATCAACAATCAGGCAATGTTACTTACACCACGACGGATCAATTACGCCGTGAAGCGGAAAGCGGAATGACACCGGACGAAATCAAGGATGCAAGATTGGCCTCCACCATAGAAGCAACAAGAGCCGTCAGAGGCATGCCCGGACGATACAGTGACGAAGGATTGGCTCCCGAACAGAAACAACAGGTTCTTGATGCGGCCGCGGCGGCGCACCCAGATATCATGGATTACAAACCCAATATATCGGCCTCCACGACGGGCCATTCCATGGACCCGCTTTTGGGGCTGGATACTCAGCCGCAATCCGCCCCTGTGGCCAAACCCCAATCCCTCACGCCATAGCCCTTTTTAGCCCTTACCCTTTGACCAATATTAAATCATGTCCAATTCGCCGGGTATGGTTGAACTTTCAGTGATTGAGGGTAGGGCAGTGTCCATGATAGCAGGAGAACAAAAGTGAACGTAAATAACAAGTAAACCTTAGGGAATACTGGGGTTTTACGGTCGGAAGCGGTTATGTGTGATTATGGGGGATAAGTGTAGTGGTGCCCAGGGACGGAATCGAACCGCCGACACAGGGATTTTCAATCCCTTGCTCTACCGACTGAGCTACCTGGGCAACAGGGGGGTAAATTCGGTAAGCGCTTCTTATAGAAGAAAGAAAACGGCATGTCCACCCCCAAAATGGGCTAGGTCCCGTGGTTCAAACTCTCAACATTATCAAGGCGTTCGCTTAAGGGCGGGGTGCGGCGTTTGCGGGTCAATTCGACAAGGCCCAAGGCCGTCATTCCGTGGATCTGCACGGTGCAGGGGTCTGTGTCAAAGATCGGCTCGAGCGCTTTCAAGAGTTTCGTCTGATCGGCCTTTTTGGAGAACTTTAAAAAGTCGATGAGGATGATGCCGCCGATATTGCGCAGGCGTATTTGCCGCGCGATTTCCGCCGCCGCCTCGAGATTGATTTCCATGACGGAGCGATCATCGCCACCGCGGTTGATATCAATGGAGGTGAGGGCGGATGTCTGCTGGATGATGATCGAACCGCCGCTCGCAAGAAGGCCATATACCTGAAACAGATCCTCTATATCGCCCAAAATACCGCGATGGTCGAACAAAGCGAGTTCCGCATCGGGGTCTTCCAGTTCCACCGGCACTATTCTGGGCACGAGGTCTGGGCCGAACAATTCGCACCATGCCTCGATCTGTTTATAACGATCCATGGTGACGATTTCGATGCGGTCGATATTCCGGCCTGCCTGATCGCCGATCGTGCGCTGGAATGAATCCGCGCCTTGGAGGATAAGTTTCGGTTTGTCGCCTTTCAGGTGGGGCTGTAGCGCGTCCCAACTCGATTGCAGGAGTTTGGCTTCGCGGAGCAGGATATCCATCTGCGTGTCTTCAGATGAGGCGCGTAGAATGAGGCCTTTCAACGGTTCAAACGCCTTCATCATTTTCATCATCTGCGTGCGCAGTTCTTTTTTGCGGATACGGGATGATACCTCGTTCTTTTCCATGAAAGGGGCGTAAATCAAAAAACGGCCGGGCAGGGTGATATCCATGCTGACTTTGGTGTTTTTGTCTTCACGCGCGAAATCAAAATCATCTTCGTGGCGCAGATAGCCGCTTTTGGCCTGCACGGCGATCATATCGCCGTTCTTGATTTTTTTGGCGATGGATTCTGAGCCGCCTTTAAAAATCTCTCCGGTCTTTTTATTGATGAAACGCACATCGGCGTTGAAGAGAATCCCTTCGTTCTTGCCGTCAAGATCTACGAATGCTGCGTCGAGGGCTTTGTCGATGCGCGTGACCTTGGCCCAGTAGACCGCGCCCCAACGCACTTCTTCGGCGGATGGATCGACCTCAAGGCCTTCCAATCTTCCGCCTTCGGTGGACGCCACCCATAAACATCCGTCCAATTCTTCGACCATAATGTCCAAGACGATAGTCCTTTTTTATCCGGCCTTTTTATATCCGGCGCTTTCGAGCATTTGCGCGGTGTCGTACAGCGAAAGCCCGATGATATTGCTGTGCGAGCCGGAAATGAATTTCACGTAAGTGGCGGCCAATCCCTGAATGGCATAGCCGCCCGCTTTTCCTTCCCAATCCATGCCCTCAATATAGGCCTCAATGTCGGCCTTGGAAAGACGGCGAAACGATACAACGGTTTCGCATAAACGGTGGAATATCTTGCCGTTCGGGGCGATCACGCAGATTCCACCCAAAACCTTATGCCGTCTGCCCGATAAAACTTCCAGAATGCGTCGCGCGTCGTCCGCGTCTTTGGGTTTGTCGAGCACGCGGCGGCCTGCGGCGACGACCGTATCGGCGGCGAGGATAAAATTATCAGGATGTGCGAATGCGATCTTTTCCGCTTTGGCTTTGGACAACCGCAACGCAAACGTACGCGGCAATTCGTTGGGGAGCAACGTTTCATCGATATCGGCGGGAATGATTTTATCGGGTGTAATCCCGATCTGCGCGAGCAATTCTTTACGGCGCGGAGAGGAGGAAGCGAGGATCAGCTTATTTTTCACGGAAAATAATGCGGCCCTTGGAAAGGTCATAGGGAGTCATTTCAACAACGACGGTATCACCTTCGAGAACGCGGATGCGGTTTTTGCGCATCTTGCCGGCGGTGTGTGCCAGAACGATATGGTCGTTTTCCAGCTTCACACGGAACATCGCATTGGGCAGAACCTCTGCTACCACGCCTTTGAACTCGATCAGATCTTCCTTCGCCATAAATCCTTAAACCTGTGCGGTTTTCCTAATAATTGTGTGTGGAAGACTGTATACGCCGCCAAATGCCTAATTGCAAACCGGATTCCGTATTTTATGCTGGAAAAGCAGGGGATCTTGTAATTTATTATGAAAAAATTATAGATAAAAAGGCGTATCGATGAGCGGTTCCATTATAAAAGTCGAAACAGGTACAACCAAAATATTTGACGGAGTCAGACGCAACACCCAAAAGATTATGCCGCCGATTGATGTGAACCAATCGCGCCATAACACAGAATGGGCGGTAAGACAGGCGCAAATCGATGCTTGGGCTGATGTTGTCGAGCCGGAGCCCGCACCGAAAGTCTAACCCTGCCAGAGCCGTGCCTGATCCATATGAAGCACACATATTAATGTGAACAGCCTTCGCGCGGTAGCGTGGTCCATCGTGGCTTTGTCTTTCAATCTTTCGATCATCAGATCCGCCGCTTCGTTGTGAAGGCCGCGCCGCGCCATATCGATCGGTTCCAATTTCACAGTGTTGCCTTCCTGCCGCGCCTGCTCATAGCTTTCGATCATCAGGAAATAATCCTTGATGATGGAACGGTACGGGGAAAGCGAGAGTATGAGTTGCGGCAGTTCCGCGCCGTCATCGTTTGTCGCCTGCAGGACGAGTTGTTTGTTCTGCACGGACAGGTCGATGTGGTATGGAGCCTTGTGATCTTTCGCGAAATCCAGAACCCCTTCGGCGCATAAATCCTGAATGGCTTGTTTTTGTTCGTTTTGCATGGAAGCGGGCGCGTGCCCGTCAGGATAGTGCAGGGTGATGGATTTGATCGCCGAGATCATGCCGCCTTCACTGTTTCACGGAATTTCCCGATCCAGCCCTGCATTTCTTCGGGCATTGTTTTCAGTGCCGTGCGATTGACTATCAGGCGGGATGACACATCCATGATCTTTTCAACCTCTACGAGATTATTGGCTTTGAGCGTGCCACCGCTGGACACAAGGTCCACGATGCGGCGTGCAAGTCCGAGGCTCGGTGCAATTTCCATGGCTCCGCTCAATTTGATGCATTCCGTTTGCACACCGCGCGCTGCAAAATGCTTGCGCGTCAGGTTCGGGTATTTTGTCGCGACGCGGATATGGCTCCACTGGCGTGGATTGTCCTTGGCCATTTCACCTTCGTGCATGGCGACCGACAAGCGGCATTTACCGATTTTCAAATCCACGGGCGCGTATAATTCGGAATAATTGAATTCATCGAGCACGTCGGATCCCGCGATGCCGAGATGCGCCGCGCCGAATGCGGTAAAAGTCGCCACATCGAAAGAGCGCACGCGAATGATTTCGAGATGGGGCAAATTCGTTTTGAATTGCAGAAGGCGGGAATTGTCATCGAAGAACGCGGTTTCAGGCACGATGCCGCAACCGTCCAGAAACGGTTTTACTTCGCTCAAAATGCGGCCCTTGGGCAGGGCGAGTATGATTTTCTGCGGTTTCGTCATGGTGATAGTTATTAGCAGGGGAGATGCAGAAAATCCAGAAGATTGAAAGCGTTCAACGCGGCGAATTACAGGGAAGGTGCGACTTCCGGTCTGGGACTGGATGGCGGGACCAGCATAAGATGGCTGATGGTGATTTTGGGCACGTCAGGATGGTCTTTCAGAATAGCGACGCCTGTATCTTCCATTTTGTCTATACGATCATATATAACGGAACCTATCTTCATCTCTGTCTTAACAATTTTTTTGAACGCATAAAGCGACGTTCCCACGAGATAGCACAGATCATCCGCATCCTGATCCACCAGAATCTGTTCGCCGTCGTTCAGTTCTGCCATCATCCTCACATGGACCAAAAGCGCGGTTTCCTCGCGTCTATATCCCAACTCCGACGGACCTCTTTTATATACGCCTTCGGCCTCTTCCAGGACATCCATCACGTCTTGTCTTATATCTTCGGGCAGGAATGTTCTTTCGTTTCTTCCGCATCCGTCGAGCATGACGGCAATTCGCAAGGCATTCATGTTCAGGTCGGGGCGCGTTTGTGTGAAATCTTCATAATACGAGTTAAAGATAGGATAATTCCAGTTGATACGTTTTTCCGTATCCTGTAACGCGGAGCGTCTGCGTTCTTCCGCCGTGTCGCCTTTTTGTTTGCTGAGGGAATCGCGGTATATTTGGGATACAATCATCCTCGCAGCCGCGTTTTCGCGACCGATATTGAACGTGTTGTATAGGGAATCCAGATTGAATTCGCTAAGGTCTATAACATCGGCAGTCATACTCTTTGACACCCAAAAAATTTATACTCTTTCGATATCGGCTCCCGCGCCCGTGAGTTTTTGCACGATATTTTCATAGCCGCGGTCAAGGTGATAGATGCGATTGACGACAGTTTCGCCTTCCGCCACAAGGCCTGCGAGCACGAGCGCGACAGAGGCGCGCAAATCGGTCGCCATTACTTCTGCGCCTTTCAATTTTTCAACACCGCGCACGATCGCTGAATTGCCCTGAATGGTAATGTCCGCGCCCATGCGGCAAAGTTCGGGCACATGCATAAATCTATTTTCAAACACGGTTTCGGTGATCATGCCCGCGCCTTTGCACATCGTCATCATCGCCATGAATTGCGCCTGTAAATCCGTAGCAAAGCCCGGATAGGGCTCGGTCATGATATCGATCCCCTTCAAGTGGCTGCCGTTGCGGTGAACATAAACATCGTCGCCGTCCTGTTTGATTTCCATGCCGGCATTGACCAAGGGCCCGATGAGTGCGGAGAGGAAATCGGTACGCGTATTCTTCAAACGTACTTCGCCGCCTGTCAAACCCACCGCGCACAAATACGTGCCGGTTTCGATGCGGTCGGGCAGGCAGGAATGCGTGGTGCCACTCAATGATGAAACGCCTTCGATGCGAATTTCGGGTGTGCCGAGGCCTTCTATCTTCGCGCCCATGGATATGAGTGCGTTGCCTTGGTCGACAATTTCTGGTTCGCGTGCGGCGTTGGAAAGTACAGTGATGCCGTCGGCCAGCGTCGCCGCCATCATGATATTTTCCGTCGCGCCAACAGATACGAACGGGAAGGTGATGTGCGCGCCTTTCAAACCTTTGGGCGCACGTGCTTTTACGTAGCCGCCTTCGAGTTCGATGTTTGCGCCCATGGCTTTGAAGCCTTCGAGGTGCAGATCGATCGGGCGTGTGCCGATGGCGCAACCGCCTGGCATCGAAATATCCGCCTGTCCTTCGCGTGCGAGCAGCGGACCGAGTGTAAGAACGGACGCGCGCATCTTGCGCACGAGATCATATGGCGCGACATGTGTTTTGATTTTGGGCGTCTTAAGGAAGGCAACGCCGTCGGAACGCAAGGCCACGACCATACCGAGATAATCCAGAAGTTCTGCCATCGTGCGCATATCGCCCAGTGTGACGGGCATATTGTTGAATTGCACAGGCTGGTCGGTAAGGAGCGCCGCGCACATATGTTTGAGGGCCGCGTTCTTTGCGCCGCTGATTTTGATTTCGCCTTTTAAACGGTTGCCGCCGCGCACGATAAGCTTTTCGAGGTTCGAAGCTTTCACTTCGCCCTTGATGATCTCGACAACCTGACCTGCGCCGTCCGATGCAATTTCGGCGGGGTCGTTGGCGGGTGCGTCTGTCGCTGTTTTTTTACTTTCGGCCATCATCTTTCATTCTTGGCAAGGTTACGCCTTTTTGGCCCATATATTTTCCCGCGCGGTCGGCATAGGAGACTTCGCAAGGGGAGGATCCTTTGAAGAACAGGAACTGTGCCACGCCTTCATTCGCATATACTTTGGCGGGAAGGGGCGTGGAGTTGGAAATCTCCAATGTCACATGGCCTTCCCAGCCGGGTTCGAGCGGCGTGACGTTGACGATCAAACCGCATCTTGCATACGTGGATTTGCCGAGGCATATCACCAGCACGTCTTTGGGAATTTTAAAATATTCTACAGAGCGCGTGAGCACGAAGGAATTGGGCGGGATGATGCAGACATCGGCGTTGCGGTCGACGAAGCTTTTCTCGGAAAAGGCTTTCGGGTCGACAATAGCATTATCGACATTCGTGAATATTTTGAATTCGTTCGAGCAGCGCGCGTCGTAACCATAGGAAGACAGCCCATAGGAAATCACGCCCGCGTGGTTTTGTTTTTCCACGAACGGGGAAATCATTTCGTGCTTTTGGGAAAGCTCTCTGATCTGGTGGTCGGCCAGAATTCCGGGCAGGGAATTCGCGGCTAGCGCGGCGGCGGCTTCGTCGTCATTGGCGGTCTTGAGATTTGGCATTGTTTCCCTCTTTATCGCTTGTTCTGGCTGCTTCGCTAGTCTTACGTCTTTTCAGGTTTTCGCGAAGGGCGGCCGCACGTTTTTCCACCTTTAAAGCGGCGGCTTTACGGCTATTTTCCGTTGTATTGTTGCCCATGGTGCCTCTATTTTCCGAAAACCAGCGGACTATAGCCAAAATGTCACACTCTGCAAAGGAATTTAGGGCGGGCGGAACGATTCATCCCCCTCACCGTTGAGATAGGGCGTTACCAAAGCCTGCACCCCTTTCAACGGAGATTTTCTATGTTCAAAACAACACGTTTTTTGCTGGCCACGGCGGCCTTTTTGACCTTCGCCGCGCCGTCTTTCGCTCAATCCCAAGAGCCCTATGTTAAGGGTCAACCTTCGCCACTGTCAGGCGTATATGTCGGTGGTTTCGCCGGTTATGGCTGGACGGATGCGGAAACCGATATCGGCACCGATTTCGACATCAACGGCGGTGATTACGGTCTGTTCTTAGGTTATCAGCTGGATGCGCTTTTGGATCGTTCGCTCGGTCTGGGCATTAATGGTGCTATCGAATTCCACTATGCATGGTCCGATGCCGATGATGACGGCACGGTGGGCGGCGTTCCTGTTAGTGCTGAAAAAGACCATGAATGGGGCGTGAGCTTCCGTCCGGGTCTGTCCTTCGTCGACAATTATATGCCGCTCGGCATCAAGCCATACGGTATTGTGGGTTATCGCCAAGCTGAATACGAAGCCACTGCGGCAGGTCTTTCCGGTGATGAAACCTATCACGGTTTCGAACTTGGTATCGGCACCGAACTTATCGCGTATCAGGATTTCGGCGTAAGGCTGGATTACTCCCACACCTTCTATGGTGAAGAAGACGGTATCGACCCCGATGAAGACGATCTGCGTCTGGGCGTCGCCTACCATTTCTAAGAACGTTAAATTCACGAAAACAGGGCCATTACGGCCCTGTTTTTACGTGTAAATTCGGGGGGTGACAGGGGCGGGAATATATTGTAATTTCCCCGCACTTTGGCTGCCGTAGCTCAGTGGTAGAGCACTCCCTTGGTAAGGGAGAGGTCGAGCGTTCAATCCGCTTCGGCAGCACCATTTAAACCAATCATTGCTTCCGAAATCTTCAAATTAACCAATAAAAACAGCACCAAAAAGCAGCGTTTTGGTGTAGTATCTTTTCCATGCAATCCATTAATTTCGAAGATGCTGTTCCCGGCAAAAATACCATCGTCGGCGCGTTCAAATCGCGCGCGGCACTTATTGATGCATGCGAGAAAATGGATCCTGCCCATCCCGATTATCTGGCATGGTGTAAGAGGCATAATGTGGATCCGAATTCGGGAAGCATAACCACAACAGCATATAATCCCGTTCTTTCGGAGCGACGCGAAGCGGCGCAGGAATCGCAATTGAGAGTCCATGCGGGCGATATCCCTTCATCGGGCCTTAGCTATCAAATTCACCCGTTTGTTGAATATGCCTTGGAAGAGGCGGAAAAAGAGGGTTCATCCGACCCGTACAAGATTTTGATGATTTCGACGACGCGCGAAAACATGTATTTCGACCTTCAAAAACAACATCCGAATCTTAATATTCACATGGTGGTGGCTGCTCCGGATCAGGCATCGGCAGAGCGTTCCAACGACCTTATTCAAACCAAAGCGCCCGACCTTGCAGACAAGGTTGAATATAAAAGCGAATGGCAGGGGCAGGGTTACGATCACGCTATCGTTAATGCGGCGGCCTTTTATCTGGATGAACAGGGTTTGGAAGATCTGGTCGCGCAAATTGCGGGCACGGGCGCACGCAGTGTTACTTTTATCAATCAGATGCGCAATGATGATGCTGACGGCGACCCCCAATGGAAAGCGCAGTTAAACGACGGCGTCATTCCATTGCGCGTTCCCGCACGCGGTGAATTGGCCAGACTAATGCAAAAGGCAGGGTATGATGTGGACAGCCATGCCGCCGCGCCTGCCACATTCGATCAACACAAAGCCAGCGGCTTTGCCGCGCAAAACCCTGCGCTGGATCACTTCTCTTTTACCCTCCGCCCATAAAAAACGGCCCCTCTAATTTCTTTGGGGGCCGCTTTAAATTCTTACTTATTCGGCCCGTCTTTCGAGGGCGGGAGCGGGGGAAGCGCTACGGGCACATAAGGCGGTGGGCACTCCATCGAGGATTTCAGCAAATCCGGCCATTTCTCCACCCAGCCGCGTTCGTGGTCGGCATCTTGGACCAGTGTGTAATGAACGCAATTTGATTCACCCATCGATTGACGGAAGGAATGATACACCGAAGGCGGAGCCACTGTGTCACCCGCGCCGATGAAGTGGTGTTGGGGAATTTCGGCAAGGCCGGGTGCGATTTTATCGGCGGTGATGGAATCCGCATCAATCACTGCACCCTTGTTGCCGTAGATCATAGAAGGCACGAGATTGCCTGCAACTGTGCGAAGGCTTGCCACATCGTTGCGCGTGGTGGCCAGAGCCGCCGCGATATTTGCGCCGCCGTCATAACCTATCAGATTGAATTCGGTTATGTCGTAGCGCAGTTTGATTTCATTGAGCAGTTCGTCATAAGCCGCGAGTACTTCGGGGGAGAAGCGGCGGTTGGTATAGAACGCGGGGCTGCAGCCTTCGGGGTCAGGCGACTCCTTGTACATGCAAGGACGCGAAATATAAACAAGGTTGCTTGCATTGTCGCGGGAGGCGAGATGCAGACCAACGGGATTTTCGGGTGATGAATCTTCGGACACGTTGCGGTTCAGATAGGTCGCTTCGCCGTCGCCTTCGATATAGACGTTAGCAGGTTCATGATGTTTGTGCATGCGTTCCCACAACAGAAAATCCATATCCGGCGTTGCATAGCGGCGGTCCACCATAAAGGCGGGGCGGGCGATCCGTTCCGCGGTGATTTCGCGGTATTCTTCGACGACGGGCGTACAGGCCACCATAATGGCGGCGAGCGCGAAGCTGGAAAGAACGGCAAGTTTGATTTTGTTTTTCTGGTTCATGGGGGCATCCGGATGTGGATAGGGGGGAATCAATTAAGAACTTGAATATTTTAGGCCGAATCCCCGCCTTTGTGAATCCCTAATCGGCGGCCTTTTTGGTCTTGGCCGCGTCGGGATGCCAGCCGTTCCGCCATTCTTCGAGGGGGACGATATAGGCGGGGACCCCGTTATCCTCGAACCATGAATCAACCGCGAACCTTTCGCCCGTTTTGATGTCCGTAATCACTGCCGTCTGGTGCATCCATCCGCGGCCCGAAATCAGGGGGTATCGCACCTCGGGCTGGCCGATCTCGTGGAATTTGATCAGGCCTTTTTGTTGTAAAAGAGTGAGATAGACGGTGGTGTTCGTAGATTCGTCGACGCAATCCAGCTGCCCGTCGCCCGTTTGCACGAATGTACCTTCGCGGTCGCCCTCTGTCTTGGTAAGGGGGCCCAGCACTTCTTCGAACACGCCGATGATTTTGCCAATTTTTTCACGCTCTTGTTCCGCCGTCTTCGCCTTTTTTCCGAAGGCTTTATCGATGCGTTTCCATTCGGATTTGCCGAGCGTGACGTTTTTCACCACGGCGCAATCGTAATTTTGGCAATGCGGGAAGCTGCCGATGGTCGGCTGTTTCAATTTCTTGCTCGCCATGTATTGGTCCATCGAGGGGTAGAGCGTGTCCGCGCATCCCGAAATCAGGAAGAGGGCGAGCAAGGGAATGGCGTTATGGATTCTCATGCAATAGTCAGTATGACGGGCGTGTGGTCGGACGGGTTGTCCTCGCCGCGCGGTTCCTTGTCTATGGTGCAGGATATGAGGCGGTCTGTCACGGGGGGCGAGGTGAGGAAGTGATCGATGCGGATGCCGTGGTCTTTTTGCCAACGCCCCGCCTGATAATCCCAGAACGTGTATTGGCCATCCTGTTGGTTGAACACGCGGAATGCGTCGGTTAAACCGAGATTTAAAAGTGCGCGGAATTTCGCCCGCGTTTCAATGCGGTAGAGCGCGTCGTTCTCCCACAATTCTGGGTCCCAACAATCGCGCCCTTCGGGAATGACATTGAAATCGCCCGTGATGACGAACGGAATTTCTTGCTCGCGCAAATCTTTCAAGCGTGAGTAGAGGCGGTCCATCCAGCGCATCTTGTAATCGAATTTTTCGCCGGGCCAAGGGTTGCCGTTGGGCAGATAAATGTTGATGAGACGAACACCTTCGACCTCGATTTCCAGATACCGCGCATGTTCGTCGGTATCCTCACCCGCCAAACGAGGGTGGATAACCTCGAACGGAAATTTGGAGAGGATGGCGACGCCGTTGTAGGCCTTCTGGCCGATCGCATGAATGCGGTACCCTTCGAAAGCCTCGTGCGGAAATTCTAGCCCTTTCAATTCCTGCAGACACAATATGTCAGGCTGTACACGATCCAGAAAACGCCGGACATGGGGTGTGCGCACTTTGATAGAATTGACGTTCCACGTAACGATTTTCATGGAAGCCTTTATATAGGGGATTATGGTTTCGCGCCAGACGCAGGCGAAGTGGCCGGAACAACCCGCCAGATGATGTTTCCGACGTCATCCGCCATCAAAACCGCGCCGTTTTGGTCGACGGCCACGCCGACGGGGCGTCCATACGCTTCGTCCTTGTCGCTAACGAACCCGCTCAATATGTCTTCGGGTGGTTTGTTCACAGGTTTGCCGTTTGCATCGAACGGGATAAATACGAGCTTATAGCCGCTGCGCGGATTTCGGTTCCACGAACCGTGCTGGCCGATGAATACACCGTTCTTGTAATGCGGACCCAGCAAATCATTTTCGTAGAAGGCGAGGCCCAGAGACGCCGTGTGCGCTCCGAGCGCGTAATCGGGAATGATGGCTTTGGCGACAAGTTCGGGTCGTTGTGGCTCCACGCGCTCGTCAATATGTTGTCCGAAGTAAGAATATGGCCACCCATAAAACCCGCCGTCCTTCACCGAGGTCATATAATCCGGGACAAGCTCGTTGCCCAGTTCGTCACGCTCGTTAACTGCCGTCCACAATTCTTCGGTTACAGGGTTCCATCCCATGCCGACAGGGTTGCGAAGTCCTGTGGCGTATGGCCGCGTCTTTCCTGTTTGCAAATCAATCTCCAGAATTGCCGCGCGCCATTCTTCCGCAGCCATGCCGTTTTCGGCAGCATTGCTGTTAGAACCTACGGATGCATAAAGCTTTGTTCCGTCCTTGCTCGCGATAATATTTTTTGTCCAGTGGCTGTTGGGTTCATTGGCGGGAAGGTCGGCAACTTTCACGCCATCGCCCTTGATGCCAGTTTGTCCTTCCACATAATTGAATTTCAGAACTGCGTCAGTGTTGGCGACATAGAAATCATTACCGATGAGAGCCATGCCGAACGGTGAATGTAAATTTTCCAGAAATGTGTGCCGTACATCCGCAACGCCGTCATTGTCAGTGTCGCGCAGAAGTGTGATACGATCGGCGCTCATGGTTGCCGCGCCCGCACGTTTTTGTACCTTGCCCATCACCCAGTCCTTAATGCCTTTATCTTCTTTCGCGGGTTTGTTGGTTTCTGCGACGAGAACGTCATTGTTGGGCAGAACATAAATCCAGCGCGGGTGGTCAAGTTCACCTGCGAATTTGTTCACGCTCAAACCGAGCGCTGCGATCGGTTTGTCGGGCTTGCTCCATCCCACGGCTTTGGCGGTATTGACTGTCGGGACAAGTGATTTCGACGGTTCGGGGAGTTTCGGGTTATACCCGAACATTTCCGTGTCCTTTGCGGAGGCAGGAAATGAAATCAATAAAACACCCAAAGTAATGTATAAAATATGTCTCATACGGTTACAAACCTCAGACGGAGAAACTGGTTCCGCAACCGCAGGATGATTTTGCATTGGGGTTTTGCACTTCGAAATGCGCGCCGATCAGATCATCCGTGAAGTGTATGACTGCGTTCTTCATGAAGGGCAGGGACACATCGTCGATGATGACGCCCACGCCGTCGCGTTCGAAAACCTCGTCGTCTGGTTTCACTTCGGTGTCCAGGGAGAATTTATATTCGAACCCCTGACATCCGCCGCCATCCACCATGATGCGGAGTTTCAGCGCCGGGTTTCCGTCCTTCGCCTGTAATTCCTTGATGCGCTTGATAAGGCCGTCTGTAAGGGTAATTCCGCTCATACTCATATATATAAGGTGTCTTGTGTATCTTTTCCACTCTCATTACAATCGCACCCTATGAAAGAAGCCCCGACCCAAGACAACCAGCCCGCCTATAATTACTGCGCTTTGCCGCTTGCCTCCTATGCCTGCCGCCCCGACCAATCAAAGGGGCGCATATTCGAGGAAGAAGAGAGCAAGACCCGCACCCCGTTTCAGAGGGACCGCGACCGTATTATCCATGCCTCGGCTTTCCGCCGCCTGAAATACAAAACACAGGTGTTCGTCTATCACGAGGGCGACCATTACCGAACGCGACTGTCGCACACGTTGGAAGTTTCGCAAATCGCGCGGAGCTTGGCGCGTTCGCTTATGGTCAATGAAGATTTGGCGGAGGCCGTAGCGCTTTCCCACGATCTAGGCCACACGCCCTTCGCACACACAGGCGAAGAAGTTTTGGAAAAATGCATGGAGCCCTATGGCGGTTTCGAGCACAACGATCAATCTTTGCGTGTCGTCACGACGCTGGAGCGGAAATATCACCGCTGGCCGGGTTTGAATTTGTCGTGGGAAACGCTGGAAGGGATCGTCAAACATAACGGCCCTGTTCTCGGCCCCATGCCCGTCACGCTCGCCGCGATTCAAAAACAAACGGACCTGCGTTTGGGAACGTTTGCGAGTGTCGAGGCGCAATGCGCCGCGATTGCCGACGACATCGCCTATAACAACCACGATGTGGAAGACGGTCTGCGCGCGGGCATGTTCGGCCTTGCCGATATCCAGAAGATTCCGATGCTCGGAGCAATCATCAACGATGTGAAAAAATCCTATCCTGATATTGCGGAACATTATCTTGTGCAGGAAACCATCCGCGAAATGATCGGCGGCATGGTGCAGGACGTACTTACCGAATCCAACAAACGCCTGAAAAAGCTAAAAGCCACAACGCCCGACGATGTGCGCCACGCTGCGCAGGCCGTGGTGGCCTTTTCCGAACCCATGGCCGAAAAGGTTGAAGAGCTCCGCACGTTTTTATATGAACGCATGTACCGCCATTACACGGTCATGCGCGTGCGGGCGAAAGTGGAACACATCATCGCGGATTTGTTCAACGCGTTTCAGGAAAAACCGAATTTATTGCCTGAACACTGGCAAACACGCGTGGCCGAAGCGGGCGGCATGATCGACGACACCAAACGCGCGCGCATCGTCTGCGATTACATCGCAGGCATGACGGACAGATATGCCATCCGCGAACATGAAAGATTATTTGATCTCTATTGGGATAAGTGATTTGACCGCAACAATTACTACAGTTGAGCAACTAGGTGCGGCTTTAACGGCGTCTCATGATGAGTGTCTTATGATACTTAATGACTCTTTGGGTACAAAAAGCGGCACACTCTATCATTACACTGATTTATCAGCTTGTTTATCTATTTTGGAAAAATCTACGCTTAGATTTACTGATATTCGCTATTGTAACGACCCTGAAGAAATTGAAGGGGGGCTTAAGATACTGAACAAAGTACATAATGAGCTGCTTGATTATTATCTTAGAGAAAACCCACAATTCGCCTACACGATGAGCTTTTTGGTTCATAGTTTAAATCTTAAAACGTCTTTTAGTTTGTTTGATGAAAAACTCTTAGAGAAGGCCTATTCGGATTTTGCAAAAATTGGTGTAAATCCCAAAGGCTTTACTTATATAAAATCAAATATTTTTATTTCATGCTTAAGTGAGAAAATAGACGATCTTAGGCAATGGATGCCGTATGCAGATGATGGTAGAGGGGTTGCAATTGGTTTTAAGGGCATAGATGGGCAGCATTTTTTTACAACTGAAGAAGCAGGTATTTTAGCTATAAAAGTTTGTTACAAAGATGCCGCAAAAAAAGAAGAGTTTGTGAAAAATATTTATGATCGTGCTTATAAAGTTTTTCAGGTGATGGATCCCCGTCTTGCCATGGTCTTTGTAAATGAATCTTATGGGGCGCTTTTAGGCGACGTAGTCGCGTGCAAATCGGAAAATTACAAGGACGAGGAAGAGTGGCGTTTAATAAAAGTTCTTAAGCAAGAAGAGGTAGAAAAAGAATTATTATTTAGAATCAAAGATAATATTGTTAGACCTTATATTGATGTAGTAATTGATAAGGATTCTTTTTTAGAAATTGTATTAGGGCCTAAAGCAGAAGAGTTATTAAACTCTCATGCCTTAATGAATGCCTCAAGAAGATATAGCTACCCCTCTAAAATTATTGAGAAGTCAAAAATTGCCTATAGATAGAGTTGTTTAATCCGTGAATATTAACCAACTCTGCTCTTTACACCCCCCACGTTTTTTCATAGCATCCGACTCATGGGAAAAAAATATGATGATTTTGACGAGGGGGATTCTGACGGGTTTTTCGATCAGGTCCTGAATATTATCTCTAACCGCAAGCGCGAATTCGCGATTGTTTCGGTCGCTGCCGCGGTCATCCTTTTGGGGGCGATCGTTTGGGGCAGTTATCCTGACTCGCAAGACGATGCTTCGGAGAGCGTGCCTATCGTGC
>DLGR01000001.1:0-29769 GCA_002482805.1 Micavibrio sp. UBA7689 | reverse complement strand
CCACCGATTATAAAACCGCGCCCGACAATCCGGGCGGCATGGAAATTCCCTACCGTGATTCCACCGTCTTCTCCTCCGTTGACGGACAAAAGCCCGAAGGCACGGAAAATATCCTCGCCGATGAAGGCACGGAAGAACCGCTCAACAAATCCCAAGCCTTCGCAGGTCTGAACACCGAAGGCGACCAGCCGGGCGGCGCACCTGTTCCGCTGGAAGAGCCTGCTCCGATCACGACCGCCGATAACAAAACCGGCGGCGAAGTCGAAGAGACGCTCGCCAAATTGGAATCGGTTGAGCCTCCTTCGAACGACGCGCTCGTGAAAGAAGCGATCGGAACGAACGAAGAAGCCACCGCTTCTCAGCAAACCGCCGCGGCCACCGTCCCAGAAGCGTTTAAAGACGCTGTGAAAGAACCCGCGCCTGAAGCAGACAATGCCGCCAAGATAGAGTCTGCGGCCGGCACGACCGCTTCCAAAGCCATTGCTCCCGGTAACTCTTATGTTCAGCTCGCTTCCGTGAAATCCACGACGGGCGCCGCTGGCGAATACAAAAAACTGCAGGCGAAATATTCCGGTCTGTCCGGCGTTGATTTCCGCACGCAGGAAGCCAATCTCGGCGCGAAAGGGATCTTCCACCGTATTCAAGCTGGCCCGATGTCCAAAGCCGATGCCACGCGCATCTGTAATGACATCAAAGCCAAAGGCGGTTCCTGCCTCGTCGCAGGGAAATGAAACCCGTAATACTTTCTTGCGCGGCGAAGGAACTCTCGGATGACGAGAAAAAATTCTTCGCCGCGTTTCAGCCTTTGGGCTTCATTCTTTTTTCCCGCAATATCGAAGACGTTGCCCAGCTCAAAAAACTCTGCGCGGATTTACGTGCTTCTGTCGGGCGCGACTGTCCGATCCTGATCGATCAGGAAGGCGGACGGGTACGCCGCATGCGTCCGCCGCACTGGCGTGACTATCCGTCGATGAAAGAGATCGGTAATTCCAACGACAAAAACCTGCTTACCGATACGATTCGGGGCATATCGAAAGATCTGGCGGAGGTGGGAATCGACGTCGATTGCGCGCCCGTTCTGGACGTTTTATTTCCCGACACCCATCAGGCCATCGGCGACCGTGCTTTCTCCTCGGAACCTGCCATCGTCTCCGCTTTGGGTATTCTGGCCTGTGAAGTCTTCCTCGAAAACGGCATCACGCCCGTCATCAAACACATGCCGGGGCAGGGCAGATCGCATCTGGATTCCCACCACGACCTGCCCGTGGTCGAAGCCTCGCTGAATGATTTACAAGCTGTTGATTTTAAACCGTTTTATGACGTAATTGACCAGAAATTCGGGCTCGAAATCTGGGGCATGGTTTCGCATATCATCTACAAATCCATCGATGAAAAAGACCCCGCTTCGGTGTCCAAAAAGGTCATCAAAGTCATCCGCGAGGACCTCGGATTCCAGGGGCTTTTGGTGTCGGACGACCTTTGCATGGGTGCGCTTTCCTGCTACGGCAACCCTGCGGATAGAGTGGCTAAAACACTGGAAGCGGGAATGGATATCGCGCTATATTGCGCGGGTCATCTGAATGAAATGGAAGAGATTGCAAAGGCTTGTCCGCCTTTGCGTGAAGAAAGCTTAAGAAGGTTTGATGCAAGCCGTGTTCGAAGAAGATCCGCCGCCTGACTTTACGGCCATGACCCTCGGTGAAGGCGGTCATGAAGCGGATGCTTTGCTCCTCAACATTGACGGTTACGAAGGCCCGATTGATGTGCTTCTGGAAATGGCGCGCAACCAGAAGGTGGATTTGCGCGAAATTTCCATTTTGCAACTCGCCCGTCAATATCTTGAATTCATCGAACGCGCGAAAGATTTGCGTCTAGATCTCGCCGCCGAATATCTCGTCATGGCGGCGTGGCTCGCCTATCTGAAATCACGCCTGCTGTTGCCGCGCGAAAAAGACGAAACGGGCGAACCGTCGGGCGAGGCGATGGCCGAAGCTTTGGCGTTCCAATTGCGCCGTCTGGAATCCATGCGCGAAGCCGCTGCGAAACTGATGGCGCGTCCGCAACTCGGCATCAACATCCACACGCGTGGCGCGCCCGAAGGTTTGCGCGTTGCCTATAACGCCACTTACAAAGACACGCTTTATGATTTGCTGAAAGCCTACGGCGATATCCGCCGCCGTGCGGAAGCAAGCGTGTACGAACTTCCCGTCTTCAACGTGATGACGATGGAAGAGGCGATCGAACGCATGGCGAAGATGCTCGGCAATCTTCCCAAATCCGGTCCGTTTTCAGTATGGACAACGTTGCAAAGCTTCCTGCCCGAAAATATCAAAGACCCGTTGATGCTGCGTTCTTCGCTGGCGTCTACGCTTACGGCAGGTTTGGAGCTTGCGAAACAAGGCAAAATCGAAATCCGTCAGGACGGTTTGTTCCGTCCCATATATCTGCGTACCGCGAACCGTCCCGCCATCACGGACGAACCCAAAGATTCATTAGAAGAGAGTGAAGACGATGACACCGGAACAAACTGAACAATTGAAAGTGCTCGAAGCAATGTTGTTCGCGTCCGCCGATCCACTGACGCCGCAATCGATTCATGAGCGCCTGCCGTCGGATGCGGATTTGAATGTTTTGCTCACGGAATTGCGAGGGCTATACACCGACCGCGGAATCGAATTGGTCGAAGTCGGCGGCGCATGGGCGTTCAGAACGTCTTCGCAAGTGGCCTCCGCGCTCACGATTGAAAAAGATGTTGAACGCCGCCTGTCCCGCGCGGCGCTGGAAACGCTCGCCGTTATCGGATATCACCAACCGATCACGCGCGCCGAAATCGAAAATATCCGCGGTGTAGCCACCCACAAGGGTACGATTGATCAATTGCTGGAAATGGGCTGGGTCAAACCCTCCAAACGTCGCGAAACACCGGGTCGTCCGCTCACATGGGTGACGACCACGACGTTCCTTGATCATTTCGGTCTGGGGTCTATTATGGAGCTGCCGGGTCTAGAAGATTTGAAGGCCGCGGGTTTACTCGATAGACGCCCCGCCATTGAAACGGTTCCCGACGCGCGCGATCTGTTTGACAATGCGGATATGTCTGCCGCCGAAGTTCTCTCGGGTCACAAGGATGCCGAGGACGATGAATTTGAAGGTTACGACGAAGAAGAATAGGAAATAATTATGGGCATCAGCATCTGGCATATTCTCGTGGTCGTGGTTGTCGTGTTCCTGCTGTTTGGCAGGGGCCGCATCTCCGGCGTCATGGAAGACCTCGCCAAAGGTATCAAAAGCTTCAAGAAGGGCATGTCCGATGACGACATCACGCCCAAGAAGATCGAAGACAAACAGAAAGACCTCTAACAATGTTCGACTTCGCTTGGTCGGAACTGCTGGTGATCGTCTTGATCGCCGTTCTGGTGATCGGGCCGAAGGATATTCCCAAAATCATGTATCAGATCGGCCGGTTTTTCCGCCGCATCCAGTACATGAAATTCGCCATGTCCCAGCAATTCGATGAAATCCTGAAAGTCGGGGATATCGAAGAATTGCGCAAAGGCGTGAATTTCGAAGCTCCGAAAACAGATGAGAAAAAAGCCGATGGAGAATGAATCGGTAATGGCATCGCTCACCGCGCATGTGACGGAACTTCGCCGCCGCATTCTCTGGGCGTTCGCTGCGATGATTATAGGTACGGTGATCTGTTATATTCTGCGCGAACCGATTTATGCGTTTCTCGTCGCGCCTCTGGCGGATGCTATGGGAGAAGGCTCCACCAACCGTCTGATCTATACGGGTTTGACGGAAGCATTTTTTACATATCTGCGCGTTGCCTTGTTCGCCGGATGCTTTTTAACCTTCCCTATTATCCTTGCCCAGATATGGATGTTCGTCGCGCCTGGCTTGTACAAAAACGAAAAACAAGTGTTTTTTCCTTACCTGATTGCGACACCGGTTTTGTTTTTTATGGGCGGAGCGCTCGTTTATTACGGAATCATTCCCGTCGCGTGGAAATTTTTCTTGAGCTTTCAAAGCAGTGGCGCGGAAACTATTTTGCCTATCCAGCTCGAAGCGCGCGTCGGCGAATATCTCGATTTGATCATGACGTTGATCTTCGCGTTCGGCCTCTGCTTCCAATTGCCCGTATTGCTTACACTTTTAGCACGCGCGGGCATGGTCACCGCTGCGACGCTCAGGGAAACGCGCAAATACGCCATAGTCATCATCTTCACCATCGCCGCCTTTATCACGCCGCCTGACGTGTTCAGCCAGTTCGCGCTGGCCGTGCCGATATGCCTTTTGTACGAGTTCTCTATATTCTTGGTTTCCCGTATAGAGAAGGCGCGCCATGCAAAACCTGTATGATTCCTACAAACAAAAGGTTACATCGGGTTTAATTGCGGCGGACGTGGAGCAGGATAAAGCTGCGCGCGTGTTACAGCGTCTGCGCGATGAACTGGTCGCCAAACGCGGACTTTTTAAAAAGAAGAAAAATCCCAAAGGTGTTTATATCTATGGCGGCGTCGGGCGCGGCAAATCCATGCTCATGGATATGTTTTACAAAGGCCTGCCTGTATCCATCAAAAAACGCCGCGTACATTTTCACGAATTCATGATCGAAACGCAGGACTGGCTGCACACGCGCCGTTCGGGCGGTGCGGTCGACAATTTGTTGCCGCTGTATGCGAAATATGTTGCCGACGGCACAAAAGTTCTGTGTTTCGATGAATTCCATGTGACGGATGTGGCGGACGCCATGATTTTGTCGCGCCTTTTCACCGCATTGTTCGATTACGGCGTGGCTGTGGTCGTCACCACCAACTGGCCGCCTGACAGTCTCTATGAAGGTGGACTGCAGCGCGAACGGTTTTTGCCGTTTATCGCGCTGGTAAAAGAACGGATGGAAGTCGTGCATCTGAATTCCCCGACAGATTACCGATCCGAGGCCGTGCAAAACCTAGAGACATATTTGTATCCGCTGAACCGTGCCACGACGGAAAAGGTGAATATCTTTTTCCATCAATTGTCGGGCGGTGCGCCGGAAGAAGAAAAAATTGTCCGCGTGAAAGGGCGTGATATAAAAGTCAAAGCTGCAGATGGCGTTGCGCGTTTTACGTTCCAGCAACTGTGTGAACAACCGCACGGCGCGGAAGACTACTTGAGCATCGGTAAACAATTCCACACCGTCTTCGTCGAAGGCATTCCACGTATGGGATATGACCGCAACAACGAAACCAAACGCCTGATGACGCTGGTCGATGTTTTGTACGATGCACGCAAACGTGTTTTGTTTACGGCCGAAACCGCGCCCGAAAAACTCTATCACGACGACAAATATAAATTCGAATTCGAACGCACGATTTCACGCCTGCGCGAAATGCAATCCAGTTCATATCTGGAGGGGAAATAATGGGTATTCTGGATTTTCTTTCCCCCGTAAAATCCAAAAACATGCTTTTTGCCGATGAAAAAACGCTGGCGGAAAAGGGATCAGAGAAAGACCGCATTGCGCTTGCCAGAAATGAACGCACAACCCAAGAGATCTTGTATTATCTTTCCGACAAGGACCCTTCACCGCAGGTAAGAAAGGCCGCTGCGGGAAATCCATCGACGCCGATGCAGGCCGCGCCGCTGCTCTCCAAGGACCGTGACGAAGATGTGCGCCTCACCATCGCCCGCAAGCTCGTGAAAATCCTGCCATCGCTGACGGAAGAAAAATACAGCCAGTTATATGCCTTCGCGGTGCAGTCTTTGGGCATGCTGGCGCTGGACGAGGTTTTGAAAATCAGAAAGGCGCTGGCCGAGACTCTTAAAGATTATGCCGCCACGCCGCCCGCACTTGCCGCTCAATTGGCGCGCGATCTGGAGCGCGAAGTGTCGGAACCTATCTTGCGGTTTTGCGCCGCGCTGGGTGATGACGATATGATCGACATCCTGAAAACCCATCCTGCCAACTGGGCTGCCGAAGCTATCGCTGGGCGTAAAATGCTGTCCAACCGCGTTTCCCAAGCCATTATCGACACGGGCAATGTGGTCGCGGGAGGCATCTTGCTCAATAATAACGGCGCGCAGATTTCCCAAGAGCTTCTCGAACATATTGTGGAGCGTGCCAAGGAACATACCGAATGGCACAAACCGCTTGTGGCACGTAAAGCACTTCCCCCGCTGATGGCGCGCAAACTTGCCGCCTATGTCGATAAATCGGTACGCAAATTGCTTTTGGAACGCAGTGATCTGGACGAAGCGAGCATCAAGGAAATATCCGAGATCATCCAACGCCGCATCGCGTTCGAAGAAGATCGTCGTAGGAATTTCGACCGCTCCAACCCTATCGAGCGTGCGCAAAAATTCCATACCACCGACGATCTCACCGAAGAAGTCATCACGGATGCCATCGCCATGCAAGACCGCGAATTCGTTATCGCAGCGCTGGCCTTGCGCGCCAATGCCTCCATGAACGATGTCGCAAAAGTTTTCGATGTGCGCGCGCCGAAATCCATCTGCGCGGTGTGCTGGCGGGCGGGTTTTTCCGCGCGGCTGGCGCTCAAACTCCAACAGACATTGGGACGCATTCCCACCTCGCAGTTGATCTATCCCCGCGGTGGCACGGACTACCCGATTTCGCCCGAAATCATGCGGCTACAGCTCGACGTCATCGGTATCGAATAAAGATTTATGTCAATCAATACAATATTAATCGTCTTTGTGCTTAATGGCGCGGGTGATAGATTCACACATAAGATTCAACGCTTCTAAAAAGGAACATATATATGGCACGCGCAAAAATCGGTTTGGTCGGAGCAGGGATGATCGGCGGCACGCTGGCGCACCTCGTTGGTTTGAAAGAACTGGGAGATGTTGTCCTCGTCGATATCGCCGAAGGCATCCCGCAAGGCAAAGGCCTCGATATGGCTGAATCCTCGCCGGTCGAAATGTTCGACTGCAATTACACGGGTAGCAACGATTACGCCGCTCTGAAAGATTCCGATGTCATCATCGTGACCGCTGGCGTTCCGCGCAAGCCGGGCATGTCCCGTGACGATTTGATCGGTATTAATTCCGGCATCATAAAAACGGCCGGCGAAGGCATCAAGAAACATGCACCGAACGCCTTCGTTATTGTCATCACCAATCCTCTGGATGCGATGGTCGGCATCATGCAACAGGTTACGGGCTTCAAACCTGAAAAAGTCGTCGGCATGGCTGGCGTTCTGGATAGCGCGCGTTTCCGTTACTTCCTCGCCGAAGAATTCAAGGTATCGGTAGAAGATGTCACCGCCTTCGTTCTCGGCGGTCACGGTGATACGATGGTGCCTTTAACACGTTATTCCACCGTTGCCGGCATTCCTTTGCCCGACCTCGTTACCATGGGTTGGACGACGCAAGAGAAGCTGGACAAAATCGTTCAACGCACACGTGACGGCGGTGCCGAAATTGTGGCTCTGCTGAAAACCGGCTCGGCTTATTACGCCCCTGCCTCTTCGGCAATCGCTATGGCCGAAAGCTATCTGAAAGACAAAAAACGCGTTCTGCCCTGCGCCGCGCAACTGAACGGTGAATACGGTGTGAAGGGCCTTTATATCGGCGTTCCTGTTATCATAGGTAAAAACGGTGTCGAAAAAATCATCGAAATCAAACTCAATGCGGACGAACAAAAAATGTTCGAAAATTCTGTGAATGCTGTGAAAGATCTCGTTTCGGCGGCCCAGAAAGTCGCGGCATAATTATCCCTCAAAACAAAAGGCCCGCAATGTGCGGGCCTTTTTTGTTGTCTGGCATTTTATGCGGTCAGATTTGGCGTTCCGCCGGTAAACTGGCGGATAAGTCCCTGAACGTTTTGAATGCCTTCGTTGACCAGATCCCCGACCATTTTGCCGAAGTCGATGTTTTCCGAGGCCGCGCCAAAACGGTTGGTCAATTGAACGCGTTCCGCTGCCCCTGCAGGGCCTTCGTTGCGGACAATGGCGCGGGCCTGGAAGCTTTCAGCCACTTGCATGTTTGCATCGCGGCCCGTTGCGCCGCCGCGGACGGCGGCAAGCAAGCTGCGGCCTTCGGTAATGCCTTCTGTGACCGCGTCGTCATAATGCGCGCGCTGGGCATCATGGTTTCTGGCCACGCGTCCAACCGTATTGCTGTTCAGGAAATCTGTATTCGTGATCACACCGCCGTCGCGCATGGCGCGGGCGTTTTCCAGACCACCGTTATATCCTGCATATATGATGCCGTATTCACTTTGCTCGATCGTATTGCCCAGACGCAAAGATCCCGCGTTGTCGCGCATAAGAGCGGCGGCGGCCACAGTGGAAATCTCGGGTGAATTACGGAACGCATCCAGTTCCGCGGCGCTGACGCTTTGTCCGTGTAAAAGGCGGCGTTGGATGTCGGCCACCGCATTGGCCATTTCGCCTTGACCTTCTTCGCGCAAAACTGCTTCGATATCATCGCCATATAAACGTACCACATTCCGCATGGTGGCACGCTCGAACTGCCAGTCACCTTGGCACCCCGTGCTACTTGTCATCGGACTACAGGAAAAGCTTGTTTCGTGATGCCAGATGCCGACCATCAATTCGGGAGGAATGTTAAATCTTTCGGCGGCTGCGCCCATAATGCCCGTCACACGTTCCTGACGGTCGTTCATCGGTGTGTCGGATTGGCGTTGACGTTCTATCTCGCGTTCCTGAACCTGAAGGGCGGGGCGGGGCGCAACGATCTCCTCTACGAAATCTACGGCGCGGTCGATAACCGTTTTGTTTTCGACTTCATAATTGTTTTTGTATTGCTGGACTGCGGCCAGCGTATCGGCATCCAGAGCGCCGTCTACGGGTAAAGGTTCAAGACCTTGAAGCGTGCGCGAACGATTGATCGCGGCTTCAAGCATCAGAACTTCTTTTTCGTGCTTGCCGTCGCTTATAGAGCCGAGAAACCCTTCGTTGGAAATGCGCTCTTCGAGATAGCGCAATGCGTAATCCTCATCATCGCGCAATTTTCGGGCGTGTTCTGTTACTTCGCCCGCGATGCCGTCGGCGTAATAACCATGGCCTTCGCTGGCATACAAACCCATCGCCGAAAGTTCGCGTTGCTCCGCAGCAATATCCTCTTGGGAACGTTCATCCTTGATCCCAAACGCTGACTTGATTGCGTCTGTCGCTTGTTCAAACCAGTTTTTTTCCTGCTTGGGTTGTGGTGCAGGATCAGGTTCAGGCGTGGGCGTCGGTGTGAATAGTTGAATGGCTCCGCCGGAAGTGTAGGTGAAGTCTGCAGGTATATCTTCTTGAATATCTTCTGCCTGCGGTTGGGCGACACGCACGGCAGCCGCGCGTTCTTGTGCTGCGCGCCTTCCTCTTTCTATGTTTTCCCAGTCGGCCATAAGCCAGAAATCCTCGTTTGTATATGATCATTCTAATGAAATGGGATTAACAAAAGCAAATTTGGCCCACCTTTCGGTAAGCCAAAATTAACCATGTTTTTTAGCGGGTTATTTAATGGGGATGGGGAGCAGGGGCCGCTTGCTGACCTTGGAGATGTTCGCCTGATGAAATGGCTTCCTGCGGTTTTTGATCGTATTGATCGCCCACATCGACTTTCAAACGGCGACCGCCCGAATGGCTATGATTTAGATCGTGCCAGACGCATATTTTGTTGTGGCATGGAGGGGCGAATCCACGATCAAAATACCCCACTTGCATGTCTCGAACAAAATTGTATTCGTAACCGTGGATGAGCGGGCCTTCTTCGTTGTCCAGATCGACAAGGATTCTGGCGTAGCTTGCATAATCCTGAATTTCGCGGGCCATTTGCGCACGTTTTGCGGGGTCGATTTCCGCGTTGTATTCCGCGATATAGTCCTCGATATTCCGCATATCTTCGGCCAGAAGCTCGTAGACTTCGTCCGAAACCATGGTGGTGCCGTACTCGAATTCACCGTCTTCCGTTTCCTTGCAGAACTGTATAGACGTATCTTTGAAGGATCTCGATAAGGCTGCTTTTGCAGCCGTGGTTGAATGGATGCGTATTTCGTCCAAGAATGTGCGGAATACTTCCGGCAAACCGAACAACCCATTATCGAACAGCGCGCTCAAGCTTTCACGCCGTCTTTCTTCCTTCTTATTTTTTTCTTCTTCGGTTTCATGACCGGCCGGGCCTTGGGATGTCAGGTCATTGACGGTGAATCCGTTGCTGCCATACAGGCGCGCATAAATTGCGTCGGTACTGTCGCGGTCATTGAGGTTGGTGAGATCGTTGGGGTCGAATTCGATGGGGCCGGTCACTTTGGCACCGGCGGCAATCAGGTCAGATCTTCTGACGTGTTTGGACATACGTGCATCCTATCGGAAACATCGTAAAAATGCAAGAAAAACGCGTTTTTTCAGGAAGTGGCGTTAACTTGTGGTGTTAACCGAGGCCATGTGTACTTACGGCAGGCGTGACTACACGCGCCGTAAGCGCTTGTTCTTGTTCGGGTGCAGGGGTGATGCCGAGGGCGCGGCCTGCGTTTGCAAAGAGGTTGGTAAGATCGAACTGGCTTTGCGGGCGGGCGGAAACATCCGTTTGTGTGGCGGATGCAATTCTTTCTTCGCGGGATTGTGCAGGTACGCGCACATTTTGTGCTTCAGCGGCTCTTTCCGCTTCCAATTCTTCCGCAATTTCTTCACGGCTTTTAACACCGAAATATCCTGCGATACCGCCGGTCAACAAGTGGGCCGTAGAGCTAAGTACGTTGCCTGTGGTTCCGAGCGGATCATCTTTAAATTCTTCGCCAGCCTTTTCAACAGCGGCGGCACCATCGCGCAAAGTACCGATAGGATTGGTCGCAAAGGCCCATACGTTTTCTACAGCTTGACCCGCAGTACGCGTTACGTCGTTTGTCTCTTTAAAGCTTTCCCAGCCGCTTCCCCACGAACCACTGCCGCCACCCAACGCGTCGCCCATTCTACGAATGGAATCCGCTTTGCGTTCTTTGCCTTGCTCGCTGTTTTCATTGTTTTCATCGTGATGACGCGATCCGAACATGCGGTTGTCGCTGATCTCGTGATTCTCTGTATTGAAGAGCATATCGTATGCGCTGAGGCGTCCGGCGTCACTGACATTCAGAATATTGGCTTCGGCAACGCGCGGCGCTTCTGTTTCCTGCTGACCGTCCACACCAATTTGCGCTCTCATTTCCATGAAAGCCTGTGCGGGGGTTATACGTGTATCCAAAGCGGCAACAGCCATATTTTTCCTATTTGTTACTAAAAGGATACCAGTTACGGGTTAAGAAATTCAAATTTGGGGACTTTTTCAGGGGGTGGGACAAAGCCCCATACGCTCCAAATAGGGGTTTGAAATCGCCTTTTGGGGTGCTAAAACAGGGTGTCACAGACGCAAAATACCAAAATTCAACAAAATCAAGGGTTTACCAAACATGAACATCCATGAATATCAAGCCAAAGAATTGCTCGCGAAATACGGCGTGGCCGTCCCTAAGGGAATCGCGGCGATGAGCGTGGATGAGGCTGTAAAAGCCGCCGGCGAACTGCCTGGACCTTTGTATGTGGTGAAAGCCCAGATCCATGCGGGCGGACGCGGCGCGGGTAAATTCAAAAACAACCCGACGGGCAAAGGCGGCGTGCGTCTTTGCAAAACGAAAGAAGAAGTGAAAGCGGCGGCCGAAGCGATGCTGAATGAAACGCTGGTCACCGTGCAAACGGGTCCCGAAGGTAAAGTGGTGCAGCGTTTGTATGTCACCGACGGCGTCGACATCAAAAAGGAATATTACTGCTCGGTCGTTCTCGACCGCGCCACATCGCGCATCACCTTCATGGTCTCCACCGAAGGCGGTATGGCAATTGAAGAAGTCGCGCACTCGCATCCTGAAAAAATCACACGCGTGGCGATCGATCCTGCCACGGGCATGCAGGGCTTCCACGCACGCAAACTCGCGTTCGGTCTGGGTCTTGACGGCGATACATTGAAATCCGCAACCAAATTTTTCACCGCGCTGTACAAAGCCTTTGTAGAACTGGATTGCTCGATTGTTGAAATCAACCCGCTGATTGCGACGGACAAAGGCGAAATCGTTGCGCTCGATGCGAAAATGAATTTCGATGACAACGCGCTGTTCCGCCAAAAGGCCGTGAACGACATGCGCGATGAAACCGAAGAAGATGCCAATGAACGTCTGGCGAAAGACTGGGAACTTTCTTACGTGCGCATGGACGGCAATATCGGTTGTATGGTCAACGGTGCCGGTCTTGCCATGGCGACGATGGACATCATCAAATTGTATGGTGGTGAACCTGCGAACTTTCTCGATGTCGGTGGCGGTGCCACGACGGAACGCGTAACGGCGGCGTTTAAAATCATTCTTTCCGATCCTGCTGTGAAGGGCGTTCTTGTGAACATCTTCGGCGGCATCATGAAATGCGACATTATCGCGAACGGCATTGTCGCTGCCGCGAAAGAAGTTTCACTTTCGGTTCCGCTCGTCGTGCGTCTCGAAGGCACGAACGTGAAAGAAGGAAAAGAAATCCTGAACAATTCTGGTCTTCCCATTATCTCCGCGGATAATCTCGATGACGCAGCGAAGAAAGTGGTCGAAGCCACCAAGAAAGCGCAAAAAGCGGCTTAATTATTTAGTTTTATCAAAGACTTACCGCGTAAATCTGGACGCTCTCATATAAAAGGCGTAAAACTACCCTCTGTGAAAAGCGGCAAAAGACCGCATACGTTTAATAGAGGGATCTGAAAATGAGTGTTTTAGAAAAAGCACGTGCGCATTATAAACGCCGTGAAGCCGAGGGTGAGTTTGTACCGCAAGGCAATCTAGGAAAAATTTTCGGTTATTTTGTAGCCGAGCCATTGTCCAATACAATTATCGGCGCGGCCGTAAATGTAGAAAATGCATGGAATGCCTCAACCCGTGCAGGCGGCAAAGCTCTTTCGGCAACAAGCAAAGTCTTTTCTTCGATTCTTGGCGCAATACCCGGGTTTCATAAAAACTAGGAAATGTGATGTCCAACTGGTGGATGCCCGATAAATTTTCAAAAAAACGCCCGCACCTCGAAATGCGGGCGAAATTGCTTTCGGCCATCCGTTCTTATTTCGACGCGCAGGATTTTCTCGAGGTGGAAACGCCGATCCTTCAAACCATGCCTTGCGCCGATATGCATATCCATGGCTTTGCGACAACGCTCAAAGGGCTCGATCTGCAAAAGGAACGCGATCTGTGGCTCCACACATCGCCCGAATTCGAAATGAAACAATTGCTGGTTGCAGGCCTGCCTAAAATTTATCAAATCTGTCACGTGTTCAGAAACGGAGAAGGGAGCAAGCGTCACTCACCTGAATTCACGATGATCGAATGGTATCGCGCTAATTCAGGATATGAAGACATCATGGCCGATTGCATCGGTTTGCTCTGCCACTGTGCCACCAAGCTCGGTATTCAGTATTACAGCTACAATGGCCATCAATGCGACCCGTTCGGTGATTGGGAAAAAATAACCGTTGCGAACGCGTTTTTGAAATATGCGGGCATTGATCTTACATCGTTTATGAGCGCGACGGATGCGCATCTTTCTGCGGCGCAAGCCAACGACACCAAAGGTTTTTACGAGGCCGCGAAAAAGATCGGCGCACCCGTGCGCGATCAAGATACGTGGGATGAAATTTTCCATGCCGTGATGGCCTCTAAAATCGAACCCTATCTGGGCAAGACATCGCCCGCGATCATTCATGATTATCCTGTAAGCATGGCCGCGCTCTCGAATCGTTGTGACGATCCGCGCTTTGCAAAACGGTTCGAGCTGTATATCGGGGGCCTCGAAATGGCGAACGCGTATGACGAACTGACCAACGCGGTGGAGCAGCGCAAACGTTTTAAAGAAGAAATGGCCGCGAAACACGCGATGTATGGTGAAAGATATCCGTTGGACGAAGATTTTCTGGCCGCGCTGGAGCAGGGGATGCCGCCTTCGGGGGGAATCGCGCTGGGTGTGGACAGATTGGCCATGACGGCCTCGAATGCGGGCGATATAGATGACGTTCTCTGGTGTGGCAGGCCTTGATTTCGGTCCATATCCCTTTATAAATAAGGGGCAATTTAACCCACGAAAAGAGAATCACAAAAATGGCTGTTCTGGTCGGCAAAGACACAAAAGTTATCTGTCAGGGATTTACGGGTGCGCAAGGCACGTTCCACTCGGAACAAGCCATCGCATACGGGACCAAAATGGTCGGCGGCGTGACGCCGGGCAAAGGCGGCACGAAGCACCTGAACCTTCCTGTTTTTGATACCGTTCTCGATGCGAAGAAAAAAACCGGCGCGAATGCGACCGTTATTTATGTGCCGCCTCCCTTCGCGGCCGATGCCATCCTCGAAGCGATCGATGCGGAAATCGAACTCGCCGTGTGCATCACCGAAGGTATTCCGGTTCTGGACATGGTCCGCGTCAAACGCGCCATCAAGAATTCCAAAACACGTTTGATCGGCCCGAACTGCCCGGGCATCATTACGCCCGGCGAATGCAAGATCGGGATCATGCCCGGCCACATCCACAAACGCGGCAAAGTCGGCATCGTTTCCCGTTCGGGCACGTTGACGTATGAAGCCGTCGCGCAAACGGGCGCTGTCGGCCTCGGCCAGACAACCTGCATCGGTATCGGCGGCGACCCCGTCAACGGCACGAACTTTATCGACTGCCTTGAATTATTTATGGACGATCCGGAAACCGAAGCCATCTTGATGATCGGCGAAATCGGCGGTACGGCGGAAGTCGAAGCCGCGCAATGGTACAAAGATCTGAAAAAGAAAAAACCGATCGGTGGATTTATCGCGGGTGCCACGGCACCTCCCGGCAAACGCATGGGTCACGCAGGCGCGATTATTTCGGGCGGCGATGACACGGCGGCCGCTAAAATGGACGCGCTTCGTTCCGCAGGCTTTGTAGTTTCAGATTCCCCCGCAGGTCTCGGCGACGCTGTCGTGAAAGCCATGGCAGCATAATGATCGAAACCGCCGTAGAATGGCTGGTACACTTCATAGAAACGCTGGGGTATCCCGGCGTTTTTATCATGTCGGCGCTGGAGAGCACGTTTCTGCCCATCCCGTCCGAAGCCACGCTGATCCCCGCAGGTTATTTGATCCATCAAGGCACATGGAACGGTCCGCTGGTATTCTTCCTTGCCGTTTGCGGCACGCTGGCTGGTTCGCTGGCCAATTACGCCATCGCTTACTATTGCGGGCGGTTTATGCTCGTCCGCTACGGTAAATGGTTTTTCATGAGTGAGGAAAAACTCCTCAAGATGGAATCCTATTTCATCAATCACGGTCCCGCGTCGATCTTTCTCGGGCGCCTTGTGCTCGGTGTGCGCCACTTCATTTCCTTCCCCGCTGGTCTGGCGCGCATGGATTTGAAAAAATTCTGTCTCTACACGGGCTTGGGCGGCGGACTTTGGACTTTGGTTTTGTTGGCTCTGGGATATGCCATCGGCGATAACAAGGATTTGGTGATGGAATATCTGTTCGAGTTGAAGATAGGCTTCGTGCTTTTGGTGATCATCGGCGGGTTCTTTTATTGGCGTCATCACAAGAAGCCAGCGCCGGTTTTTCCCCCTAATACCTGATGCCTCGGCAATATTTTCCGTAATGGAAAAATTGACCCGTTCTTTAAGCCTTTTTTAACCAACATCCCCTTGAAAATGCTAGGAAATCAGCCTTTTGGCTGGCATCCGCCTTGCAATGTTACTTACGGAGTAAGTTCAACATAACAAAGGTGGTTCCCATGGTAAATTTTCTCTCTGTAATGTCCCTCGCCGGTACGTTTTCTCTCGCCGTCAACCTGATGTGCGCGACAACGCCCGCAACCGTGATTCAGGTCTTGGGCCTGATCCACTAAAAACTGAAAGAGGAGTGTGTGATGTCTGATTTTGCAACATTTTTATTCGGCTTCGTGGTGGTGACCACGTCCGCATTGAATTTGGCTTTTCAAGCCATGCCCGAGCGCATGACCCATTATTTGATGGCGCTGTTGGCCTAGTTTTTACATTTTCTCCCCGCGCATCGATCCCCCATCGAACGCGGTTTCTAAAGTGCCTTCGTTAAACCCCAAAACCAACTTGCCGGCCCCCTAAAAAGGGCCGGTCTTTTTATGTGTATGGGCGACAAACTTGCTGGAGCAGGGCACGTTTGTGTATTACTGTTTTGTTACAACGTGATGGAGATATCGTTTGAACCAGCCTGTCGAAAATGTAAGCGACGTTCTCAGTCAATTGACCGATGAGGAACGCGAAGCGGTGGTGTCGTTGCCCTACCGCGTAGGGCTTTACGTGTCGTTTTCGGATTTGAGCGGCGGATGGGATGCGCAGGAGCAGGAACTTGAAATGCTCACCTCTATCCTGCGCGAATTCGCCGAAGATTTCTGCAAGGGGGAATTCTCCCAAAAGGTTATGGCGGAATGTCTGCGGGGTCGTGACAAATGGCCTTCATGGTCCCAGAATATCGACACAGTTCCGGCCGAGGCCGAAATGGCGCTGGAGACGATCAACCTCGCGCTTTCGGACAAAAGCCTGCTCGATTTCAAAACCGTGTTGTTTGACATCGCCGTTTCGGTCGCCATGGCGTTCCGAGAGGACAAAGACGGACAAGCTTCTTCGGGTGACTCGTTCTTTGCGAAGGTTGTCGGCTTGATGGGTATTACCATCGCGACCTCCACGAAAGACAAGCTTTCCCACATCAACGTGTCTGCTTCGGAGCGCAAAGCATTGTCCACGCTTTCGAAGGCGCTCGATTATTCCCCCGCATAAACAAGAAAGAACAAACATATGTCCTATTTCGGTGATTTTCTGGACGAAGAACTGGCGATGGTTTTGTCCATTCCCGTGCGCGTAGGTTTCTGGATTTCGCACATAGACGACATCCAAGGTACTTCCCGCGACGATGAAAAGGAACGCGTCGCGCTGGAAAAGGTTTTGCGCACCGTGTTCAAGAAAACCGACGGCAAGGCGTTTTCCAATGACGTGGTGGAAGAGGGGCTACGCCGCAAAGACCTATGGCCGCAATGGGAAAACAACGCGGGAACGGTTCTGGCCGATATCCCCAAAGTCATGTTCATGTTGAAGGAACGCCTGCCCGCCGATGCCGTTGTGGGTTTCCAAAAGGCGGTTTTCTATGTCGCCCGCGTGGTTGCACAGGCGGCTTCGGAGTCCGGCGGAGAAGACGATATCCGCAAGGAAGTGATGGGCGGCGGATTGATCGCCTCCATTATGGATCGTTTTTCCGTAAAAACAGATTTGAAGATGCCGGAAAATATCAGCGATTCCGAGAAGGCAGCCTTGCAAAAATTGCTGCAGAGCTTAAAAGGTTAAGGCTTTTTCAAAGGGTGGGCGTAGCGTATTATGGCCACCAAGGGAAAACCCCACACCAACCTTGCAAGGAGCCGCCTTAGAAACGGGCGGTGATAGAGAGAATGTCAGAAAACTTGTCCTTTTTGTCCGGCGCGAATTCGGAATATATCGCGCATCTTTATTCCAGCTATTTGAAAGATCCCGCGAGCGTGGACCCGAGCTGGAAGGAATTCTTTGTCACGTTGAATGATCGTGAAATCACGATGCTGCGTGAATTGCACGGAGCAAGCTGGACTCCGGCCGAAAACCGCCGCGACCAAAACGGCTTTGCAACACCCGCCAACACCAACGCCAACAAACACGGCGCACCCATTTCTTCAGCGCCGTCTTCTTCCGAAGATGTGAAACAGGCGGCGACGGATTCCATCCGTGCCCTGCAATTGATCCGTGCCTACCGCGCCCGTGGCCATTTGCGTTGCAATCTCGACCCGCTGGGCATGAAGCCCATCAATTATCACCCCGAACTAGACCCTGCACATTACGGTTTCACCGATGCCGATACCAACCGCAAGATTTATACAGGCGGGGTACTTGGTCTTGAATATGCAACACTCACGGAAATCATGTCCGTGCTGGAACAAACCTATTGCGGCACGATCGGCGTGGAATTCCTTCACATGTCCGACCCTGAAGAAAAGAAATGGATTCAAGAACGCATTGAAGAACCGCGCAACAAAACAGATTTCACGGTGAACGGTAAACGCGCGATCCTGCAGCGTTTGACGGCTGCGGAATGTTTTGAAAAATTCCTGCACACGAAATATGTCGGTACCAAACGTTTCGGTCTGGATGGCGGCGAAGCGCTGATCCCCTGTATCGAACAGATCATGAAACGCGGGAGCCAGATGGGCTTGCAGGAAATCGTCGTCGGCATGGCACATCGCGGACGTTTGAACGTTTTGACGAACGTGCTCGGCAAGCCTTTTACGGCTGTGTTCTCGGAATTCCAGGGCGTTTCGGCTGTACCGGACGACGTGCAAGGTTCAGGCGATGTGAAATACCACCTCGGCACATCTTCGGACCGTGATTTTGACGGCCACACCGTTCACTTGTCGTTGACTGCCAACCCGTCACACCTTGAATGCGTCAATCCTGTCGTCATCGGCAAGGTCCGCGCAAAACAAATTCAGCGCGGAGATGCGGACGGTACGATGGTTATGCCGCTTTTGATGCACGGCGATGCCGCGTTCGCGGGGCAGGGCGTTGTTCCTGAAACACTGATGATGTCCGATCTGCCGGGTTACAAAATCGGCGGTACGATGCATATCGTCATCAACAACCAGATCGGATTCACGACGCGTCCGCAATTCGCGCGTTCTGGTCCGTACTGTACGGATGTGGCGAAGATGGTTGCGGCGCCGATCTTCCACGTCAACGGCGATGATCCCGAGGCTGTCGTGCACGTTGCGCGCATAGCCGCCGAATATCGCCAAATCTTCCACAAAGACGTGGTCATCGATCTGTTCTGCTACCGCCGGTTCGGTCACAACGAAGGGGACGAACCCGCCTTCACGCAGCCTTTGATGTACAAAAAAATCAAGGATCAACCGACGACGCGCGAAATCTATGCGCGCCAATTGGTGGATGACAACGTCGTCACCGCCGATGAATCAAAGGCGATGGTCGATGAATTCAACAAATATCTGGATGAAGCGTTCGAGGCGACGAAGAGCTACAAGCCTAACAAGGCCGATTATCTCGAAGGCAAATGGTCGGGCATGAAAGTCGCTTACGGCGATGACCGCCGCGGTGAAACCGCTGTGCCAAAAGACCGCCTGCTAGAAGTCGGTAAAACATTATCGACCATTCCTGCGGACTTCAACGCCAACCCGAAAATCGCGCGTCTGTTCGAAGCGAAAAAGAAAATGTTCGAAACGGGCAAGGAATTCGACTGGGCGACCGCCGAAGGTCTCGCGTTCGGAACGTTGCTGCGCGACGGTTACGCCGTACGTTTGTCGGGTCAGGATGTAGGGCGCGGTACGTTCTCGCACCGTCACGCCATCATCTACGATCAAACGACGGAAGAAAAATACATCGCCCTTCAGCATGTCGCCGAAAAACAACCACGTTTCGAAGCGCATGACTCGCCACTCTCGGAATTCGCCGTGCTCGGTTTCGAATACGGTTATTCTCTGGCAGAACCCAAAACGCTGACCATCTGGGAAGGTCAGTTCGGAGATTTTGTGAACGGCGCGCAAACCATCATCGACCAGTTTATAAGTTCGGGTGAATCGAAATGGCTGCGCATGTCGGGCTTGGTGATGCTTCTCCCGCATGCATCGGAAGGTCAGGGACCGGAACACTCTTCCGCACGTCCCGAACGTTTCCTGCAGAACTGCGCGGAAGACAACTGGCAGATCGTCAACATCACATCACCTGCTAACTATTTCCATGCGCTGCGTCGCCAGATGTGCCGTGATTTCAGAAAACCCCTGATCGTCATGTCACCGAAATCGCTGTTGCGTCACAAAATGTGCGTGTCGGATATTTCCGATTTCGCGGAAGGTTCATCTTTCCACCGCGTGCTTTGGGATACGGACCGCGACCAATTGGCAAAACCCAAAGACATCAAACGCGTCGTGCTCTGTACGGGCAAGGTTTACTACGATTTGTTGCAGGAACGCCGCGATCGCAAGATTGACAACGTCATCCTGCTGCGCGTCGAACAGCTTTATCCGTTCCCGCACAAAATCATCGCGGAAGAACTCAAACAATATCCGAACGCGGAAATCGTGTGGTGTCAGGAAGAGCCTCAGAATCAGGGTTACTGGCACTTCGTCGATCGCCGCATCGAAGGCGCGCTCGCGGAAGCAAAACACAAATCGACACGCCCCCGCTATATCGGACGTATCGATGCCGCGGCACCCGCCACGGGTCTTTTGGCCCGCCACCAAGCGGAGCAGGCCAAGTTGCTGAACGAAGCCCTTACGTTCTAAAGACTTTTTCGAGATTGCGAACGCACGGTTAATATGGTAATTAACCGTGCGTTTTCGTCTTTATAAAAGGAGTTTCTTTTGCGCGCAGGACCAACCAATTTGTTTACTGCCGTTCCGCTCGAACAGTTCGTCTATCTGGCAAGCGGTTCGGATATACACGCCACGAACGGCTTCTATGCTTACAAAGCAGAAGTGATCGTGCCGAAGATGCTGGCGGGCTTTCAATATGTCGCGGACAACCACGCCAAGCGCGACGATGTTTTCTTGGTGGGTGTGAATTCTGACGCAAGCTTTCATGCGGCCATGAGGGCGAAGAACATGCCCGATTCTGAAATTGCGGCACTGGAAACGCAAGAAGACCGCGCCATGAAGGTTGCTATACCGCTTGCTTTACAAAATCCCGAAAAATTGGTCGTGGCGATGTTCTATGATGAACAAACGCCCAAGCAATTATATGATGCGCTGGCCGACGCCCGCAACGCGCTGGCCACTTTGCACAAATGGGATTATGCCACGCAACCTAATGCCGCGAAGATCGTTGGCGTGGAAGATTTCAGAAAAACACTGGCCTTTCCGTCCTTGGATGGTTCAATACCCCTAGGCGCGGACTTAACGCCCAAGCGAGACCAATCGCATATAGTGGATGTGGTGAACCTGACGGAAGAATTCGGCAAACACGGCGCCCCCTATATCGACAAAGCGGGAAAAGTACTATTCCCCGTAAGGCATGAGTCTTTAAAAGGCCACACGGCAGAATTGGCATAAGCGAGGTTTTCTATGTCATTCAGGACGCATTTTCCTACGGCCCGTTACGTCGATCCGCGCACAAAGGCGGAGCAAACCGTACAACTCGGCCTGCCCGTCCAGCCCGGCAACATTTCCTATTCGGACGTCAGCCACAAAGGCCATTTAAAATGTATGTTCTGCGATGCCGCCATGCGCGTGCAGGATGAAACAATTTCCGTGGCCGGCAGTGCCGCCAAAGGGCGCGACAATTTCTTCAAGCCCGTAGATAAACACGATGACACTTGCAGGCTTTCCGCCGCCTACAAACGCGCGGCGGGCGAGGCGGTTAAAAAACCTGCCGTATCCAGAAAAGCGAAAAACGGTTTTCTTCTTACCATCAACACGATGGAACATTCCGATGATTTCCCGGTTACGGAAGAGGGGCCGTTTACGATAAGCAAAGGCGGGCGTGTTATCGCTGTCAAAGACGAATTAAAAATGCTGAAGCGTGTGAATGTGACGCTCCCCGAAGACATCATCGCCTTCATCGATCGTTATGGCGATGACGCGGATGTCGCGTTTCGCAATGTCATCCAGAAGCTAAATAAAACCTTCGTGCAGGAAAAAAATCCCGATGACTGGCTCGATCTGGCAAACCGCGCACCGCGTTTGAAAACACTGGTTAAACAGCCCAATCTCCGCGCGCCCTTCGCGCTGATGGAAATCACCACGGAAAAACCGTATGATTTTTACCATTACCGTGAATACAAAGGCACGGTTCTAGGCAAGCCGATCTACGCGATGGAAGACGGCACCCCGCATATCATTTACCCGCAGGTCAGACTGCTTTCTGACGAAGGCATGGGTTTGAAGTGGGGTTTCAGAGAGCCCGGCACGTATTACGTTATGGGCGAAGTAACGGGCGGCACATACCAAACGCGCGGGGAGGGCCTTATCCGAAGCTACCTAACCATGCGCGTCATGGATTCGCGCCAAATCATGCATGTGAATAAGGAAAATCCGAACGATCCATTTTACAGACCGCATGCCGGCGAACGCAGCCCACAACGCTCACCGGTCGCTCCCTAAACTATTGACCTTGCGGCCTTCATCCTTCACATTGGGCGCATAATACAACGCCTATACAAAGAAGATGACCATGGCCGAAATCAAAGTCCCCACACTCGGTGAATCCGTTTCCGAAGCAACCGTTGCCAAGTGGTTGAAAAAAGAAGGCGATGCCGTTGCCGCCGATGAAACGGTTTGCGAACTGGAAACCGACAAAGTCACGCTCGAAGTCAACGCGCCCTCCGCCGGTGTGCTTTCCCGCATCATCGCGAAAGAAGGCTCCAATGTCGGCGTCGGCGCCATTTTGGGTGAAATAGGCGTCGGTGCAGTTTCCAACGATACGAAAAACGCACCGAAGGCCGATCCTGTCGCGCCGCCGCCTTCAAAACCCGTGCCTGCCGTGGCCCTACAATCCGCACCCACGGCCGACACGTCCGCTGTGGCCGCGCCCGACGATGCGGGCCGCAACGGCCCAGCCGCCAACAAACTTATGGCGGAAAACAATATCAATGCATCCTCTGTCGAAGGGACGGGCAAAGACGGCCGCGTTACCAAGGGAGATGTCATCAATCATATGGAAGGCGGCTCACCCGCACCCGTCAAGCAATCGCCGCCGCAACAGCCTGCCGCGCCGCACATTCCGCGCGCCACGGGACCGCGTGAAGAGCGCGTGAAAATGACGCGTCTGCGCCAATCCATCGCAAAGCGTTTGAAAGAAGCGCAGAATACAGCAGCGATGCTGACCACGTTCAACGAAGTCGACATGACCAATGTCATGAAGATGCGCGAAACGTATAAAGACGCCTTCGAAAAGAAATTCGGCGTCAAACTCGGTTTCATGTCGTTCTTTGTGAAGGCCGCCATCAACGCGCTGAAAGAATTCCCGGCAGTGAACGCGGAAATCGACGGCGACGACATTATCTACAAAAATTATTACGATCTTGGCATTGCCGTATCGACGCCCCAAGGTTTAATCGTTCCTGTCATCAAAGACTGCGACACGAAAAACATGGCGCAAATCGAAAAAGACATCGCCGATGTCGGTGCGCGCGCCAAAGACGGCAAGGTCACTATGGATGAAATGAAAGGCGGCACGTTCACGATCACGAACGGCGGTATTTTCGGCTCCATGCTGTCCACACCGATCCTCAACACACCGCAGGTTGCCATTCTGGGCATGCATAACATCGTCAAACGCCCTGTCGTTATGCCCAACGGCGCGATCGAGGCACGCCCGATCATGTATGTGGCTATGTCCTACGATCACCGCATCATCGACGGAAAGGAAGCGGTGAGCTTCCTCGTACGCATCAAACAGGCGATCGAAGACCCGCAGCGTCTCGTGCTCGAAATGTAATCACAAAAAGCCCCGCATCATGCGGGGTTTTTCTTATGTGTAGGAAATGATGCCCGCTTCGGACAATTGCTTCATCGCGGTCAATGAATCCGCGTCGCGGGCTTTTGTCAAATCACCCACCGTGATGCGTTTGATACCTGCGCCCGCCAAATTAACCTGCTCGCGGCTGGTGGGAACTGCTGAAGAAAAGAAATATCCCTCCATCGGTTTCATGCCGTGGCGCGCCAGATACATCAACATGCGGTTCACGGGTTCTTGAAAAAGATTGTATTTGTGCTCGTGCTGCTCGAGCGCCTTGATGTCATCGGGATCCTCTGTGGTAAAGCCCGTCACGGCATGGCCGCGTGCGGTCAGGGCTATACATTTGCCTTTGCCGTCTTTCGCAAATACCACGCTGAATTTTCGTTTGTTGTGAATTTTGAAACCCTGCGCGATTACGTCGTTGAATACGCCTTCGGACGCGTCCTCGATGGGTTCTCTGTACACGGGGGAATCCTCGGATACGAAATAATTGGCGGGAGGTTCGAAGATTGGAACCAGGCGTTCGTCCTTGCGCCAGAGTTCATATACGGCGATGCCCGCTTTTTCGCAAATCTGCATCGACATGGTTTCGAAATGTCCGCTGCGGCGTTTGAAGAAATCCTTATCGAATCCTTTGTGGTCGATATAGATTTTTTTGATGCCCGCTTCGGCGATATTTTTGGCGCAGTTGGGGCAGAAGGGGTCGGTCACGCACAGGCTGCCGCCTTCGGTCGCGTGTGCGGCCTTTAAAATACACGCGGTTTCGGCGTGCACGGTGCCGGACGAATTGCCTATGTCGGTATTCATGCCGAATTTTTCGAAAATGGGAATGGGCCAGTAATTGGTGTGGGACAGGCCGTATCCCAGCCCGAAAACCGTGGCGGCCACTTTGTTGGCGGGGTGGGGGGAAGTGCCCACAATATCCACGGCGGCCTGCATGGCCGAAAACGGTTCGTCGAAAATCATGGGGAAAGTATAGCCTTTATAGCCGGATTGCCAAGGCGGTTTACGCGGCGATAAAGACGGGCTGTGCCGCAGTGGCGTCACGCTTTTGCCTGTGTGCTGCCTCGAAATGCAATACTTGCGAGCCTTGGCCGAGATTGGAATCGTCGGGGCGTAAAAAGTCTTTTGTATAACGCATGCGTTCGATGTGCAGGCGCTCCGAACGTCCCGAAAGGTCCTTGTTGGCCATCTGTAAGGCCCGTTCCAGCGGGAAGCTGTTCATCAGGGCGTATTGGTGGGAGAGGAGGCATTTTCCTGCCTTGTTGAAAACCGGTGTTGTGCCGAGCTTGGTCAAAAAGCTGCAATCGCCGTGATAGCTGTCTATGTAGGATGCTGCGATTTCCGCTTTGCTGCGTTCATTGGTGGTGCAGTCCTTTACGTTTTTCACGATGTAGGTGCCAACGCCATCCATAAAATCATGGACGAAGTTGCGGAAACCTTCGGGTGTTTTTGCATTGTTGGGCAATGTTCCGAAAACCTGTTTTGGCTCCATTTCCAGTTCGTATAGTCCCACATGGCGTTTGTTGAGCGTTTCCATCAGCGTGTCATAACGGTCTTCGCACACTTCGAACAAAATCGCGCAATCTTGGGTGGGGTGTTTGATAAGCACGGCATAGGTCGTGCGTGCGGTCACGATGCCGCTATAGGGCACCAATTCCTGAAATGGAATGCCGTCGGAATGGGCGGGAGATCCGGCGCGGCGGTATTTACGGTGGAATCGATTATATCCCATTTCCAACGATTCACCGGGTTCCATTTCCAGTTCGCGTTCGTCGCGGTTCGTGATGCGGTGAATGGTTTCAGATGCCGCCATTAAAGTCTTTTCGTTGTAATCAAGGTTTGTCATGCCGAGCGGGTTGCTCAGACTGCGTGCATTGGGGTCGATGTTGAAACGCAGGCGAAGATTGACGTCTTGTACCATCAATTGCGCGGTCGGGCGCAAAATCGGAATGCCGGGCGCCAGCTCTCCGGGCATTTGTTTCGCTGTATCGACGTTGGTCGTGCAGAGAGGAAGCTTGCTCCAGTCTTCCTGGCCGGAAACCATGTGGCAATTTTGGCTGGAAAAAAATAACGCCCGAATGAGTTGGAAACATTTCGGGCGCTCTACGAGAATCTTGATTTCCGGTTCCTTGAAACCGGGCGGCATCAACGCTCGTATATCGTGAGAAACAAGGGGGACGCCCAAAGACGTCAGGACGTGCCTGTGCCAGGAATTATTTTCCAAATCGAGCTTGATGATCGGATCGTGACTCATACTCTAAACACCCTCGGAGATTACTCTCTCATATTTACAATATCTGATAAACGATCTTGCTGCATTGTGTCAACATAAATTATGACAATAATTTCACGGTGGATTTGGTTAATTCCATACGGTACAAGGGTTGGACATTCCTTTTCCGACTTTTAAATTAACTCAAAGACTTGTGGATACTCTGATGGCTGCTTCCAACTCCTATGATGTGATTGTTATCGGCGCCGGCCCCGGCGGCTATGTGTGCGCCATCCGTTGCGCCCAACTGGGGATGAAAGTCGCCTGTGTGGAGAAGGAGCCCAAGCTCGGCGGCACGTGCCTGCGGGTGGGGTGCATCCCGTCCAAGGCCTTGCTCCACGCCTCTGAAAAATACGATTCCGCCCAGCATCATTTCAAAGACCTCGGCATCCAGTTGTCGGGCATCCAGCTCGATCTGAAAGGCATGATGGGCCATAAAGAAAAAGTTGTCACGGCGAACACATCGGGCATCGAATTCCTGTTCAAGAAAAACAAGATCGACTGGCTGAAGGGCGAAGGCAAAGTTGCGGGTAAGGGAAAAGTTTCCGTCGGCGGTACGACGTACGATGCGAAGAACATCATCATCGCCACAGGCTCCGATGTCGTATCGCTTCCCGGCATTACCATCGATGAAAAACAAATCGTATCAAGCACGGGCGCGCTGGCATTGGATAAAGTCCCCGAAAGCATGATCGTGATCGGCGCGGGTGTTATCGGGTTGGAGCTTGGCTCCGTATGGTCGCGCCTGGGCTCCAAAGTCAGCGTGATCGAATATCTCGACCGGATCCTGCCCGGCATGGACAACGAAGTTGCCAAGGAAGCGCAGAAAATACTCACCAAACAAGGCCTGACCTTCAAACTTTCTTCAAAATGCACGGGCGCAACTGTTTCCAAAAAGGGCGTGGAATTAAAAGTCGAACCCGCTGCGGGAGGATCATCTGAAACGCTGACCGCAGATGTCGTTCTGGTGGCCGTGGGCCGCAAGGCTTATACCGATGGTTTGGGTCTGAAAGAAGCGGGTGTGGAAACAGACAACCGCGGACGCATCGTTACCAACGGGCATTTCAAAACCAATGTCGATGGCATATATGCTATCGGCGATGTGATCGTGGGGCCGATGCTGGCGCACAAAGCTGAAGACGAAGGAATGGCGCTGGCCGAGGAACTCGCAGGGCAAAAACCGCACATAGATTACAACCTGATCCCGGGCGTCGTATACACCTATCCCGAAGTTGCGACGGTCGGAAAAACCGAAGAGCAACTCAAAGAGACGGGAACACAATACAAGATCGGGAAATTCCCGTTCATGGCGAATGGCCGCGCGCGCGCGATGAATGCTGTCGAAGGTTTTGTGAAGATTATAGCGGATGCCAAGACGGATAAAGTCTTAGGCTGCCATATTGTCGGTCCCGAAGCCGGGACGCTTATTGCGGAAGTGGTAATCGCGATGGAATTTGGGGCCAGCAGCGAAGACATCGCCCGTACTTGTCACGCCCATCCCACCTTGGAAGAGGTGACGAAAGAAGCTGCGCTTGCCGTTCACGGACGGCCCATTCATATCTAGGATCGGATTACGACGCATTTGTATGTATCTATGGCTTTCAGCACGTCTTTATGATCGGAAAGATCAAACGTGCGTTTGTATTTGTCGGGTTTCTCGTAGGGCAGATCAAGATTGCGGAAATCGCCGCATTGTTTCGGAACATTCTCGCTGATATAGACGGAAAAATAAGGGGCTTCCTCGTTCACGCCGATATTGGAGAATTTGCGCACGTCGATTGTATAATTGGACGGGCTGTCATTGACGACAGAGGCGCGTAATGGCTCAAAATCGTTGGGGTCGACAGATGTGATGCCTTTAACTTCGGGATTTTTCTCAGAAATCTTCGCACGGCCTGCAATGGCAAGGGAGCAGAGCGCGACCAGCATGACCGCCGCGATCAGGTAATTTTTAAATCCGCCCTTAAGGCCGTCTTTGTCTCTGATTTTAAAATTCATACCCCGCCAACGCGGGCGGGGTATGAAAGTTCCTTAAGATTTTCGAAGTTCGGCTACTTTTTCACAATGGTTTTAAAGCCGCCATAGGTCATTTTGTTGCAGTCGAACGGCATGGGCATGCTCTCAGGCATCATGGCGTTCATACGCGGGTCTTTCATAACTTTCTTGTTGACGGCATCACGGTGTTTTCTGGATTTATACGTAATAAAGGAAAACACTACGACATCTGTCGGTTTGCTTTTGGCCATCTTGGGAAAGGGGATGCCCATTTTGACTTTCAAATCGTCACCCACACATTCGTAATAGGAAAGTGCGCCGTGTTCCATCCAGATTTTTCCGGCTTTTTCCGCGATCTTCTTGTAAGTCGCAATCGATTTTTTCGGCACGTTCAAAACGAAGCCATCTACGTATTCGGCCATGATATATCTCCTTTGAAATTGTAAACGAATAATTCAGTTAATTGTTCCGCGGATGTGCGGCGCGGTAAACCTTCATCATTTCTTCGGCATTTATATCGGTGTAACGCTGGGTTGTCGAGAGCGAGGCGTGTCCGAGAAGTTCTTGAATCTCGCGCAAATTCGCACCGTTCTGCAAAAGATGCGTGGCGAAAGAGTGACGTAGGGCATGCGGCGTTGCGGTTTCCGGCAATCCTAACTGGCGGCGCAAATCACGCATGGACTTTTGAGCCACGCCTTGATGCAAACGTTTGCCGTTCTTTTGTCCTATAAACAAAGGCCGCGATCCGTCTTCGGGATAGGGGCAAACTTCACGGTATTCGTTGATCGCGCGTTCGACGAGTGGGAGCACGGGCACTTGCCGTTCTTTCCTGCCTTTACCCGTGACAATCAAAAATCCTTCGCGCGGCATATCCTTGACGTTGAGGGATAATGCCTCGTCGATACGCAATCCGCATCCGTAGAGGAGTGTGAACAACGCGCGGTCGCGCATGCCGATCCAATCGGATCCTGTTGCCTCCATCAAAACGCTCATCGCTTGGTTCTGGTGCAAAGGTCTGGGTAGTTTGCGCGGCATTTTCGGCGTGCGCACGGTTTTGATGGCGGCGTTGTGGGCGAGGCCTTGCTTGTCAGCCCACGATAAAAAGTTTTTCAATCCCGACAATGTGCGCGCGCGGGATGCATTGCCGCGTCCGTCCATCGCTTGGCGCGACATCCATGCGCGGAATTCGTTGAGTGATGTGTCGGATACATCCGCCATGCTGATCTGCCGCGCTTTGTGGCGGGTGAGGAAGGTCACGAATTGGGAAAGGTCGCCTGTGTAGGCGCGCAGGGTGTGCCGCGAAACATTCTTTTCAACCTTCAGCCATGACTGCCATTCGTTCAACGCTTTGGCGAGGTCTTGGGCACAGCATTCAAGGATTTCGGGTTTGATTGTCATGCTTTCCCCCTAGGGAAGGCTAAGCCACGTTCTGAATTGACGTTCCACCACGCGGGCGAGGAAGGAGATTTGCTCGGTCGCCTGACCTTCTTCGAATGCCAGCGGGTCGCGGCTGCCGAATGCCAGAATAGCGGGCGGCGTGTTCATGGAAATATCGACGCGGAGAAGGGCTTGTGATTGCACCAATGTGTAAGCGCCGCCGTAAATAACTTCGATGCCGCTGATATTGGCCTGAAGCAGCGCGTTCTTGCCGCCCATCCATTTGTCGATCGTGCCTTTGGGCACAACGCGGATACCGGAATTGTGGATATGCGGAATGTCGGTTCCGTCAGACTCAACCACCAGAACGGAAATATCCGTGTCGAGCATCGTCGACATATCCATCGTGATGATATGGATGAATTCTTCAAACGTGCTGGCTTCGAGCAAGCGCAGCACGACGGTTTGAATGCGCTGCTGGTTGTTCATGTTGGAGCGGGCGTTTTCAACCAGCGTCCGCGCGGTCGTCACGACTTTTTCTTTGTCCTGTTTAAGCTTCTCAACCATGAATGACATGAAGTCCTTCACCTTGCGGTCGGTGCTTTTGGGCGGAATCAAATAATCCACCG
>DLGR01000047.1:9075-49348 GCA_002482805.1 Micavibrio sp. UBA7689 | reverse complement strand
ATTCGACAACAAATACGGCTGCCGTGAATCCCTCGTAGACGGTATCCGCCGTGCGACGGACGTCATGATGGCCGGTAAGGTTGCGGTTGTTGCGGGTTTCGGTGACGTGGGCAAAGGCTCCGCGGAATCCCTCGCATCCCAAGGCGTACGCGTTCTGGTCACCGAAATTGACCCGATTTGTGCGCTTCAGGCCTGCATGGAAGGCTATGAAGTCACGACGATGGAAGACGCCGTCAAACGCGCCGATATCTTCGTCACCACCACAGGCAATATCGACATCATCACGATGGATCATATGCGCGGCATGAAAGACCGCGCCATCGTCTGCAACATCGGCCACTTCGACAATGAAATTCAGGTCGAGCCTTTGCGCAATCTGAAATGGCACAATGTGAAGCCGCAGGTTGATGAAATCGAATTCCCTGACGGCAAGCGCATTATCCTTCTGGCCGAAGGCCGCCTCGTAAACTTGGGCTGCGCGACGGGCCACCCGAGCTTCGTTATGTCGGCATCCTTCACCAACCAGACGCTGGCCCAGATCGAGCTTTGGAACAACGCCTCCAAGTATGAAAAACAGGTCTATGTTCTGCCCAAACATCTCGATGAGAAAGTAGCTATGCTGCACCTCGAGAAACTGGGCGCCAAGTTGACCACCCTGAACAAATCCCAAGCGGATTATCTCGGCGTGGCGCAGCAAGGCCCGTTCAAATCGGATCTTTACCGCTACTAGGCCATGAATCCGACATGGCTGGGGGCATTTTCGGTTGTATGGTGGGGCATGGCCATTCCCATGTCCCGCATATTCCAACTGGAAATCGGCCTGCTTGCAAGCAACGGCATTTCTTTTGCCGTCATGGCAGCTCTCGGCTTCGCATATCAAAAATACCGCAAGACCAAATGGGATAAGGCTATCTTTAAAAATCCCGCGTTCTACTGGCGCGGATTTTTTATGTCATTCCATATACTCTGCTTCAGTTTTGCTGCGCTTATGGTTCAGACAAAATATGTTCCGCTGGTCATTCTTCTAAACTATTTCTGGCCCACCGCCGTAATCCTGTATTCCGTGCTGATCGCTGGGGTACAAGTTACACGCTGGCCGTATTTCCTTACAGGCCTCGCTATAATTATAGGGGCATTGACCGTCGAAATTGCAGGCGACCTTGTTTTGTCTTCTATGGGGGACCTGAAGCCGTTGGATTATATTAGTTTTGCAGTTGTATTTATTGGTGCAAATGCATGGGGTATATATTCCGCCCTGTCCCGTAAATACGGCGAAGAAACAGGAGCGGGAACGGTTATACCGTTTTATCAAATGGCACTGATCCCTTTGCTGCCTGCAGCATTTTTGGTAGATCCGACCGTGTTTTCCGAGCCAAAAAGTGCATTTTGGATTCTGTTCCTTATTGGCTACTCCTTCTTTGGCTTCCTAGCATATGTGTCATGGGACCTCGGTATGCGGAAAGGCAACGTTATCGTCCTCAGCCTTATGGCGGATTTCATTCCGTGGTTCTCTTTGTTCTTCGCGCATATGTTGCTGGGCGTACATATTGGCGACAAAACGATCGTATCGGCCGTGATGCTGGTTTTGGGTGCCATGGTTACGCGTTATGGCACTATCGGAAAAGGCACCAGTTTTTTCGGCAAAAAGATCGTTTCGCAAGAGGCATAAAAGGCAAAATGCATGAAACGATATAAAGAGTTTTTTTTCGAGGCGGCTCATTACGTAGTTACTGGACCGTCTTCCGGTCCCCAGCATATGCACGGCCATTCATACCGCGTGCGCCTGACCTGCGAGGGGGAACCTGATTCCAAAACTGGCTTGTTGGCTGATTTCTCCTATGTTGCGGCTACAATCAACGCTCTCTACAAAGAACTCGATCATACAACCCTTAACGACGTGCCCGGCCTTGAAAACCCCACGATGGAGAATGTTACGGTCTGGATCTGGAACAAAGCCAAACCCTCATTACCCCAACTCTCCGAAGTGGCTGTTTCCGTCGACACACTCCATGAGGGCTGCATCTATAACGGCCAATAAAAAACCGCCATATGGCAATGCTTAAGGTGTTGATTTTTTGACTGAAATTTCCATGAGCACATGATCGGGTATTTTATATGCGGAGCGCCAAAGAGCATCAAATTGATTCTGATAAACTTCGGCGATAGATTTGTTACGGACCCACAATGCGTGCGCGGGTTTCTTCCAGTTTACGATGCAAAAACGGTCGACATAGGTAAACCAGTAGATGGACCCCACCATAGCCGGCGGTAGCATTCTATAATGTTCCGGCTTTAAAACCAAAAACCGCGTGTCCGACGAAATAATTGTGCGGTGTTTGATCTTATGATTTTGCATATGCTGCGCGAACAATTTGTCATCGTTTTTTGAATATTTCTGGAAAGGCTCCTCGCTCATCCCTACTGCCAGCAATTCATAAGGCGGACGCAAGCAAGATACGATGTCTTTGGTTATAAGGTCAGCAAAATGGGGCCCTTGCAGACGTTTGAAACTGAACAATTCGCTTTGTTTCTGAACACCCGTTTCACCGATAAATTCAATATCATGAAGTTCGAACGTTTGTTGGATCAAGTTTAACGTGGTTTCTCTTGGGATGACAGCACCACGCTCGAAATTATTAAGCGCGGGCAATGATACCCCCGATTTTTGCGCCAGATCTTTCTGGCTCCAGTCCAGTAATCCACGCGCTGCTCTGACCTGATCAAAAGTAATCATAAGTTATTTATATACGATATAGTATTAATATATACTAAAAACATATTTAAAATAATAACAGCTTTAATATTATGGATAATATAGCGATTATCCATTACGCTTTGTTTGACCAAAGAAAAGGAAAAACAGAATGAAAATATCGCAAAAAACCAAGGCGGTTACGGCTGGTACGCTCTCCCTTGTCCTGCTCGCGGCGTGCGGAGAAAACGAACAAACAACATCGCCTGATATGCCCTACAGAACCGCAGCATTTGAGATGTTGTCGGAGAGCCTCCCTGCGGGCCGCTCTTCAGAATGCGTGATCATGGCGGCAGATATCCTGCAAAAATCATCAGCACAACAGATAAAGCAAATGTTTCAAATGTCCGGCTCAACCGAAGGCTTGATACATACTATAATTCTTTTCAAGGATCATGACGGCAAAACCTGCACATTGAATGGCTCGTCGGCAGGATTTTTCGCAAAATATCAATAAGAATACGTTGTAAATCTGGCTATTGCAGGGATGGTTTTTTCAAGGGAAGATGAGGCATGAATGTGCTTCGCCTCCATTGCGTGGACCAGCCCGGCATTGTCGCCGCCGTCGCTACCACCCTATCCAACAACCAGTGCAACATCGAAGAATCCTCCCAATTCTTCGACCCGTTTTCGGGCCGTTTTTTCATGCGGGTTGTATTCCGTGCGCTGGAGCCGGACTGCCTTGGAGGGTTCAAAACCCGTTTCCCCGAAGTGGCCGCCCGCTTCAAAATGGATTGGGAGATCTGTGACCTTGCGGCTCCCGTAAAAACGCTCATTCTCGTCACCACCGCGGATCATTGCCTGCACGATTTGCTTTATCGCTGGCGCACCAAAGCTCTGCCGATAGACATTACGGGAATAGTTTCCAACCATGATTTGCTGCACCCGTTGGCCGAAAGCAATAAAATTCCATTCCATCATTTCCCTGTCGGAAATGACAAAGCTGCACAAGAAAAACAGATCGAATCCGTCATACAAAATACGGGGTCCGAGCTCATTTTAATGGCGCGTTACATGCAGATTTTAAGTGCAGCATTTTGTGCGCAGCATAGCGGCCACATCATTAACATCCACCATTCGTTTTTGCCCGGATTCAAAGGCGCGAAGCCCTATCATCAGGCCTATGAGCGGGGCGTCAAAATCATCGGTGCCACCGCCCACTTCGCTACCGAGGATCTGGATGAGGGACCGATTATCGCGCAAGGCGTCGAGGATGTGGACCACGAACAAATTCCGGCCAAACTGCAGCATATCGGACAGGACATAGAGAGCCGCGTTCTGGCCAAAGCCGTGGCCCTTTATACCGAGCGCCGCATCTTCATGCACGGCAAACGCACCGTTATTCTGTAATTCCGAAATCGCTTCCTTTCGCATTCGCTAAGCCGTAAAATTAACCCATCATGAAACCTGCCCCGCAGAAAACTTCCCTGTTCTCCAGCCTTTTCGCCCCCCTGACGGGCGCGGACCAACTGGCCGTAGAGAAAGCTAGACTTGAGGCTTTTTTAAATGCCTTCCCCGGCGAGTATTGCGGTTTCCACAAAGACGGCAGCGTTGCCTATTCGGACGGTTTTTGCGCACTCCTCGGATTACAGCTTATCAAGGCAGTGGAGGATATTCAGGCTGTTCTCGAAACTGGCGATTCTGCAGCATTGGAAGGGCAATATCTGGCCCTGGAAAATACCGGTAAATCATTCAATATCCGCGTCCATCTGGCGGGGGGCAAAAAGACGCTCTGCCTCAGGGGGGCCGCGGGTTCCGCGCTGGATGGCGATGACCGTTTCAACATCATCTGGGCCGAGGATATTTCCGAAGAAGACGATGCGTTGTTTGCCCTTAAACGCAGCAAAGAATCCGCCTCCCAGCACGGCGATATGATGGGGGGGGCGCTCGATTCCCTGCCCTTCCCCGTATGGATGAGAGACGGAACGACGGACCTGATCTGGGTCAACAAATCCTATGCAGCATTATTCGCAGGCGACGACGCCAAATCCATTCGCGAAACCCAGGTCGAAATCACCCTTTCGGGCAAGAACCAGACCCGCAGTTTAAAGGAAATGGCGCGCGATGCCTTAAGCGAGGGTAAACTTCAAAGTTCGACCACCCATGTGATTGTTGCGGGCAAACGCCGTTTGATGGAATTTCAGGAAATCCCTGTTCCCGGCACTACCCGCACACTGGGCTTCGCGCGGGACGCAACGCGCGAAGAAGATCTTGCCAACGAGCTTACCCGCCACCGTAGCGCCAATAAAACCCTTTTGGAACAATTACGTAGCGCCATCGCCATTTTTTCCGCCGATCAGGGGCTCGAGTTTTTCAACACCGCTTTTGCTGCACAATGGGGACTGGAGGAGCAATGGCTCAATTCCAAACCCAAACTAGGCGATATTCTCGAAAAACTGCGTGACAACCGCCGTCTTCCCGAACAAGCGGATTTCAGGAAATACAAGCAGGGCTGGCTGGATATGTTCACCCGTCTGATCGAGCCCCACGAAGATATGCTCTATCTTCCAGACGGCAGCGCCGTGCGCCTTTTGGCTGTGCCGCATCCGATGGGCGGGCTGATGATGACCTTCGAGGACGTGACCTCTCGCCTTGAACTGGAATCCTCCTACAACACCCTCATAGCCGTGCAAAAGGAAACGCTCGACAACCTCGCCGAAAGCGTCGTGGTCTACGGCAGCGACGGTCGCCTGAAACTCTGGAATCCCGCTTTCGCCGAGTTGTGGAAGCTCAACCCTGAGGAACTTGAGGGTAGCCCCCACATCAACAAAATCATCGATCGCAAGGAGGGCTTTTTCGAGCAGAAAAACTGGCCCGCAACCCGCCGCGAATTCCTCTCCCACGGCCTTGACCGCGTCGAACGCGAAGGCCAATTGGCGCGAGCCGATGATATCCATATCTGGTTCGCGACCCAGCCCTTACCCGACGGGGGCGTGATGGTTTCGTACTACGATGTTACGGCCTCTACCCGCGTGGAGAACGCATTGCGCGATAAAGCGGCCGCTTTGGAGGCTGCAGAGCAGCTTAAGACTGACTTTTTGGCCAATGTTTCCTACCAGCTCAGGACGCCGCTGAATGCGATCATGGGTTTTTCCGAGATCTTGGGCCACCAATATTTCGGGCCGCTCAACGAGCGCCAGAAGGAATATACGAGCGGTATTCAGGAGTCCGGCACGCGTCTCGTCAGTCTGATTGACGATATTCTCGATCTCGCGACGATCGAAGCGGGCTACCTCGAGCTCAAGAAAACGCCGGTCAAAATCAAAACATTGCTCGAAAGCCTTGGCGACCTGATTACAGAATGGGCACGCAAGAACAAGTTGGAGATAAAAATATCATGTCCCCAGAATATAGGCAGTGTGGAAGCTGATGAGCGGCGCTTGAAGCAGGCTTTATTGAATTTGATCCGCAATGCGATCAATTTTACGCCCGAAGGGGGCACCATAAGCATTTCTGCACACAAAATCGGGGACGGAGTAGAAATATCTATTCAAGACACGGGTGTCGGCATTTCCCCGGAAGATATGGAGCGCGTTTTCCAACCGTTCGAACGTACCAACGCCGCAGCCCTCGTCCATGGCCATGCGGGCGCGGGATTAGGCTTGGCCCTCGTTAAAAATATTATAGAACTGCACGGCGGCGCTATTGCCCTCGATTCTGAGCAGGGCAAAGGCACAACGGTCACCGTGCGCCTCTAATTCTCTTTAATTATGAACAGGTTGCAGACAATTTGGTCGTGCCGTCGTCCTGAGGTGTGGCATCGAGGAAAATTTCCCTCTCGAGCGTCGTCTTACACTCAAAAAGCGGGATCACCGTACGTAGAACCAAAGCTACGCGGCGGCCCTCGAAGAATGGACCCGCGGCACAGATCTTTTGTTTCGCACCCGCATCGAGGCGGAAATTGCTCCGGTGCTTGACAACATCTCCCGTATCTATGGTTTGGGACGCGGTCGTGATCGTCCCTATGATTGTCTGGGCCGAACGGTTGGTAAGATCGGTACAGATCGGGGCGGCGGTGATTTCGCCCTCTTTTCCCTCACCCGCAACGGTTTGGGCATAGGCGGGAATGGACAAAAGCAGCAGGAGAATGAGAAGCGCGTGGTTCATATAATAAGTATATCCCAGTTAGGCGGCAGAAGGCAGGCCCTTCGTGGTCGAATATTCAAAATGAAGCTCTTCAAGCGGGTAAATTTGCTTGCGGATAGCATGGGCTGAAAGGGCGGCCTCATTAAATCCGGTAAGGATTAATTTCAATTTGTTCTTATAAGCGGCAATGTCGCCAATTGCATATATTCCGTCTATGTTCGTCTGGCACGTGTACGGGTCAACGATGATATGGTTGTGGTCTATGCCAAGCCCCCAATCTGCCAGAGGACCCAGTTCGGACGCCAGCCCATAAAATGGCAACAGTACATCCGCGGTAAGTACACGGTCACCATGTTCCTCAGATGATACAATAACTCCTTTAAGCGACATTTGGCCGTTTTCTGAGACACCAACTAGCGATTTCAGCTGGTAAGGCACCACCAATTCCAGTTTTTTTACCACGGATAGCGCTTCCATCTGACGTACGCTTTCGGGAGAAGCGCGGAATTTATCACGTCTATGGACGACATACAGGGTGTTCGCAATCGGTGCGAGCGACAAAGCCCAATCGACAGCCGAGTCACCACCACCGGCGATGACAACGTTCTTTCCTTTAAAGTCATCTTTGCGGCGTACCATGTACTGAACGCCCGTACCTTCGTATTTTTCGATGTCTTCTAAGGGGGGACGGTTTGGGCCAAAGGCCCCTCCGCCTGCTGCGATCACTATCGCAGATACCTTTGCCACTACACCCTGGGATGTCCTTATATTCCAAAAGCCACTTTCTTTGCTTATCGCTACAACTTGTTGGTTTAAGCGGTATTCAGGACCGAATGGTGCCGCTTGGCGTTCCAAATTGTGGATGAGATCACCCGCAAGTACTTCGGGGCAGCCAGGAATGTCGTAGATTGGTTTTTCAGGGTAGAGCGCCGTGCATTGGCCGCCGATTTCGGGCAAGGCGTCGAACACAACGGCAGAAAGCCCCAGCATCCCGCATTCAAACACGGAAAAAAGGCCCGAAGGTCCCGCGCCGATAATGGCCACGTCTTTTACGAGTATTGCTGCGTCCATGGGCGTTATATGCCATGGATTTCGGGGGTTTGCCACTATAACTTAGCCCCATGCAGATTCACGAAACTACTTCGCAGACCCAGACCGAAACCGTGGCCGTCGCCACGGCCGATAAAGCCGCCAAGGGTGATATCTACCTTCTGGAAGGCAATCTGGGGGCTGGCAAAAGCGTGTTCGCCAGAGCCTTTATCCGCCGCCTGTGCGGGACGGAAACGGAAGTGCCAAGTCCGACCTTCACCTTGGTCCAGACCTACGATTCACCAAAAGGCCCGATCTGGCATTTCGACCTTTACCGGTTGAGCGACCCCGAAGAAATTTACAACATCGGATGGGAAGAGGCCTTGGCAAGTGGAATTGTCCTTGTTGAATGGCCTTCAAAACTCGGCGCCCTGAAACCTAAGAATGCACAAACCATTTCCATCGAGACTCAAGGGCCGGAATCGCGGACAATTAAAATCTCATGACACAAAAACCTGACAAAGCCTTCATCCTCGCGGCCGGCATGGGCACACGCCTTCGCCCGCACACGGACACAATTCCCAAACCGATGGTAGAAATAGCGGGGCAGAGCATTATCCGCCGCACGATCGATAAGCTAGGCCAACAGGGCGTTAAGGAGATAGTGGTGAACACGCATCACCTAGCCCCCGTTCTCGAAAAACATTTGAAAGATATCAGCGGCCCGAAAATCATTGTCAGCCACGAGCAAGAATTACTCGACACGGGCGGCGGCTTGAAAAAAGCCCTGCATCATTTCGGGGACGATCCTTATTACATCATCAACGGCGATGCGCTGTGGGATGACAAAACTCCCAACGCATTGCAACGCCTTGCCGACGCGTGGGATGCATCGAAGATGGATATATTGCTCCTGCTGCAATCCGTCGCGACCATGAGCGTGACGCATGGCGTTGGCGATTACCACCTGCAGGCCGACGGCAAGGTCAAACGCGCCCGTAAACGCGATGCGGCCTTCATGTTTGCCGGCGTGCGTATCGCGCATCCGCGTATATTCAAAGATTCCCCCGACAACGCATTTTCGTTCTTGTCGCTGATGGACAAGGCAGAAACAGAAAACAAGCTTTACGCTATCCAGCATGACGACGCGTGGTACCATATAAGCACACCCGAAGATCTGGCCGCCGTGGACAAATTGTTCAAGGAGCGTCTATGAACGCATCCGCGGCCAAGCCCTGCATCTACACCATCCCGTCGGGGCTTTCGTTCGTGGATATTCTGGCGCGCGGCATCATCGAAAAGGCCGGGGACGATCCGCTCGAACTCGCCCGCATGCAAATTCTCCTTCCCACGCGCCGTGCTTGCCGTTCCCTGCGCGAAGCGTTTTTAAGATTGAGCGAAGGCAAACCATTATTGCTCCCGCGCATGACGCCGCTGGGTGATGTGGATGAAGAAGAATTATCGCTGACGCTTTCGGGCATGGAAGAAGAGCTTTCCCTGCCGCCAGCGATTTCACCGCTACGCCGCCAATTTTTGTTGGCGCGTTTGATTGCCTCCATGGATGACAGCCGCGGCCTTGAGCAAAATCTCGCCCTCGCCTCCGCACTCGCACGTTTGATGGACCAAATCCACACCGAGGATTTATCGCTGGGCGATCTGCCGGCGCTGGTGGAAGAAGAAGCGCTCGCCGAACACTGGCAGGTCAGCGTCGAATTTTTGAAAATCCTGTCCGAACACTGGCCGAAAATTTTGGCCGAGAACGGCATGATCGACCCCGCCGACAGGCGCAACCGCTTGCTCAAAAAATTTACCGAAATGTGGAACAAAAACCCGCCGAGCCATCCTGTTATCGCCGCGGGTTCCACAGGCTCCATCCCTGCCACGGCAGAATTCTTGAAAACCATAGCGACCATGAAAAACGGATGCATCGTTTTGCCCGGCCTCGACCAATATATAGACGAGGAAAGCTGGACCAAAATGGATGATACGCATCCGCAGGCGACCCTGCGGCATCTATTGCAAACGCTGGGTGTGGAGCGAAACTCAATCACCATTTGGCCGCAGGCGGTAGACGCAGCCAAAGCGCAGGAAACCATGCGCAAACTCACATCGGAAATCATGCGTCCCGCAGAAACATCGCACGCATGGCAAACGGTAAAAACCCGCCTGCCTGTCACAGAAAAAGATTTGAAAGTGACGCGGTATGACTGCGCCGCGCCGCAGGAAGAAGCTCTGACCATCGCGCTCGCCCTGCGTGAGGTGTTGGAAACAGAAGGCAAAACCGCAGCGGTGGTGACGCCCGATCGCAAACTTGCCCGCCGCGTCGCCATGGCGTGCCGCAGATGGAATATAGAGATCGACGATTCCGGCGGTCAGGCCCTCACCGAAACGCGCGTAGGCTCCTTTTTGCGCCTGTGCATCGAAGCCGTGAAAAACGATATGAAGCCTGTCGCGCTTTTGAATTTTTCCAAACACGCGCTGTGTCTTCCCGAAGATGTCAAAGACTGGCGCTCCGAAATCCGTGCGTTCGACAGATATGTCTGCCGCGGCCCCGCATTCCGCGGCGGGATGGATTCATACCGTGCCAAATTGCCCAAGCTGGCCGAGCGTGGATTGGATATAAAAGATTTCGAAAAAACCATATCCTTTATCGAGAAAGCCTTTGCACCGCTTTTGAAACTCAAAACCTCGCCATTCGCGGAATGGGTTGAAGCACATTTGAAAGTGGCCGAATATTTCTCCGACATCACGTTGCTTTGGACGGGTCAGGACGGCGAAGCCACCGCTTTGTATTTCTCCGACCTGCGCGAGCAGGCGCAATTTTTACCCGATGTAACGGCAGATGAATATCTGGCCGTCCTTGAACAAACCATGAAAGGCATATCGGTACGCCCCGCCTACGGCCTGCACCCGCGTTTGATGATTTTGGGACAGTTGGAAGCCCGTCTGGTCGAAGCCGACGTGATGATCCTCGCTTCCCTAAACGAAAAGACATGGCCGCCCGATGCGGGCGAAGATCCGTGGATGTCGCGTCCGATGCGTAAAAAATTCGGCCTGCCGTCTTTGGAACGCTTCATCGGCCTGTCGGCGCACGATTTCGCGCAGGCCGTGTGCGCAAAAGAAGTCATCCTTACAAGGTCTTTGCGCGTGGACGGAACGCCGACTGTGCCCTCCCGTTGGCTCCAGCGCATGGACACTGTGCTCAAAGCCTTGGGTCTGGAACCGAAAAAAATCTTAAGCGGCGATCATCAGGAATGGGCCAAGAAACTGGACCATACAGGAGATTACAAACCGCAAAAACGCCCCGAACCGCGCCCAGCTGTTTCCGACCGTCCGCGCCAATTATCCGTCACCAAAATCGAAACATGGATGAAGGACCCGTACGGAATTTATGCGCGTTATATTTTGAAACTCAAAAAACTCGACCCGCTGGAACAACAGCTGGACGCGGCGATGCGCGGAACACTCATCCACGATGTGCTGCACCGTTTTATCGCCAAACATCAAAAGACCTTGCCTGCCCACGCCGAAAATGATTTTGCCGCCATCGCGCGCGAAGAGCTGGAAGCACTCGGCCTCGAAGAAGATGTCATCGGTTTCTGGACGCCGCGCCTTGCCAAAATCGCCGCATTGTTTGTGGCGTCCGAAAGCAAGTGGCGCGAAGAGATGATGCCCGCCGCGCTCGAAGTGGAAGGCAAGATGGTCGTGAACGGCCCCGCGGGCGATTTCACCCTCACCGCCAAAGCCGACCGCATCGACAAATCCAGAGACGGGCGCAGCGCGGCCGTACTTGATTACAAATCCGGCGGATCATACCCGCACAAGGGAATCGTGTCGGGCAAATTACCTCAATTGCCGCTCGAAATGCTCATTCTGGAAGAAGGGGGATTCGGCAAAGACATTGCGGTGTCCGTATCCAAGCTTTCCTACATCGTCGTCAACGGCGGCGGTGAAGGCGGCGATATGAAACCGCTTACCGATCCTTCCAAACTTCAAGAAGCGCGTGAAAATGCGAAGCAGGGTCTGGAAGATTTGATTGCGGCGTTCGATAAACCCGATATGCCCTATTACAGCCTGCCGCGCCCCGAAGCTGCGCCGAAATACAATGATTACGAACATCTAGCGCGCGTGCGCGAATGGGCGGCATTAGACGATCAGGGGGATAGTGAATGAGCAAGCAATCCCTGAAGACCCCAGAAAAACTTACGGTTCTGGCTGAAGCATCCGAACGCCAGCGCGAAGCATCAGACCCCGCAGCATCTGCATGGGTCGGCGCATCCGCAGGCTCGGGCAAAACTAAAGTCTTAACGGACCGTATATTGCGTTTGTTGCTCCCCCGCGAAGACGGACGCCTAGGCACGAAGCCCGAAAAAATTCTCGCCCTGACCTTTACCAAAGCAGGCGCGAACGAAATGTCTTTGCGTCTTTCTTCGCGTCTTTCCGAATGGGCGGTTATGGAAGAACAAAAACTCGTCGAGGATATGGAGAAAAACCTTCTCGGCCGCCTGCCTTCGATGAAAGAAATCGAAGCTGCGCGCAAACTCTTCGCCCGCGTCATAGATGCCCCCGGGGGATTGAAGATCATGACGATCCACTCTTTCTGCCAATCGGTTTTAGGGCGTTTTCCGATCGAAGCTGGATTGCAGCCTCATTTTAAAGCACTGGAAGAAAGCGAGGCGGGAGAATTGCTGGCGATCGCGCAAAAGGAAGTTTTATCCCGCGCAGGCAGAAGTCCCGCCTCGCCCATGGCGAACGCGTTATCCAACATCAGCGCGGCGATAAATGAAGAACAATTCGGCCTTGCCTTGAAAGCCATGGCCTCCGAACGCCGCCAGATCGCCGATATTTTAAAACGAGTCAAAAATATCGACGGTCTTTATACAAATCTGTGTATGACGCTCGGCATCAAGGCCGGGCAAAGCATTGGTGAGGCCGAGCGCGATTTTTGCAATAGCAAGGATTTGGACGAAAGCGCTATCCGCGCGGCGATAGCTCTTTTAGCCAACGGCAGCAAGACCGACCAAGAGAAGGCGGCACCGTTGCAGGATTTTCTGGATGCCAAAGACCGTGCGCCATTCCTGAACGCTTATAAACGCGTCTTCCTGACAAACGAAGACATGCCGCGCGACAGGTTGGCGACAAAAGCTGTAACGAATGCCGATCCGAATGCGCTTAACGCACTTTTGACCGAACAAAAACGCGTGATGGAATTTGTTGAAACCTGCAAGGCGATCAATTGCGCCGCACTGACACGTGATTTGTTTCTGATCGGTCATGAAGTTCTGGCGCAATACAGACACATGAAGAAGACACGCGGCGTTCTGGATTTCGACGACATGATTTTACGCACGCTGGAATTGCTTAAGGGTGAAGCACCCAAGCTACAGGGCAAAAACGTCAATGACTGGATCATGTTCAAGCTGGATTCGGGACTTGATCATATTCTTGTCGACGAGGCACAGGACACCAACCCCGAACAATGGGACATCATCCGTCTTCTATCTTCCGAATTCTTCACAGGCCTTGGCGCAAGTGATGAGACGCGCACGATTTTCGTTGTGGGTGATGACAAGCAATCGATTTTCAGTTTTCAACGTGCCGCGCCTGAAAAATTCCGTGAGATGCAAAATTATTTCGACCAAAAACTGAAAGAATCCGAACAAAACTTACGCAAAGTAAACATGGACACGTCCTTCCGTTCGGTTGATGCGGTTTTACGCACAGTGGACGGTGTGTTCGCGGACCCGAGGCTTGCACAATCCCTCAGCTCTGAAAATTACCGTCCGCACAACGCCAAACGCGAAGGACAGGCCGGTATTGTCGAGGTCTGGCCGCTCCTCAAACCCATCGGCGGGGACAAGGGCGAGGGTCAGGATGATTCGCAAATGGCGTTCGAAGGATGGTTCGTGCCTGATACACTGCATGAATCGCAAAGCGGTGCGTCGCGCATGGCGACAAAAATAGCCGATACGATCAAGACTTGGTTGGACACAAAAGAAAAACTGGAAAGCTATGATCGCCCCATACAGGCGGGGGACATCATGGTGCTACTGAAATCCCGTACGCCCTTCGTGGGGCAGCTGGTGCGCGCACTCAAAACACGCGGCGTACCTGTCAGCGGCGTAGACCGTATGGTCCTGTCCGACCAGATCGCTGTGCAGGATTTATGCACTGCCGCCGCGTTCGCACTGCTGCCCGATGATGATCTCACTCTTGCCACGCTTTTAAAGTCGCCTTTGGTCGGCATGACCGAAGACGATCTCCAAAAACTCGCCCTTCATCGCCCGTCTTCTCTATGGGAAGCTTTGAAGAAAAACGGGGACGTGAAAATAGTTGGCTGGTTGGAACAATTGATCGCACGGGCAGGTGTCGATCATCCTTACGAGTTCTTTTCAAGACTGGTGCAAGAACAATGCCCTGCTGGTGATTACAATGGTATGCAGGCCATCCGTACCCGTTTAGGCGAGGATGCGCTTGATCCGCTCGACGAATTTTTGAACGTCACGCTGTCTTACGAGGGTACACACGGCGCCGGTTTGCAGTCCTTCCTTCAATGGCAGGCGAACAACGAAAGGCAGATCAAACGCGAGCAGGAAGAAGCAGGCAGCGCGGTACGCATCATGACCGTACATGGCGCGAAAGGTCTTCAAGCCCCTATCGTCTTTCTACCCGATACCGTACGGGTGGGCGGACGCAAAGGAGATTCCATTTACTGGCCACAAAAGACTAACCTGCCCGTACCTTTCTATAATTCTTCAAAATCCGCCGCACCGCAGTCCGTACTTGCCGCGAAGACCGCCTTAGACGCGCGCGAGGAAGCCGAATATTACAGGCTTTTATACGTGGCCATGACCCGTGCGGAAGAGCGGCTGTATGTCGGCGGATATCTGGGTAAAAAATCCCCAGGCCCCGAAACGGCTTATTGGTACGATGACATACGCACCGCGTTCGAAAACCGTATCACGGGTGTGGCCCGCGTACCGTCAGGCATACAAGATGAAAACGGCGAGGATATGCCTGTACTGCGTGTGGCGGACAAGGCAAGAGCCGCCGCCGACAACACCCACAAAAAAAACAAGGCTGCACAGTCGCGAGAAGCCACAGTGCTTCCTGCTTGGATTGCCGCGCCTATGCCGTTCGAACCTGCACCGCCGCGCCCGCTCGCGCCATCACGCCCGTCTGCACCAGATGCACCCGCGCAATCGCCACTCGCTTCCATGGACGAATATCGTTTCCGCCGCGGCCTTGCAACGCACAGGCTTTTGCAGACTCTGCCCGATCTTCCGCCCGCGCAAAGACAGACGGCCGCGGAAAAATTCCTGAGCCGTGCCGCGCTTGGTTTGCCACCCCTCCTGCAAAAGGAAATCGCCGCCGAAACCATGGCGGTTTTGAACGATGAAAATTTCAAGGATATTTTCGGCCCTGAATCGATGGCCGAAGTGCCCGTTACAGGAATGCTCGGCGATCATACGCTGATCTCGGGACAGATCGACCGCATTTTAATTCGCGATGACGAGATTTTGATCGTGGATTATAAAACCAACCGCCCCCCACCCGAGCGCGTGGAAGATGTACCGGAAATTTACGTGAAGCAGATGAAGGCGTATGCGGATACTTTGCGTAAAATTTATCCTAACCGCAAAGTGCGTTGCGCGCTTTTATGGACGCAACGTGCGGTCCTCATGGACATCAGTCTTTGATACCAACACTTCATCGGAGCCACGGAGTTTTTTGAGTTGTAGATTGACATGAGCCTCCATCATGATCAAACGACGCTGCAAATAGACGTCATCTTTATTGTCAAACTCACCCTGTTTTCTTAAATAAACGATGGCATCGGAATAGGTACGAGGTGACCCATCTTTTCCCGGAGTTTTCATCCACAAGTACATCATGGCCTCACGTTCAGATATGTCTTTTTCGTTGCGAAGCAATTCCACATCACGTTTGAGAACCTGCATATCGGAAAGCACAGGCTTGGGCGCGGGCGGCGGCTTGGCGGCGCGTTTTTTTTCATCGGCTCTTTTTTCTGCGGCATTCGCTTCTGCTTCAAAATCGGCACTCGCTTGCGCTGTATTTTCTTTTTTCACGGATGATGCCTCTCCTACCAAGGGCGGCGGTACAGGAGGAGTCGGCGCCGGCACAGGAGCAGGTGGTGGCGGTGGTGCTGGAGGTGCCGGAGGCTTGGGTGGAGGAGCAGGTGGTAGCGGCGCGGGCGGTTTTGGCTTCGGCGCAGCCGCCTTAGCAAATGTCAGGTTGGGAGAAACTGCAGGCATTGTTTCGGGAACGACAATGCCGAGTCTTTTCGATGTGACACTGATAAAGCCCTTGGCATCCTGTAGCAAGGCGCCGTGCTCCGAGCCGCCATATTTGGAATGAAGGGAATCAAGTGCGGAGCGTTTTTCAGGCCCTGTGGGCATAAGCAGCACCGCTACATAGTTCATGGTTTTTGTACCTATTGTTCCCTTTCTGGTAATCGCATTTTCGATGGCATCGGCTATAAGTGGACGGAACTGGGGTTCCATGGCTTGCCATGCACGATCATAAAGCGAGCCGGGTTTGATATCCTTACTACCGCTAAAATAACGCGTGGAACCGCGCATGATTCCCCTTTGGTGTAGAAACAATTCATCTGCTTTGAAAATCGCGGGGCCTTCATTGACGCTGTCTATGATATGTTTTTCCGCTTGAAGAATATGTTGCCTCATGGCTTGCGAGACGACGCTGGCAATGTCGTAGGTCCCGTCGTAGGTAACGATTTTGGTTGCGGCAAACATCAGATGCGGGGAGGTTTTCGGTACGTCTTCGGGAATGAAATGACTCTTTAAGGCACGAAGCTTGTCTTCAAACTGAGAATGTGTGTTCAAAGCGGCTTCGTAAGCACGGTTTGCAACAGTTAGTCTTGCGGCATGGTTCATTTTACAAATCCACTGTCGTTAAGCTGGCCTGTTCTAGCAAGCTTTATTGTTTTATGTCAATAATTTAATTGCTAACATCTAATATAGGCGAAGGCCCCAGCAAACCCTTGACGTGCGGCCCCTCACGCCCGATCTTAATATTCAAGAAAAGTCGAAAGGATCAAGAGTATGTCGAGCAAAGTTTCCGATTCCACGTTTGAAGCCGAGGTCTTGAAGGCCGACGGTCCCGTTATTGTAGATTTCTGGGCGGAGTGGTGCGGCCCTTGTAAAGCGCTCGGCCCGCTCGTGGATGAATTGTCCAACGATCTTCAAGGACGCGCGAAAGTGGTCAAAATCAATATCGATGAAAGCCCGAATGCGCCCACCAAATACGGCGTACGCGGAATACCCACATTGATGGTTTTCAAAAACGGTCAGGTGACGGATACGCGCGTGGGTTCCATGTCGAAATCCCAATTGACCGAATGGGCCGAAGGCGCGATTTAAATTCGCGCATCCCAAAAATAAAGGCCGCATCAGCGGCCTTTTTTTATTATTCGCCTTTTACGGGAGCAGCGGTTTTCGCAGGTACCAGCATCATGATGGCCTGCTTGCCTTCCAGCTTCGGCTCCTGTTCCACTTTCGCAAATTCGACCAGATCGCCCTTGAAGCGGGTCAATATCTGCAGCGCCAGATCAATGTGTGCCATTTCACGGCCGCGAAGACGCAGCGTTACTTTCACCTTGTCTTCATTTTCGAGGAATTTTTTGGCAGCGCGGAGTTTTACTTCATAGTCATGATCTTCGATCGTCGGACGGATTTTGATTTCCTTGATCTCGATGACTTTTTGTTTTTTCTTCGCTTCGGCAGCTTTTTTCTGCAACTCGTATTTGTACTTGCCGTAGTTCAAAATTTTGCAAACGGGAGGTTCTGCGCCCGGGGAAACTTCGACCAGATCGAGGCCGGCTTCTTCGGCGCGGCGCAGGCCTTCTTGTACGGTTACGACACCGACCATTTCGCCGTTTTCGTCTACCAATCTTATTTTGGGGATTCTGATTTGTTCGTTTACGCGGGGGCCATCGGATTCAGGACGGCGCGGCGGCAGGGAAGAAGGTGGGCGAGCTATGGGACAATCTCCATTTGTTGTTAAACCGAAAAAACACAACCGCCTGTCAGGCGGCTATGGGTCGATTCTTAGGCCTATTTTGGCGGAAATTCAAGGGAAAAAGCCCTTTAATACGGCGGTCTGGCGGCGTTCACGATGTCTTCTACTGCTATCTCCAGAACCTGCACGTTCTGAGCGTCGGAACCCAGCTGGCGGATAGCCACTTTGCGCTCATCCGCCTCGCGCTTGCCTACCACGAACAGGTAGGGGACCTTTTGCAAGGAATGCTCACGCACCTTGTAATTAATCTTCTCGTTGCGCAGATCGATTTCGGCACGGATGCCTTTGGCCTTCAATTCGTTAATTACTTCCTGCGCGAATTCATCGGCTTCGGATGTAATGGTCGCCACAACACACTGCACGGGCGCCAGCCACAGCGGCAATTTGCCCGCATAGTTTTCGATCATGATTCCGATCCAGCGTTCGATGGAACCCAGAATCGCACGGTGCAGCATCACGGGACGTTGACGGGATCCGTCTTCGGCCGTGTAAAGCGCATCGAGACGTTCAGGCAGGTTGAAATCGAGTTGCAGCGTACCGCAGCCCCATTCGCGCCCGATGGCGTCTTTGATAATGAACGCCAGTTTCGGACCGTAGAACGCGCCGTCGCCCGGAGAAATTTCATACTTCATGCCGAGTTTTTTGAGCGCGTCTTCCAGACCTTTTTCCGCCTTGTCCCACAAAGCATCGGAGCCCATGCGGTTTTCGGGGCGGGTTTCGAGTTTGATTGTGTAGTTGTCAAACCCGAGGTCCTTGTAAATCGCCTTCGTCAGCTCGCAGAACTTGATCGATTCCTCGAGGATTTGATCTTCGCGGCAGAAAATATGCGCATCATCCTGCGTGAACTGGCGCACACGCATAATACCGTGCAGCGCACCGTGCGCTTCATTTCTGTGGCAGCAGCCGAATTCGGCCAGACGCAAAGGCAGATCGCGATAGGATTTTATGCCTTGCTTGAAAATCTGCACGTGTGCGGGACAGTTCATAGGCTTCAATGCCATGAAATGTTTCGGATCTTCTTTGAAAACCTTGCCGCCTTCTTCCGTGTTCGGCACGACATCGGGCACCACGAACATATTCTCGCGATATTTGCCCCAGTGGCCCGACGCTTCCCAGAAACGTGAATCCATCAATTGCGGTGTTTTGACTTCCTGATAACCGCCATCGTTCAAACGGCGGCGCAGATAGGCTTCCAGTGCAACCCATATCGTCCAGCCTTTGGGATGCCAGAAGACAGAACCTTGCGCTTCGTCCTGCAAGTGGAACAGATCGAGTTCTTTACCGATCTTGCGGTGGTCACGTTTTTCGGCTTCTTCGATCTGCGTCAGGTAATCTTTCAATTCCTGATCGTTGCGCCACGCCGTGCCGTAGATGCGCGTCAGCATCGCCTTGTTGGAATCGCCGCGCCAGTACGCGCCTGCGACTTTCATGAGTTTAAAAGCCGTACCTACGCTTTTCGTCGTCGGCATATGCGGGCCGCGGCAAAGATCGATCCATTCACCTTGGCTATACATTTTGATTTCTTCGGTTTCTGGCAGATCCTGAATCAGCTCCGCTTTGAAGTTCTCGCCCTTGTCCTTGAAGAATTTAATCGCCTTGTTCCGGTCCCACACTTCGCGTTTGAACGGCGCGCCGCGTTCGACGATTTTTTTCATCTCTTTTTCTATCGCGGCGAAATCATCCGTAGAGAAAGGTTCATTACGAGCGAAGTCATAGAAGAACCCGTTTTCGATGTTCGGGCCGATCGTGACTTGCGTTCCGGGATAGAGCGTCTGCACCGCTTCGGCTAGAACGTGGGCACAGTCATGACGTATCAGCTCCAGACCTTCGGCATCTTCGCGTTTTACAAGGGCGAGGCTGACATCGCGTGTGATTGGCAAGGAAAGATCGGACAATGCGCCATCGATCTTTGCCGCAACTACGGCTTTGGCCAGGCTCTTGGAAATGCTTTCCGCGATCTCCATGCCCGTCGTGCCGGCCGCATAGGTGCGTTTCGCACCGTCTGGCAGGGTCACGGTAATTTCGTTTTGTGCGCGGGCGGCGTCGGCCATGGTATTATTAATCTCGTCTTTTTGAATGGTTTTAAGGCCTTAAAATCTAGCCTTTTCGCCCCCGTCGTTCAAGGCTAGAATCCCTCTATGTGGCCCACCCTCGCCTCCCTGTATCAACGTATGGCCGCGAAACGTATGTTTTCGCGCTGGTCGCACGACTATGAGCAAGAGGTCGCCGAAAACGCATATTCCGCCGCGGATGAAGTTGCCCGCGCCGCCATACCGCATCTGGCGGCCTCGCGCATGTCAAATCCGCTGATTGCCGATATCGGCATCGGCACCGGCCTCCTCGCCCAGCAGATTTTCGATTCCATGCCCTGCCGTATCGCGGGGCTGGATTTTAGCGAAGACATGATGGCCTCTTGCGCGGGGCGCGGTATAACCGAGCTGCTCATCAAATGTGATGTCGGTACCGCCCCTTGGCCTTTGGAAAAAAACGCCTACGACATGGCGGTGAGCGCGGGGCTCTGCGAATATCTCACGCCGCCCATGCTCCGTCATTTCCTGAATGAATCACACAAGGTTTTGAAAAAGGGCGGCGCAATGATCTTCACCTATCTGCCCTTGAAGCAAGGCGACAAAGCCATAAAGCTGTGGCGAGGCCATTCCGGCACATATCTTGTCTGCGCCGTCGATCCCGCCGACATGGAAGATTTTTTGAAAGTGTCGGGATTTAGCCTTCTCGAACATAGCGCACCGTTCAAAGGCTGCGTGTTCCATGACGGATCATCCTACGATTATCGTTTGATCAAGGCTTTGAAGAACTAGCGCTCATTCATCGAAGCGTCGATCGTCTTCACGAACGGCTTCAGGATATATTCCATGATGGTTTTTTCACCCGTCAGAATATCCACGGTCGCCACCATCCCCGGAATGATCGGCAATTTCTCGCCTCTACGCTCCAGATAGTTTTTGTCCGTTTCTACGCGCACGATGTAATAGCTTTCGCCTTTTTCGTCCGTTTTCGCATCCGGGGAAATTCCCGTTAATTTGCCTTTAAGGCCGCCATAGACAGAAAAATCATAGGCCGTGATTTTGACGGTCGCGGGCAGATTGGGTTTAAGGAATGCGATATCCTTGGGCTTGATGCGTGCCTCGACGAGCAACTGGTCATCTTTGGGCACGATCTCGATGAAATCCTGCGCAGGCTGCACCGTCCCGCCGATAGTGTAGACCTTAATATCTTGTACGAACCCGTTTACCGGCGATTTGATTTCGGTGCGATCTTTTCTATCCGTCAGGCCGACAAGACCTTGTTTTAGGGCGTTCATCTCAATAGTTTTGGCAGAGAGTTCGGTTTGTGCGGCGGCTTTGGATGACGCTTCGACATCCTTGATACGCGCTTCGGCTTCGGCAATTGCGGAACGTGCGCGCGGCATGGCGGAGTTGACCGAGTTCAATTCGGTTTGCTTTTCTTTGATGGTACGGTCGATTTGCAGCAATTCCATTTTGGGCGCGGAGCCGCGGGCGACCAAAGGTTCGACCATCGCTTTTTCTTCACGCGCGAGTGCCATCTGGCCATTCAAATCGCTTGATTTGATTTGCAGTTCGGAAAGCTCTTGCGAGCGCTGGCTCTTCTGCTGCTGAAAGATAATCGTCTGTCCGTCTATCTTTGCACGGTTGGCGCGGTACGCGTTCATTTCTTCCGTCACGGCACCGGGCGCTTTTTGCATGATCTCGTCGGAAAATTCCGGCATCTTGCCTTCGACTTCCGCCTGCAAACGTGCAACGGCAGCCATCAAACCGAAATAGCGCGTCTCATTAGAGCCCAGATCGGAACTGGCACCGATATCGGAAAGACGCACGATAACCTGCCCCTCTTTCACTTCGTCGCCTTCTTTAACCAACAAGTCCTGAATGATCCCGCCTTCGAGCGAAGAAATTTTTTGCACTTCTTTTGAGGGAATTATTTTGCCTTCACCGCGGGTGGTGACTTCCAGCGGAGCAAAACTGGCCCATAAGAAGAAGAGCAGGAAAAAGGCGCAAATCCCCAAAAGAATGATATGGCGCGACAACGGCAGATCTTCATCCGTGATCAGAACGCGTTCAGCGTGGGCGGCGGCTTTGGAAAGCTGTTCCTGCATCCAGCCCTGACGCGCATCGTCGATTTTGGTATCAAGGGTTTTACCTTGAGCGGCCGCCTGCGCCTGCATGGCTTTTGCGAGATTGGGATCGTTGCCTGTAACGGTTTTGATGGGTTTCTTTTCGCTCATGGCTTAAATTTCCGTATCTTCGGCGGCGGTTCCGAACTGGCGCGCCTGCAATTTTCTGATGATCTCGTCCTTTGGCCCGTACGCAATAATTTTACCGCGATCGATGAGAAGGATTTTGGTTACCAAAGACAGCATCGAACCTTTGTGCGTAATCAGAATGGTCGTGCGGTCTTTCGTCACGATTTCCAGACGCTTCATCAAGCGGTTTTCGGATGCGGGGTCCATCGACGCGGTGGGCTCATCGAGCACGAGCACTTGCGGATCATACAAAAGAGCGCGCGCAATGGCGACGGATTGGCGTTGTCCGCCGGACAAGGATTCACCGCGTTCGCCGACCTGCGTATCGAGACCCGCTTTGGAATCACGCAGGAATTCGGTAACACCTGCAAGTTCGGCGGCACGAAGCACGGCGCGATCAGGCGCGGTTTCATGGCCCATCGTGATGTTGGTGCGCACGGAGCCGTAAAACAGTTGCGGCGATTGTTGCACGGCGCCCACATTGCGGCGCAGATCGCCGGGGTCCATCTGGCGCACATCGATCCCATCCAACTGCACGGAGCCGCTTTCGGGCTGATAAAGATTGATAAGCAAACGCTCCAGCGTCGTCTTACCCGAACCTACAGCGCCGATAACGCCGACATGCTCGCCCGCTTCGATCACGAAATTTACATTGTTCAGCGCGGGAACGGTTTGGCCGGGATAGCGGAACAGCACATCCTGGAATTCCACCTTGCCGCGCACTTGGGGCACGGAGATGAAGTGTTTGCCTTTAGGGCGTTCCACAGGACGTTTCATCAATTCATTCAATTGATGCAAACCTTCTTTGGATTGGTGCAGGCGCGTGAGCAATCCTGCAACGGACGAAAGAGGTGCCATCGCGCGGCCTGTCAAGATAACGCAGGCGACGAGTGCACCCATAGACAATTTGGCGTTCGTTATAAGGAACACACCGACGATCACGACCACCACACTGGTGATCTGTTGTACAAGTACGGAAAGATTGACAGCCATCATGTTGATACGTTTCGATTTGGCGGACGTTTTAGATGCCTTTTCCGTCAGCTCTTCCCATGTGCGCTGCGTGTGGCCTTCGGCGGCTTGCACTTTAATCGTCTCAAGGCCGGAAATCGTTTCGAACAACAAAGCGTTTTTGAGCGCGCTTTCCATCATCGATTGCTTGGTGATGCGCTCCAGCGGCTTTTGCATCGCCATGCCGATGAATATGACTATGGGCACGGCAACCAGCGGTACAAACGCGAGGGGCCCACCGACTACAGCGATCAAAAGGATGAACAGCACGACGAACGGCAGATCGATCAGGGTAGCCATCGTGGCAGAAGTGAAAAAATCGCGAAGCGATTCGAATTCGCGCATGTGAGATGCCATCACGCCGGCGGATGCAGGGCGCGATTCCATCGTCATGCCCATCATCTGCTGGAACAGGCGCGCGGAAATTTTGATGTCGGCTTTTTTGCCTGCATGATCGAGAAAGTCGGCGCGGAACCATTTCAACAAAAAGTCGAAAAGATAAACGACCAGAATACCGCCTGACAAAACCCACAGCGTTTCATAGGCATTGTTTGGAATGACGCGGTCATACACGTTCATCACGAACAAGGATGAAATTATCGCAAACAAATTGATCATCACCGCAGCGGCGATGACTTCTGCGTAGATGCTTTTGTTTTCCCACAACGCGGTCCAGAACCATTCTCTGGCAGTGTCGATTTCAGCAGGCCCCGCACGTTCATCGACTCGCGCGATGGGACGCACGAAGAAAGCGTAACCTGTATAGAGCTTTTTCATCTCGGAAATGGAGATGTTTTGTTTGACGTCTTCGGTTTCCGGGAACTGCACCACGAATTGCGTTTCGGGATGGACGGAACGGTCCTTGTCGTTTTTAGAATCGGCTTTGGACGATTTCTTGCCGGGTTCTTTTACTTCCCAAAGAATGCAGGCCTGTTTGTTGTCGAGTGCGAGAATGCAAGGCAGGGTAGGCGCGATGGCCAATGCCTCTACCGTCTTTTCGGCGAGGCGGGCATGCAGGCCCGTACGCTCTGCGGCGCGGGTAAAGAGAATGGGTGTAATGCCGCTCGGCGGAATCGGCAGTCCTGCGGTCAGCGAAGCCACGGACGTGCGGCGGCCATAGTAACCGGCCAGAAGACGCAGCGTATCCACCAACGGGTCGGTGATCGCCATGCGGTCGGCTTCGAGCGGCCACGAATCAGTAGCCTGTTCATGGGCTTTGGGCGCACGTTGCTCTGGTGGAGAATCGAAGCCGGGCGCAGATGCGCCCGTTTCGTTGTTGTTATCGCTCACGGTCCAAACCTTGTTGGAAGTTTAAAGCTTACTTTTCAGCAGGTGGATTGCTGACTTCGATCAGTTCGCTTTCGCGCGGAGGTGCAACACCCAGCGTCGGCAGCAATTGACCTTTCAGAGCCAGAAGACGGAATACGGAGAAGATTTCCAAAAATTCTGCGTTGATCGTGTTGGAACGCGATACGAACAATTCGTTTTGCGAATCCAGAACGTCCAGAAGCGTACGGCGGTCCAGATTGAACTGGTCTTTGTACGCGCGGACGACTTCGCCGTTCGCAGCGGCCTGGGATGCGAATTCTTTCGCGCGTTCACCGGCAGAAACCATGGAAGCCCATGTTTGGCGGACATCGTCTTCCAGTTCGCGTGCGGCTTGCGCGCGCACTTCTTTGGATTGTTGGTGACGGTGTTTGAATTCACGTACGCGGGCGACATCGCCGCCGCCGCGGTACAGGTTCCAGTTCATAACCAGCAATGCGGAAGCAGAACGGTCACGGCCTTCGATACCGCCGAGGTTGTGGCCTTGACGACCACCGACCTGCAGGTCGAGCTGCGGATAAAGCGTGGAGCCAGTGCCTTGGTATTCGTTGTAGGCAACTTCGATATCGGATTCACGTACGGCCAGCGTCGGGCTGGAAGCCAGAACGGATTTCACTTCGCCTTCAACATCGGCGGAAATGGCATCGACGGGTACAGCCGGCATCACGAGATCTTTGGGCATGTCGCCGACTTCGCGTTGGAAGGAAGATTCAGCATTGCGCAGAGATTGACGTACGGTGGATTCTTGTGCGTTCGCAGCGGCCAGACGGGCTTTGATCTGCTCAAGGTCGGCAGAGGTGGAACGGCCTGCGTTCACGCCTTCTTCGATCATGCCCATGATGGCTTGGTGTTCGGCAACGTTTTCGCGCGTGATGGTGAGAAGTTCACGCTGGCGCATAACTTCGAGGAAAGACTCGACAATCGCGAGGCCAGTCAGTTCGGCCGTTTCACGCACGCGGTGTGCGGAAGATTGAACGCGGTTTTTCTGGCGCTTGTTTTCGTACTTCGTGGACCAGCCGTCGAACAACATCTGGGTCAGGGTCAGCTGTGCGTCATAGCGGGAGAAGGTTTCATCGTCATCACCGGAAGCGCGGGTCGAAGGAGAATCCGTAACTTCAAAACCGCCGTCAACGCGGGAGTCGATGGAGGGAAGATAAAGAGCTTTCGCTTGATTCAATTCTTCGTCGGTGGCACGGCGCGAAGCAGCCACGTTGCCGTATTCGGGATTGGTCATCACACCGGTGGAAACCGCTTGGGAAAGGCTCATTTCCGTGGGTTTTTCTTGCGCTTGCGCGGGCACATACAGCACTGCGGACAAGGCGCAGGCGATCGCGATAGCGGAAATTTTGAGTGAGGATTTTGTCATAGTGGGACCCTTTTGATATGTCATTTAAATCAATGACTTTGCTTATTATGTATGACTGTTTTTCACAGCACAAGCAAGTCAGTTTTACAACGCTTCGTGGCGCTATTTACTCCCCAATACTATGAAAAGTCAAACAAAAATGAGCAAGTGTTGCCTATTTACAATATTAACTGACCCATATGTCACACTAGTTAACATAATCAATAATATGTGGTTTTAGGCATAAAAAACGGGGCCTGTAAGGGCCCCGCTTCTTTTAACTTTTATATCGCGCTTAGGCGACCAAGCTTCCGTTGTTGAACAGGTCGGAAACATTGAGGTTTGCGCTTTCGATGATCGCAAACGCTTTGGCTTGGCCTTCGCCCGTGCCGTCAACATTGATGGACAGAACCGTGTTGCCGTTTTCATCCGTATTCGCGAACACGAAATCATTGATGGCATCGGTGACTGCATCGTAGTTGGACAGAACGTTCGAAAGATCGATCTTGTCGCCGTCTGCTGCGCTGAAGTCTTTCAGCGTATCAACACCTTCGGTGATCGTTTGGAACAAGAACGTGTCCGCACCCAGACCACCGAACAGATCATCGGAGCCCGTGCCGCCGGAGATAACATCGCTGCCATCCGTACCGACGAGCGTCAGGCCTTTGTCAACACCTGCGTTCGCGCCGTTTTCGTATGCGAACCAAGCATCGACCACTTTCGTCTCACTGCCGTCTTCGCGGACGACCGTGGATTCATGCGTGACCGGGTTGCCGGCGATGTCGTAGTTCACTTCGCCTGCGTTCAATTTGATCGACTTGATGCCGACATCGGACAGGGACTTCAACTCATCGGATTGGGATACGCCATCCGAGTTGCCGTCTTTCCATGCTTTCAGATCCTTGAAGATGGCATCGTTGGAGTCGATGACGCCGTCCTTGTTCAGATCGTAAGAAGCGAGGTTGTCAAAGCCGTTGCCGTACAGATCATCATTGCCGAACAATTCGGAACGGTCGTTGATCGCGCCGTCGCCGTTTTTGTCGAGAGCAAGCAATGCATCGTCTTTGTCGGACCAGCCGGTTTTGTCGGCAACGCCGTCGTTCGTCATATCGAACAACACGCCGTTTTCAACCGCCAGCAGTTCAACACCGTCGCCGTCGAGGTCCATAACCAGCGGAGAGATACAGAACAGAACAGGCAAGCAAATCGTGTAAGACGTTTGATTGTCCGTCAGATCGCATTCCTGACCGCTGAGGTTTTTCTCGAACGACACCAGCTTGATACCGAGATTGTACTTGCCGTCCAGACCGGAGTGGCCCGTGTTCGTCAGGTAGATCTTGGTTTTGATGAACGTTTCAGCTTGCTCATACGTCATGCCGGAAAGATCGATCGTGTAGGTCGTGTCTTTGCCGTCTGCGCCTTGCGTGCCGACTTTGGTGAACGTGCCATCCGCATTCTTGACCGAGATGTACGTTGTATTGTCCATCTTGTCTTGGATCGTGAACGTGATGCTCTTCAACGCTTCGGAACCGTCTTTATCAGCGTGCAGCAGGTTGTTGATGGTCAGCTTGGAATGCTGAACATGGTTTTCCTCTGTCATGACGAAGATTTTGCCCGAGCCCTGTGCCCATTCATGATCGTTCAAGGACGCCGTGAATTTCAGCGGGTCGATGACCGCATCCACGCCGACTTTAAAGCCGTCGTTCGCGGCAACCGTTTTGCCGTTGTCGGGATCATAAACCGATGCTTTTACATTCAGGCCGTCGAGATCAACATCGGAGTTGGCCGGAGGCGAGAATTTGAAGGAACCGGAATAGTTTTGCTGACCCGCAGGAAGCGTGATTGTCCACGTACCATTGCCTTGGTTGGTCCAGCCTTGAGCGGAGAAGCCCCAGTTGGATGCAACACCCGTCAGCGTCAGGGTCATCACTTCATTGCCCGAACCGCCTGACCAAGAGGCCGTGAGAGGTACGGAGTTGTCTTTGCTGTCTTCTTTGATGCAGCAGGAGTCGGCACCGTTGTTGACGCAGATTTCAACATCCACCGGTTTGCATTCGGCTTCGAAATCCAGCGAGAGTTTCGCAGGATCGGAATCGCCGTCAAAGTCCTTCAGCGTGTAGGTAAAGTCGTCTTTGAATTTGCCATCCAGTTCTTTGGAACCGTCGAACAATACATAGGTGTAGGCACCCGAAGCATTGATCGTCAGTTTGCCGTACTGGCCGTTGATGGAAACGTTGGAACCGTTCGCGGGAACATCCACGGACGTGTTGCCGAACGTGATTTTCGAAACCTTGTTCGGGGCATCGGTCGAAAGAACATCTTTCGCGCCTGCGCCGCCGTTGGTGCCGTCAATAACGTTGCCGTTGGCCGTACCGTTTTTGCCGAGCGAGTTTTTGTCGTCGTTCGCAACAGGCCCATCGTCTTTCACTTTAACCGTGATAGTCGTGTCGCACTTGTCGCCGTCGCAATCGATCGCTGTAACGCCGAATTTCAGGTCGATGACATCGTTCGGGTTCGAGCCGTCATTATGGTCGAGGTTGTCGAACTGTTTGAACGTGTAGGAACCGTCATTTTCGATTTTCAGCGAGAAGATCGTAACATTGCCCGCTTTACCGATATACATGTTGCCTTGGAAGGAAACCACGACCGCAACACCGTTAGAGGTGAGGTTGCCGTTCAGTTTCGAACCGCCGGCCACGAACGCGCCGTTGCCGTTGACAGAGCCGGGTGCGTCGCCGCCGAAGTCAACGATGACTTTGCCGGTTTCCGTGAGGAAGCCGCCCGTGAGGTGCGTTTCATCAACCGTTTCCGTATCAGGCGTCGTGACGATCGGTTTGTCATCCGTCATGTCTTTGCCCGTCAGGGTCAAAGTTGCCGGATCCGTATCGCCGTCATGGTCTTGCAGAACATATGTGAATACGTCTTTGATGTTGCTGTCATTGCAGCCACAGTCTTTGTCGATGATCGAAACATCGAAGATCATATCATTGAAGTCTTTGTCGCCGCCGCCTGGAAGGTCTTCAAAACCTACGCGCAAAACGGTGTTGTCATTTTGATCAGGCAGACCCGAAACAACACGAACGCCGTCATCGTTGAGTGTTTCCACTCCACCGCGATCGGACGTGAAGTAGGTTTCGCCTTGGATCACTTTGTCTACGCCGTTTACCGTTTGCACCAGCGTTACGAATTCACCGTCATCGGTGATTTTCGCATCGCGCGCATCGGGCGTGCCGTATTTGTAAACGAAGTTCAGCGTGCCTGCATCGAAGTTGACGCCGGGGTTCGCATTCGCGCCGTTGGCAACGAGGAAGAAGCCCGTTGCAACTGCGTTTGCGCCTGCAGTGTAGGAGAAGGTTTGACCGGCAACAGCTTGATCACTGTTTTTGATCAGAACTTTTTCCGCTTTCAGGTTGCCTTGCGCGTCTACCGTGAACACGCCGAGCGTGTTGGAGTAGCCGGCCGTTTCGCCGACATAGGTAACGGAAACAGTGTCGCCCACGCCAACCGCGAGGTTGCCCGGTGCGATACCGAGAGATTGTTGTTCAACACCGTCCAGCGCTTCGGATTCATCGAAGTCAGGTAGAGCCGGACCGCCGACGAAGGTTTTTTCAACCGATTGGCCGGAGCCGCCCGTGGTGAATGCTTCGTAGGTGTAGGAACCGTTCGAAGAAATCGTGAGCTTGCCGTAGTCGCCGTTGATGGAAACGGTGCCGACTGCAGGAACATCCACTTCGTTGCCTTCGAATGCGATTTTGACAACTTTGTTGTTTGCATCCGTGGACAGAACATCTGCTGCGCCCGGGCCGCCGTTGAGGCCGGATACAACGTTACCCGAAGCAACACCGTCCGTCGTGTCATACGTGTTGACATCGTTGTTGGCGATCGGGGCGTCATCGACAACTTTCACAACGATGTGCGTCGTGGCTTTGTCGCCGTCGCAATCCGTTGCGGTGATGCCGAAATTCAGGTTGATGACATCGTTCGGGTTCGAGCCATCTGCATGGTCGAGGTTGTCGAACAGTTTGAATTCATAGGAACCGTTTGTGTTTACTTTCAGCGTGAACACCGTGAGGTCGCCCGCTTTACCGACATACGTGTTGCCGACGATGGAAACTACTACCGGAACGCCCATGTGGGTCAATTGGCCGTTGAGTTTCGAACCGTCCGACGTAAACGCACCGTTTACGGTGATTTCGCCCGGGCCGTCCGTGCCGTAATTGACAAGGATGTTGCCGTTTTCGGTCAAGACGCCGCCATTGAGGTTCGTTTCATCAACGATTTCCGCAGCGGGTGCCACGAGGATCGGTGTGTCGTCCGTAAGATCTTTGCCGTTCAGCGTGAGCGTCGCGGGATCCGTGTCGCCATCGCCGTCTTTCAGGATGTATTGGAACTGGTCCTGAATGTCGGGATCATGGCAGCCGCAATCTTTCGTTTTGATCGAAACATCGAAGACCATGTCATTGAAATCTTTATCGCCCAAACCTGGGAGATCTTCAAAGCCTACGCGCAGAACATTGTCGTCGCCGTTCGGGATACCCGAAACAACGCGGACAGAACCATCTGCGTTCAGGTTGTCGACACCGCCGCGATCCGTCGTGAAGTACAAAGGACCTTGCAGAACGGTTTCAACATTCCCGTTCGTGTGAACGAGGCTGATTTTGCTGCCGTCATCGGAAGCCGTGGCAGGACGTTCGCCCGGCAAGCCGTAATTGAAGATGAAGTCCAGCGAACCTGTGTTCAGGTTGATGCCGTTGTAGTTGTTGTTTGCGCTGGCACCATCGGCGATGATGAAGAAGCCCGTGGATTGAGCGTCAGAACCTGCCGTGTAGTTGAACGTTTGACCGGATACGGCGGAGTTGCCGTTTTTGATCAGGATCGTTTCGGCTTTCAGGTTGCCGTTGGAGTCGATCGTGAACACACCGAGCGTGTTGCCGTAACCGGCTTGTTCGGACTGGAACGTCACGGAAATCTGGTCGCCTTGATTTACATCGAGGTTGCCTGCTGCGATACCGAGCGATTGTTGCTCGGCGCCGTCCAGCGCTTCGGATTCATCGAAGTCGGGCAAAGCCGGACCACCGACGAATGTTTTTTCGCCGCCGGGCGTAACCATGCCGCCGTCATCGAATGCTTTATATGTGTACGTACCATCGGCAGCAATCGTGAGCGTACCGTAGTCGCCGTCGATAGAGACGGTGCCGACAGCCGGAACATCCACGAAGTTGCCTTCGAAGCCGATTTTGGAAACGGAGTTTTGCTGGGGCGTCAGGTCGCTATCCGTAGAGATATCGTCTGCCGCGCCGGGGCCGCCGTTCAGACCCGTGATCACGTTACCGTTGGCAATGCCAAACGTCGTGTCATAGGTGTTGACGTCGTTGTTGGCGATCGGGCCGTCATCTTTAACATCGATGCGGATTTTGCCGTCCATCGCATCGCCGTCACCGTCCGTCGCCGTAACGGCAAAGTCCAGCGTGATGATGTCGTCTGGGTTTGTAACATCTTGGTGATCGAAGTTGTCGAACAGCGTGAATTTGTAATCGCCCGTGGCAACATCGAGCTCGAGCGTGAAGATAACTTCGCTGCCCGCTTTACCGACATATACGCCGCCTTCGAGGGTTACAACAACCGGAACGCCTTCATGTGTCAGCGCGCCGTTTTTCATCGAGCCGGAAGCCGTGAACGTCGTTGCATCTTTGAACGCATAGGAACCCGGAACATCCGCACCGAAGTCTGCATTCAGTTTGCCTGTTTCAACAACAGGGCCCAAATTCGTCTCATCGACGATTTCGTAACCGTTATCGGGTTTCGGACCGCCGTCTTGGAAGTCAGGACCGTCGTCTTTGATGTCGATCACGATTTGGCCGGGATCTTTGTCGCCGTCATAATCTTCGATTTCAACGCCGAACGTCAAACGAATGACGTCATTCGGATCATTCGGGTTTGCGTGATCGAGGTTTTTGTATTGCGTGTAAACGTAATCACCCGTTGCTGCGTTGATGGAGAGCGTGAAGACGAGCGCGCCACCAGCCGTTGCCGTGTAGGTCGTGCCGTTGAACGCGATGTCGACAGGAACGCCGCCGGAAGCAAGAACGCCGCCTTTGACGGAGCCCGTGGCTTGGAAGTCGCCCGTCGTGCTGATAACGCCTTGGCCGTCCTGACCGAACGTGTTGGCCAGCGTGCCAGATTCAATAATCGGGCCGAGATTCGTTTCGTCAACGGATTCATAACCGTCGCCAATTTCCGGCGCATCGTCTGCGATGATGATTTGAACGACCGTGGAGACGGCATCATTGTCGCCGTCCGTAGCCGTAACACCGAATGTCAGGCTGATCTGGTCATTCGGATTCGTACCGTCCGCGTGATCGATGTTTTCGTATTGCGTAAACGTGTAGTTGCCCGTGGCAGGATCGAACACGATGTCGAAGATTTTGATCGCGCCGGCCATACCCGTATAGGAAGTGCCATCGAACGTTACGTCGATCGGCACGCCGTTGTGCGAAAGAATATTGTTGTCCAAGGAGCCGCCGGCGATGAACGTGCCGTTCGGACCGAAGCTGCCGAAACCGTCGTTGCCGTAATCAACATCCACGTTGCCGGAAACTTGAATCGGGCCGCCCGACAGATTGGTTTCGTCGAGGAATTTTGCATCCGGTTTGATGGCGATAGGATTGTCATCAACAGGTGGCTCGTCCAGATCAATGAAGCGGTTGGGTTCGAGAATCGGAGCGCGGTAACGCAGCTGCGTAGGATCAATAGGACCGATGTCGGGGTTGGTCAAGAATGGGTCGGGCGTAAAGCGCGATTGGTAACCGTAGCCACGGCCTGCGCCTGCACCGGCACCACCAGCGGCGGTTTCGATTTCAGCGAGTTCTTCCGCGGTAGGTTCGATTTCAGGTGCTTTGTAACCAAGCTTCGTCGCCGTGCCCGGGCCGATATCTTCACGGCCTTCCATGTCGGCATCTGCAACTTTGGATTTGCGCACCGCTTTTTCTTCTTCTTCCGGAATCACTTCTTCCACAACTTGCGTCTTGGCAAGATTCTGAATGTTCGTGATCAGCTCGTCGCCGGATACGATGCAGGTTTTTGCAGCCAGAGAAAGTTCAGGCGCATCTTTTGCAGCCATCGCTTTTTCGTAGTCGTTGATGACGATTTTTCCGCCGTTGGCGAAATCGATAACCATGTCGCCGTCTTTAACATTGGCGCCTTGCGTTTCGGTCAAATCGAAATCGAACAGATATTTTTTACCGGGTTCGAGATCATATTCCACTTGTGCGTTTTCGGCAGGAATGCCGATGCGCGTTACATCTTCTGCAACAACTGTCGTTGATTCACCACCCACTGCTGTGAAGAGGAGTTTGGGGTCAACATTCGTGCCGTCGGCAAGCGTGAGAGTATTACCGTTGTCGATAAAGGATTGGAAATCGTTCAGCGTAACTTGTCCGCCTTCGACGAAGGAAATGACGAGACCGCCATTGTCATCCAGTTTGATACCGTCGATATCTTCCGGAGAGAACGAAAGCTGAGCGGACTCGCTTTTCGGAAGCTCATAATTCACCGATGAGTTTGCGCTCGGAACGGCGAGAATGATGTTGTTGGATGCCATGTTTTTACTCTCCTATTTACTTATACCTACGCGGGCTAAATTCGTGGCCGAATCGGCCGATATTTGCCCGCTATAGTTAACTGTTTCTCACAAAGAATGACAATGTTTTACATGTTACCGTAACTATTGTCAAACATTATGTTAATTAAATTTTAATGGTTCTTTTTTCCTTATTAACCAATACTCTAGCTATCCGAACAGGCGGTATTTAATGTCGGTGTATTCCAGTAAACCATAATGTCCGCCCTCTCTGCCAATTCCTGAATCCTTCACACCGCCGAACGGCGCGAGGTCGCTGGCGAGCAAAGGCTCGTTTACGGCGACCATGCCGTATTTGAGTCGATCGCTAACACGCCAGACCTGTTTTTGATCCTCACTATATATATAAGCCGCCAGCCCGTATTGGGTGTCGTTGGCCGAATCGATCACCGCGTCCTCGTCCTCGAACGAATACAAGGCGGCCACGGGGCCGAAAATCTCTTCCCGCGCTAGGGCCGCTTTCGGCGACGCGCCGGTAATCAGGGTAGGTTCGAAAAACGTCCCGCCCAGCGCATGGCGCTTGCCGCCTATGTGGATTTTCGCTCCGCCTTCTTTGACTTCTGCGATCATTTTCTCAATCTTTTCAATGGCTTTTCCGTTGATCAACGGTCCGATGGTCACGTCTTTTTGGTCGCCGGGGCCGACTCGCAACGCGTTGATTCTAATAGAGAAAACCTTCAAAAACTCGTCGAAGATTTTTTTATGCACAAAAATCCGGTTGGCGCAGATGCAAGTCTGCCCCGCATTCCTGAATTTGGACGAAATGGCACCTTCTACGGCCTTCTCCAAATTGGCAGATGGGAAGATTATGAACGGCGCATTACCCCCCAGCTCCAGAGAAACCTTCTGCAGATTTCCTGCCGCTTGCCCCATCAAAAGCTTGCCCACGTGGGTGGAACCCGTAAACGATATCTTGCGTACGCGTACATCATTGGTCAGAACCTTGCCCACCATAGCGGCATCCGTAGAGGGAGCGATATTCAAAACTCCGGCAGGAAGGCCCGCCTGTTGAGCCAGATCGGCGAGCGCCAAAGCGCATAAAGGTGTTTCTTCGGAAGGCTTTAGCACCACCGTACACCCGGCGGCGATGGCGGGGCCGACTTTGCGGGTGATCATGCTGGCGGGGAAATTCCACGGAGTGATAGCTCCGACGACACCGACGGGTTCGCGGCTGATAACGATTTTCGTACCCGGTTTCTGGCCATCTATGAATTCGCCGTACAGGCGGCGGCCTTCTTCGGCGCACCATTGAATGGTCCCGGCACTGCCCAAAATCTCGCCTTTGGCTTCGGCCAGCGGCTTTCCTTGTTCGGTTGTCATGATAAGGGCCAGATCATCGGCGTTTTCGCGGATCAAGGCCGCCCATTTGTTTAAAATCGCGCCACGATCGACAGGCTGGAGCATTTGCCAAGCTTTCAAGGCGGATTGGGCGGCATCGATGGCGGCGGTTATGTCGGATGAATCGAAATCCGCGACATCGGCGATCTTCTCTCCGGTCGCAGGATTGGTAACGGCAAAGGTCTTACCCTTGGCCGCATCAACCCATTTGCCTCCGATCAGGCCCTTGGTATTGAGATTCTTTATCCCCTTCAGCGCAGAAATGCTACTCTCCATTGAACTATAAGACGTTTTGGCCGTTGAAAAGGCCGTGCTTTTGCCAACCATTAACCATATCCCGAAAAGGTTAAACTTTAATGAGAAAGAACGTGAGAAAAATAAAGTGAATTTACCCCGCATGATAACAGCGCAAAAGGCTCTCCCGTTCCTTGGAATTGCCGTCTTTTTTCAGGCTATGGGCGGCCTGATGGGCTGGATCACATCCCAAAGCGTGGACGACTGGTATCAGGGGCTCGCCAGATCCCCCCTCAATCCACCGGATGTTGCATTCGGCATCGCATGGACCATTTTGTACTTCCTGCTGTCGGTGTCGTTTTACCTGATCTGGCAAAGCCCTAAAACAAAGGAACGGAGCATCGCACTATGGCTGTTCTTTGTTCACATGGTTTTAAATTGGGCGTGGAGTCCTTTGTTTTTCACTGCACATGAATTGTTTGCATCGTTCGCGCTGATTGTCGTGATGATCGTTATAGCGGTTTTCATGATGGTTTTTTATTACAAAAAGATTAACCGCACAGCCGCCCTTTTATTTATTCCGTACATCGCATGGCTATGCCTTGCATGCCATCTCTCGCATTACATCTGGACCCATAATTAGATTTTATTAACCGTTTCGGTGCTAGCATTTATAAGGGGAGAAATCCCCTTATTACAAAGACTTCTAATATTCGGGGACATAACGGATAGATGGGCTTTAGATTCGAAAAGCTAAGCATGCTGGTGGTTGAAGATACGCAGCCCATGCAAAAATTGTTGGTGTCTGTTCTCGAAGCGCTTGGCGTCAAAAATATTCAGACATCGACAAACGGCGAAGAAGCCTTCCGCGAATTCTGCCGTAACAACCATGACATCGTTTTAAGCGATTGGGCCATGACGCCGATGGACGGCATAGAACTCACGCGCCTGATCCGCAAAAGCCCGCTTACACCCAACCGTCTCGCGCCCGTAATTTTGATCACTGGTTATTCCGCATGGCCGCGCGTGGAAGAAGCGCGCGACGCAGGCGTTACCGAATTTCTGGTCAAACCCTTCACTGCGAACGATCTGGCGCGCCGCATCGCGCATGTCATCAACAAGCCGCGCGATTTCATCGAAACACAGGATTTCTTCGGCCCCGACAGAAGGCGCCGCCGCGATATCGAAACCAATTATAACGGTCCGCCACGCCGTGCGGAAGATCGCGCCGTCAAACCCAAACCGAATTTCGATCTCGGGTTTAAAGGAGCGTAACGGGAATGGCCACGGACAAGAAAGTCAATATTATAAAGGCCAATTTCGCACTCCAGCTCAAAGTAGGCGCGGGGCCGCTTAATGAACGCGCCATACAAGACATGCAAACCGTTATCGATAAAAACGATGTCGATTTCGCGCCGCTCGGTCTTTCGATTTTAGAAAGACTGCAAGCCGCGCTGGATAAAGTGAATGATCCGTCCGTCACCATGACGCAGATGAAAGAGATGCTGATCAAACCCGTGATGGAGTTGAAAGCCAACGGCGCAACATTCAAATATGATCTGATCGGCAGCCTTGCCAACATCATGCTGCAGTTTTTGGAAACCATCACCGTCATGGACAAAGACGCCATAGAAATCGTGCAGGCGCATCACAATTCCCTTCATATGATTATCGTGCGTAAAATCAGCGGCACGGGCGGCGAAGCCGGAAAAGCGCTCATCAGCGAACTCAAAAACGCGTGCGATCGCTACCACCACAAAAAATTCAGCAAATAATTTCTAATTGAATCAATATTCTGCAGGTTTTTCGGAACCTTGATCAAAATCGCGCGTTTGTAATGCGAACTTTCATTTTTAACTCAATCAAGGAGAACCATTATGGGTAGCAATTTTGACAAAGCAAAAGGCATGGGCAACGAAATCGCCGGTAAAGCGAAACAAGCCGCAGGCAAAGCCACGAACGATGCATCTCTGCACGGCGAAGGCGTAGCGCAAGAGCGCAAAGGCGAAGCCCAGCAATTTGCCGGCAAAGCCAAAGAATCCGTGAAAAAAGCCGTAGACAACCTCTAGGATTTTTTCATTACTCCAAATTAAAAGACCCGCTTTTCGAAGCGGGTCTTTTTTATTCTTAGAAGGAAAGGCGTTTCGCCGTCTTCACCTGCGGGAGGTTTGAAACCTCTTTGAACAGATTGTCGGGGAGCGGTGCGTCCAAGGACACAAGACACACGGCAGAGTCCGCACCTTCGGCACGGCCGAGACGGAAGTCCGCAATGTTTTGTTTCGCGTTCCCGAGGATTGTTCCAAGGCCGCCGATCAAACCAGGTTTGTCGTCGTTGCGGATGAACAGCATGTCTTTCGTCAGCGCGGCTTCGATCGGCACGCCTTCGATATTGACGATGCGCGGCTCTCTGCCCGTGAACAAGGTACCCGCCAGAGTCTTCGTGCGGTTTTCGGACACGATGGTCACCGTGATCAACGATCTGAAATCTTTCTGGCTGCCCGATTTCGTTTCGGAAATCTGGATGCCTTTGGATTCCGCCATCGGCACGGCGTTGACCATGTTGACGCTTTCGGAAATCGGTTTGAGCAGATTGGCGAGCAGCGCGGAGGTGAGCGGTTTGACGTTCACTTCGGAAACCGTGCCTTCATAGGCGATGTTCACCGTTTTGATTCCGGAATCCATGATCTGGCCCGCGAACGAACCCAATTGTTCGGCCAATTTAATATACGGCTTCAGACGCGGAGCATCTTCTGCGGATATGGAAGGCGCGTTGAGCGCGTTCGTTACCGCACCCGTCATCAGGAAATCCGACATTTGTTCGGCGACCTGAATGGCGACGTTCACTTGAGCCTCGTCCGTCGATGCACCCAAATGCGGTGTGCAGATCACTTTTTCGTGACCCAGAAGCGGGGTGGATTCTTTCGTGGCGGGTTCGACATCGAACACATCAAGCGCCGCGCCTGCAACCTTGCCGTTATCCAAAGCTTCTTTCAAATCGGCTTCGACGATCAGACCGCCGCGGGCACAGTTGATGATGCGCACGCCTTTTTTCATTTTGGCGATGGCTTCCTTGTTGATGATGCCTTTCGTCTTGTCGTTTTTCGGCACGTGCAGCGTGATGAAGTCGGCATTTTCAAAGAGTTCGTCGAGTTCGACTTTTTTGACACCGAGTTCGACAGCCTTTTCCGCCGACAGGAACGGATCGTACGCGAACACATTCATCTTCAAACCGATGGCGCGGTCGGCGACGATGGAGCCGATATTGCCGCAACCGATGAGGCCGAGCGTTTTATTATACAACTCAACGCCCATGAACTTGTTCTTTTCCCATTTGCCCAGATGCGTGGATTCGGACGCCTGCGGAATGTCACGCGCCAGCGCGAACATCATCGCAATCGCGTGTTCCGCCGTGGTGATGGAATTTCCGAACGGCGTGTTCATGACGATGACACCCTTGGATGTCGCTTCCTTCGTGTCGACGTTATCGACGCCGATACCGGCGCGGCCCACGACTTTCAAATTCGTGGCGGCGGCGAGAATTTCTTTTGTGACCGTGGTGGAGGAACGAATGGCGAGGCCATCGTAATTGCCGATGATGGCGGCGAGTTCTTCGGGTTTCAAACCCGTTTTCACATCAACCTCGACACCTCTTGCTTTGAAGATGTCTTCGGCGAGTTTATTCATTTTGTCGGATATCAGGACCTTGGGCATTTCTCACTCCTAGTTTTTGTCTTGTTCAAGGAAAACAGGCGCCCTTGATAGCATTCAAAACTTACCGGCGCAAAGGAGAATTCGGGTTCCTTCAAACCAAAACGCCGCGCGGCGCGGCAGGCGAGGACATAACGGTTTACGGACCTGACAAATCGCGCCTGTTCGCGCATCCACCATGCGATGACGCGGTGGGCGCGCGTGTGCAGACCGTGGGTGATGGCGTTTTTCGAAGAGCGCGTCTTCCCGTTTACGGTTTTGGGTCCCGTCGAATGTTTCCACGGTTTGTTGAGCCGCGCACGAACGGCCGCTTGCGCCCTTTGTGCGTCCGTCCACGCCCTTTGGCCGCGTTTTTTCGGGACCCGATTTATCAGTTCGTTTTGCGGATTTTTTATCGCGGCATCAAAAAACCCTTTGATTTCAAAGGGTGGGTTTTCGGCGTTGTTGGTTGTGGTTGGGATCATGTTTCATAGTATATGATTATATTCCTATAATGTCTAGCAAAACCGTCGGTATGTAAATTCTACTTGCCTCTTTTAAAGTATTATGACAATCATTAAGCAACGATAAAAAACGACAAACAACAGGGTAGGTAGAGGATGACGAAACAGAATAATCCCGCAAACGTAATAGGTCAGGTTGCAGGACTTGGCGCGGCGGCTGGCGCGGTTGTTGGCTGGATAGGCCCGCATATGGGCGGCACAGGCACACTCATGGAAAGTTTTTCAAGTGCGATGACCGGCGCGCCGCAGGGCGCGGCGATGTTTTTAGCCACAGCCGCGACTGCGGGTCTTTCATTCTTGGCAGGCCGGAAACTCTGCGATGTGTTCGGAGCAAAAGCCGATTCGATGCTAGGTTTTATCATGCCGCCTGTAGCTGCCATCGGCACGGCAATGGCAACCCTTACACTGGGCGGCGCGGTGGCGACGGGCGCACCCATCATCAATGAGGGTCTTGCACAAACATTTGCACTCGCGGTTGCTCCGTTCGCAATTGGTGGCGTTGCCCTCGGCATCCAAAAAGCCATTACAACAGGCGCGGAGTTCATCGGTAATCTATTTGAACGCGCTTTCCCCATTAACGAGCCGCAGCATAACCAGCGATAGTAAGTTGGGAATTATTAAAGGCGGCCATACGGGCCGCCTTTTTGTTAACAAACGGCAACCATCCCAAGAGCCCTGATTCCATTGAACATTTCACAGGATGATTGACAGGTTTTCTGATCAGGCGTTCAATTAATCCAACACATAAAAAGAAACTACATCAGGGAGTACCACTATGTCCGACGTGATCGATATCACGGGTATCGGCAAACCCGAATTGCTTGCCGCCCTCTACAACAATTCCAAACCTATCGGCCTCGGCTTTCTTCAAGCCGATCCCAAACCTATGACATTTCGCGAAGCCGAAATCATCATAGAGCAGCAGGGAAAGAGATTCGACTATCTCAAGGGCCGTCCT
>DLGR01000047.1:630-9057 GCA_002482805.1 Micavibrio sp. UBA7689 | reverse complement strand
GCGATTCATTCGACCCGTGGGGATATGACCGCGATAACGGCGGAGCGGGCAGTGCGCTCAAAGTTATTCAAGCCGTGCGAGACGGCGTAACTTTGCTTCCCGCGTCCGCGTCGGAAATGGGCAAAGGCCTCGACGCCTTTATCGAAGCGGCACAGCCTTCCACCATGGAAGAGCGCGACGGTATCACCGTTTTCAATCTGGGCGTGGACGATGAATTGAAAGACGCGCTCGAAAAGGCGCGTGCAAAATTCAAAAGCAACGACAACGGCGACAAAGGCCCCAAAAGCGGCGAAGGCGGGCCGTAATGGTTAAGGTATGAAAATTTAATTCTTAATACCAACCAATTATGCAATCAGCGCAAGCCATTATAAAATATATTTGACAGAAATTCGAATTCGGCGCTGAATTATTTTTTTACAAAAACAAAAAAACAAAACACAGGGAGAGTACAATGACCAAAGAAAATCTTGCCACACGTGCGTTCGATTTGAGTGACGTTTTATCCGTCACTACGGGCGTCGTTCTCAAAGACATGGACGGCATCTACGACGTCATGGGCTTTGTTACCGGGGACGCAGGCATCAGCACCATAGGTTTGGCGGCTATGCATGACGTTGCCGTAGAGCGCATCTTCGGCGAACACCCGCAGCTTAAGGATGCGAAATTCCCCGGCATCCCCAAAGGACTGGAGCGCGATGAGGCGCAAAGATTGTGCGGCGAATGGGTCAATGCACAAAAGAAAGTCTACGGTGATACGTTAACGCTTACCGCGCCTGAGCAAGCGAAACCCAGAACGCTCGAAGATGATGCGGATTACGTCCGCACGATAAATCCGAACGCGCAGATTATAGCCGTAAAATTTGAATAGTCGTTGCTAACTTGGGAATTATAAAAGGCGGCAGAGATGCCGCCTTTTTACTTGTTAACGAATGCGCAATTTTATTGACTTGGAAGACCGGTCTGCGTTTCAATTGTTGCGGGTACAATAAGGGAGACAAAAGATGCGCAAAAGCACCAGAGACGAAATCGGCAACGAGCGGGACCGCCGCATGACGAGGGAAGAACGCGAAGCCAATCAGGACAAATGGACGGGACTTCTTCACAACGCGATAAGCCAGTGCGGGTTTCGTATCCAACCTGAAAACAACGGCATGCTGTCCATCATCGATCCTGACGACAAAGATTTTATCGCCCACGCACCGCGGCACGTCCCCAGCAAAAAAATACTGGGCTCGATCGCGCAGGATTGCGGCATACCGATGAGTTTCATTCTGAATTAAAACATCCAAAGGAACCTAATCACCTTGTGAAGGTTGACATTGGGCGCAGACACTTCATTGTGTAGGCGTCATCCACCACACATAAGGATTTTTCATGCGCTTTATCATCCCCCTGCTTTCCTTCGCCGTTCTGATTTTCGCGGCGCCCGCCATCGCATCCGCCAACAATTGCGCCGCTTTACCCGACCATGCCGCGCTCAAAACCGCGCTGACAGTAGCGCGCAAGGAAGCGAACGGCGGATTGAACCTCGATATGTGGGGCACGATCGTGGACCGTTCGGGCATCGTTTGCGCCGTTGCCTATACGGGCGACACGGTGGATGCGCAGTGGCCGCACAGCCGTTTGATTTCCGCGCAAAAAGCCAGCACGGCAAACGGATTCAGTTTGAAAGGCCTCTCCCTCTCCACCGCCAATCTTTATTCCGCGACGCAACCCGGCGGCCCGTTGTTCGGCCTGCAGGAGAGCAACCCGATCAATCTGAGCGCAGCCTATAAAGGTGCTTCAAAAGATTTCGGCACGAAAGCAGATCCTCTGGTCGGTGAAGCCATCGGCGGCGTGAACGTGTTCGGCGGCGGACTGGCACTCTATAATGACAAAGGCGAAATCGTCGGCGGTGTCGGCGTATCGGGCGATACATCCTGCGCCGACCACAATATCGGATGGAGAGTGCGTCACGCGCTCAATCTCGATTTCGTTCCGGCCGGCGTGGCCGCGGACAAATCCGATGCCGTCATCTATGACATTGCAGGCGACAAGAGCAAAGGCGGATTCGGGCACCCGACCTGCGGCGGCACGGAAAACACCGTGGCTTCCTCGCTCGTAAAAGTGCAAACGTTAACAACTGCGGAAACCCCGAAAAAGTAAATCGTAACAACGAAAAAGGCCCCATCAAGGGGCCTTTTTTGATATGTGATGCCGATTTTCCGCTCTTTGCGCACGCCATGCTTTCTTAAAAAGCTTGACATATTCACAAGATATACTTATGTTTTTCCCCAAAATAGGGGTGTAAGAGTATGGCTTTGGAAGAATTCAGTATTGGCGGGGTTATTGCGCTTAAATTCAGGCATGCGGCTTTTTATTCGGCCAATTTGGAAAAGCGCGAATTAATCCGCAAGTCTGCGCTTTCTGCTTTGGAAGCAGCCTGCAAACCCGGAGCGGAAATTTCCGAACAGGCTTTTCTGACCGCCATATCCCGCGAACGTTCAGACCTCAGCGATGATCAAAAATCTCTTGTTGCGCGTATATGTGTCGCGGCATCGAATTCTTATCTTCTTTGGCTGGAAGATAAAGAAGAACAGCAGATAAAAATTAAAGAGATCAGAAAGAGCAGAGCGGAATCAGAAGCGGCGCAATCCGTTACGCCGCAAACCGACGTTGCCGCGCCTGCGAAAATTCCGCGGGATTTGATCAGGTATTTGCATGGGGGTTCGGGTTATACCGGCCGTCTCAGTGTCGGCCATGCGGCACCGCATGGTTCGGAATCCCATCGTGTAACGGATGAAACGAACATGGGAATCCAACACTGGGTAAAAGCGGTGACGGCGGGCGGATACGGAGCGGGACATTCCTTTGCCGAACTCGCGGGCGCACCGCAACCCAAATACTACGCCCCTGTTATACCCACGATCGATTTGAACACTTCAACCAGAGAAAAGTTGCTGGAGTTAATCGACAAGTCTACCAACCCGGGCAATTTCGTAAGAGCCACGCTTGCCTATTACCGCCAGCCCATGGTTATAAATCTAGGCAACGCCGGCGACATTAATACGGCGAACTTGAATAATCCCGAAAATACGAGAACCATGCTGGCCATGGATTCCATCTTCGGCCGCCTGCGCAATATGGACGCAGATTCTATCCTTACGCCGCAAAGAAGAGCCAGATTTTTGGTTATGGCGAACGATATACTCGAGGATGTTAAAATCAAAGCGCCCAGACGCTACCAAAATAGATATAACTGGCAGTACATGGAACAGTGCCGTGACTTGGTAACAGTAACGGACTATATTGAATCCATGATGAAAAATGCATGCCGTGAGTCCGGCATAACCAGAGAAGACATGCTGAAAAATATCAGCGCCGACAAAAGAGCGCACTTGAGGGAACCGAAATTTGCTCTCCCGGTAAAACCGGAAGAGCCGGGCCTTAAATAGACTAGCTGTCTTCTTAAGCGGCTTTCTTTTGCTCTTCGCCTTTGGCGGCTTCATAAGCCCAGTCGAGCCACGGCGTCAGCGCTTCGAGATCGGATGCTTCCACCGTCGCGCCGCTCCAGATGCGAAGACCCGCAGGCGCATCGCGGTAGGATGCGATGTCATATGCGACGCTTTCTTTATCCAATGGCTTTACCATCGTTTTGATGAATGTTTGGCGTTCTTCATCGCCCAGCCCGTTAAACCACGGATCGGTTATCTTCAGCGTGATGGAGGTACGCGAACGCACCTTGTCGTCATCGCACAGGAACGCCCATGTGTTTGAGGCGTCGACCCACTTTTTGATCGCGTTATGGTTGGCTTCGGAACGTTTGATCGTGGCTTGCAAGCCGCCGATGGATTCAACCCATTTCAACGCATCGAGACAATCTTCCACCGCGAGCATCGAAGGCGTGTTGATGGTTTCACCCTTAAAGATGCCATCTGCGAATTTGCCGCCTTTGGTCATGCGGAAAATTTTCGGCAGAGCGCGCGGCGGTTTGTAGGATTCCAGACGCTCGACAGCGCGGGGAGATAATACCAGCATGCCGTGCGCAGCTTCACCGCCCAGAACTTTTTGCCAGGACCATGTCGTGACATCGAGTTTGTCCCACGGCATGTCGTAGGCGAACACGGCAGAGGTTGCATCGCAGATCGTGATGCCTTTGCGGTCCGCCGCGATCCAGTCGCCGTTCGGGGAACGAACACCCGAAGTCGTACCGTTCCATGTGAAGACCACATCGTTTTCTTTCGTGTTCACTTTGGAAAGGTCGGGGATGAACCCGTAATCCGCCTTATGTACGGTCGCATTCTCGAGCTTCAGCTCGGACGTAACATCTTTTGCCCAGTCCAGACCGAATGCTTCCCAATAAACCAAATCGACAGGCTTCGCGCCGAGCATCGACCACATCGCCATCTCGACCGCGCCGGTATCCGATCCCGGCACGATGCCGATGCGATAATCGGCGGGCACCTGGAGGAGGCTGCGGGTGAGCTCGATCGCCTGCTCGATGCGCGCCTTGGCGGGCTTGGCCCGGTGCGAGCGGCCGACAAGCGCTTCGGCCAGCACCTCGATGGTCCAGCCAGGACGCTTGGCACAGGGGCCCGACGAAAAATTGGGATTGGCCGGTTTCACCGGCGGCGCAACCAGCATGCTGGCGCTCAGGGGCAGATCTGCCATCTTCAACGGCCCTCCCAGGCCTATGGTCTTGCGTTAGGGCAAGATGTCCTGAGGCGGGGAATACGCCGGGAGAGGGAGGCGCGTCAATGGGGGATGGTGGGGGGATGGGGCTGGCGGCTTCCGAGCCCGGGTATACTGATATCTGACCCGACCCCAGAACCAACCAATGCTGAAAACCTAGACCGATAACGATTGGGAAAGGTTGCAACCCTCGGACCTAGATGGAGAGAATTGACAGACCAGAACCTAAGATCAACTGGATTTCCCTAAGCCGAATTAGTTAGATCAATAACATCCCATCCCTGTTCTTGCGCTGCAGCTGCGACTGCGGCCGAATGCGACTTGCGCAGCGCGAGGCCAAGCAACTCGCGCGGTCTGGTCACACCCACGAAGACGTTCGTTGCGGCGGTGAGTCCCACGCCCGCAAATGGCTGGTCAGTAACGCCAAAGGCTCGGGGAAGGACCGTGGTCAGATCGATGCACTGTTCATCTGCTCCGCTGCCTTTCCACACCTTACTCTCAACGACGAGAATTCCGTCGACACTCTTGCCCTTGACCGAATGGATTGATCCCAGCCGCAATGTAAGGTCGTCGAAGTGCACTTGTTTCGTTGAGCGGCGTTCGGGGTCGTCGGGATCGGCCTTTTGTTCGGCGACAAAACCGCAGAATTCTGCGATTTCTGCCTTAGCGTCCTGAGGATGCGGGCTGAAGTGCGGCAACAACTGTTCCATGAACACCAACCATGCCGCCCGGTCCCAAGCTGCTTCGCCGGCGAGCACATGATCCCGCAATAGTCGGCGCACAGCCCTCGGCAACGCTACGTCGCGATGCGTTAGTGCCGCCCACACATTGTGCGCGGTAATCGGACGATCGTTCGCCGCTCTCCACCCATGTACGCGCGCCAAATCGGAAATGCCGACCGCGAGCATCTCGCTGACCTCGGCGGGAGGACGCGCTGCGGCATGGTGTACCGCGGCCTTCTGAAGCTGCCGGCAAAGGAGGTTGGCCTTCCCACGAGAACCACCTTCGCTGCGATATGCAGGATGGTAGTCGACGAGGCTCTTCGGCTGCCACGCTCCCTTCTTTCCAGATAGATTGTGACGCGATGCGACCGCCCAAATGTCGCGCGTGCTGCTATCGTCGCCCCACAACGCTCGCGCTTCTTTGGCGAAGGCCCCGAGAACCCCGCCGATCGTCCCCTCGTCAAACAGGATCATCACCCGCGTCGCCGGCCGCACACCCAAGCCCACAATTGCCTGAGCCTGGCGCGTGGTCAGCCGGCTGGCAAAACCGGCGATCTCCCCGCCAAATCTGCGGCTCGTATCAAGAGGGATGCAACCGGGACCCGGCGTCCAGTAGGCCGGAGCTGCTCCATCGTCCTCGTATAGCGTTTGATTGCTGTCCCCAAGACGTTGGAACGCCGCTCCGTCGTGCTTGAAAACGTGCTCCAGCAGCCGAAGCTGTTCGCCATGGGTATCCTGCGCCTCATCAAGAATGATGAGCGGGAAGCGATCGCGAAGCCGCTCGGCGAGAGCTGGGGTGTCACTTAGCGCGCGCCACGCGAGCGCGGTCATGTCGGCGTATCGATAAAGCCCGCTATTGACCATCGAGGCCTTGAGCTGGGCCAATGCTTTTCCGCAAGGCGTATCTGCGCCGTGCTGCCCCTTTCGCCGGCGCACTGCCAACGTTGACGGGGATATCGCGTCATCCGCGAAGGCAGGATCGAGATCCATGTGAGCAATCCAATCCTCGAGCCGTCGCTTCAGCTTTAGTTTCGGATTCTTGGCCAAACCGTCGAGTACGCCCCAGCTTGGATAAAGTCGCAGCGCCTCGGCCGCGAAGGCGTCGTCGTCAATCTGACGCACGCTCCAACCCAGGCCACGTAGATAGGGCAAGGCAAGATATTGGTTGATGAAAGCTGTGACCGTGCCGGTGAAATGGGGATAGGACGTCAGCCGCGCCGCTGTCGGGTGGCGGGCAATCAGGTCTTCGACCTCCGTCCGTGCGGCATTGGTATGCGAGATCACGCAGACGCCCCGGCTGCGGGTCATCCAGTTACGCGAAAGCAACGCGAGCGTCGCCGCCAACAGCGTCGTCTTACCATTACCGGGCGCCGCCTGAACGTCACATGGGGTGACCTTCGCCAGGAAGTCGGTCTGGCTCGGGTCGGTGAAATCGCAGCCGCCCAGTTCGTCGCCAAGTTCGGCAAGCAGTTCTGGCGTAAGCGGCAGGATCTCGAACATGACTTTAATCCTCCACCTTCACCGCTGCTGCGCCTTCGATCCCGGCAGCCCCGATCTCCGGGTCATCGGTATCGGGCTCAGGAGCAATCGTTGGTGCGCCGGGGACATAGCCGCCCGTCACGTAGTCGATCGCGCGCACCAAATAAGGAGGAAGGCAATTGCGCATCTGCTCCGGTGTATCGTTGCGCTTGCGCAGTATGGCGGCGAGTTGCTCGGCGACCTCAGCCTTGGACGCCTCCTTGTCATGGACAGGCCGATAAATCTTGACGGCGATTTCGGTCGCGGAGAGTTCAGCCGCTTTCCAGCCCGCGTAGGTTTCGCTGGCCTTTTCCACGATCTTCGCGAGTCGCTCCGGCTTACGACTGCTGGTCTTGGCGAGTTGGACAGCTTGGTGAACGCTTTCGGCAAGCTCGGGCTGCAGCGCGAGATCGAATTCGAGCGTCCAGCTGTCAGCGATGAATGCGTCTACGGGGTCCCCGACGTCGCGCCGCAGCGTCTTCATCCGCGCTGCGATCTCGCCCTGGGTCAACTCGTTCTCGGTCTTGCGGTCACCGACAAGGTCTTTTGCTTCGGGCGGCGGGATGTCCCTGTCGGGGATCAGCGCAACGGGCACCGGGATAGCGTTCCCGACCCTACGCTGCAGAATCCGGCTGTAGCGAAACAGGCCGCGGTGACCGACATTGACGATAGACACACCATGGCGGCTGAGCGGACGGTCCAGCTTCTCAGCGATAGCCGGCAGCAACAGGTGCTCGCCATCGCCCTCGACGACCAGCAACGCGCGGGCGAAGAACAGGTTGGCCTTGGTCGCATCGAGGAACCGGCGAAGGAACTCATAATCTTCCACTTCGAGCCGGGTATGGGCGGCGCCCAGCGGAAAGGCGCGGTGACCGACGATCATCGTCATCGTCTCAAGTTCGGCGCCGGCCGCGNNGGTGAGTAGCACCTGGACCTGCTGATGGGTCTCGACCTTGTCGGGGTCCGGATTGGCAGCACGGGCCGCGAGCACTTCCATGAAGAGCGTCTGGTGTTGCGGATGCAGATGCGCCTCGGGCTCCTCGATCAGCAGAAATGGCACCTGATCGGGATGGGACTGGAGTAACAGCAGCTCGGCCGCCATGAACAGCAGGTTGTTGTAGCCGAGGCCGCGTTGGATGCGCTCGGTACCCGCCTTGGCATTCAGGTATAGTTCGAACCGCTCAAGGATCTGATCGAAGGACCCGCCCGCGCCTAGGTCCAGCGTCGCGAAGAGGCGATCATCGACGAACGATAGTTTGTCGAGAAAGTCAGTGTTCACACTATTGGCGACGTCGGTCACGGCGGGGNNCGGACCGAGATATCCGCGGCGGCAAGCGTGTCATGGAGCGTAGCGTTGGCACCTGGCGCCGCCGGCTTACTTTGAGGCCCCATTGTAGGCATTGCTCCCAGAATCCGCGACAGGCGCGACCGGCGCCCTGCTCGCATCTCCCGCTCGGCGTCTCGCAAAGGCTTGAGATAGGTGGCTTTCAGATACTCGCGCAGTTCCCCGTCGAGG
>DLGR01000047.1:0-606 GCA_002482805.1 Micavibrio sp. UBA7689 | reverse complement strand
TTCGGCGCCGGCGCGGTGCTGGCTGGAGATGATGCTGCCACCGCCAGGAGAAATGCGCCGAGCGCCCCGCATGCAGACGTGGAGACGAAGCTTCCCCTTTTCGTTGGTGCACCATTCGAGGAACCGAGCTTCTTCATCCGCGCTGAGAACGTCGAGGGTGCAGCGTACGAGGAAGTCGCTTCCCCGCATGCCATCGGCGTTCACGTGGAAATCGTGTTCGTCGGGGCGAACGTAGTCGTCGCCGCGTGTCCAAAGGACATATCGCGCAGCGTCAATGATGGCGCTTTTCCCAGCGTCGTTTGGCCCAACAAGCATATTGAGACCGGGTGAAAATTTCACTTGCAGAGGCGCGGTAGGTGCAAAGCAACGAAAGCCAGCGGCATATATTTCGGATATATACAAACGGATGCCCCAATAGATTCCAGAGAATTTTCTTGCACCATAGCTGCGAAGCAAGCTCTGGACCACTATCTTCAACGTGACGGCGGTCTTCGGCGCAAAGCCGCGAAAGAGGGAGCGCCAGGAATGGCGCACAGCGGCCGAGTTCCAGGATCAGAACGACACGGACTCGATCCCGCGGCGTCTCCCCCCTTGCGGGGGAGAATG
>DLGR01000012.1:36622-56067 GCA_002482805.1 Micavibrio sp. UBA7689 | reverse complement strand
TTCAGGGAAGATTTGTATTACCGCCTGAACGTAGTGCCGATTGCCATTCCTCCACTCGGCAGTCGCCGTGAAGATATTCCCGCTCTCGCCGAGCATTTCGTGAAATTGTATTCCGCACAGAACGGACAGCCGCTGCGCACGCTCACGGACAACGCAATCGTCGCACTTCAGAACTATGATTGGCCCGGCAATGTACGCCAACTCCGCAACGTCATTGACTGGGTGATGATTATGGGCGGTGGCGAGAAAGAGCCGATCGAAAAGAAACATCTCCCCCCCGAAATCACCGGCGAGGTGCCGACATCGGAAAACCGCGCCGCTGCGATGCAGGATTATTTGACGTATCCTTTGCGCGAGGCGCGGGAGGCTTTCGAGCGTGATTATCTGGACCGCCAGCTGGCCCGTTTCGGCGGAAATATTTCCAAAACCGCCGCTTATGTCGGCATGGAGCGTTCTGCGCTTCACCGTAAGCTCCGCACCCTTGACCTTTCCAACGGGGACAAGCAGGATGGCGACAAAGACAACAACTCCGAACTGAAACGCGCTTGATCCATGAAATCCATATTCTTCGACTGGGATGGAACGCTTGTAGACAGCATTCCTCTTTTATTCGCCGCGCATAATTACGTGCGGGTGGAAATGGGGTTGGCCCCGTGGTCCCAGCAGGAATACTTCCAATTCATTTTGTATTCGACGCGCGAACTGTACCCGAAAATTTACGGCAAGGATGCGGTCAAAGCGCAGGAGATGCTTTACAAATATATCTCTGACAATCATTTGCAAAATTTGCAGACGATCGACGGTGCGGAAGACATACTGATCGAACTTCTGGGCCGCGGCGTGCCGATGGGTATCGTTTCCAACAAACGCCACGACGCGCTTGAGCGGGAGATCAAGCATCTCGGTTGGGACAAATATTTCGGTTGCTGGGTGGGCGCGGGAGAAGCGGCCAGAGATAAGCCGGAGGCCGATCCTTTGATCTTAGCGCTTTCCCGCCATTCTGTGCCGCTCGACATTAAGAACGTCCTCTATGTAGGTGATATGGAAAGCGATTTGGGTTGTGCTGCCAAGGCCGGCTGTGCCTGCGCCTTCCTGACACATCAGCCTACAACGGGGGATTTGGTCGGGCGTTATAAGCCAGCCTATACGGCAGCCAACCTCAGCGAACTTAAGGAAAAGCTCATAAGGTTCCTTGATAATTGAGAAAAATCCCCCTTGATGGCACGCTGCAAGTGCTTTAAAACGCTACTAGTTACTGCAAGTTCGAGGGAACAGGGACAACAAGAAAATGGCCGAAAAAGCACAGAATGTTCAGGACGTATTCCTGAACAAAATCCGCAAAGAAAAAATGACCGTCACGGTTTTCCTCGTCAACGGGGTGAAACTTCAGGGCGTTGTCACGTGGTTCGATAACTTCTCCATGCTTCTGCGCCGCGAAAGCCATGTGCAACTTGTTTACAAACACGCGATTTCCACCATCATGCCCGGCGGTCCGATTTCCTTCTATGAAGGTGAAGAGCCCGGAACGGACATGGGTTCCGGCGCGTAAGCATTAAGTGCACGATACAGGACTAATCAGAAAACCCGAAAAGGCGTTGATCGTTCATCCCATTCTGCCCGCAAAGGCAGAAGGCAATTCCACGCGTCATATGCGCGAGCTGGACGATCTATTGGAAGAAGCAGAGGGTCTGGTTGCCGCGATTCATTTGAACGTTTCCAGCACGCGCGTGGCGAAGGTTTCGAAAATAAATCCCGCTATTTTACTAGGCAAAGGCACCGCCGAGGATATCGGCAAGATCATCGAGGAAGAAAAGCCTGTGGTCGTTGTGGTGAATTACAAATTATCCCCTGGTCAGCAACGCAACCTAGAAGAGCTTTGGAAGGTCAAGGTTATCGACCGCACGGGTTTGATCCTCGAGATTTTCGGGGAGCGCGCACAAACCAAAGAAGGTAAGATTCAAGTCGATCTTGCCATGCTGCAATACCAGAAATCGCGCCTTGTGAAATCATGGACGCACCTTGAGCGCCAGCGCGGCGGCGGCGGGTTTATGGGCGGCCCAGGCGAAACGCAGATCGAATTGGACAGACGGTCCATCACCGACCGTATCGCGCAGTTGAAACGCGATCTGGAACAGGTGCGTCGCACGCGCGAACTGGGACGCAAGAGCCGCGAGAAAGTGCCGTTCCCGATCATCGCTATTGTAGGATACACGAACGCGGGTAAATCGACATTGTTCAACCGTATGACGGGCGCGAATGTGTTTGCGGAGGATTTACCGTTTGCAACGTTGGACCCGACTTTGCGCAAACTGGATTTGCCGAACGGGAAGACCATCATCTTGTCCGACACGGTGGGATTTATCGCCGATTTGCCGACGACACTGGTCGAGGCGTTCCGTGCAACGTTGGAGCAGGTGCAGTTCGCGGATATCATTTTGCATGTGCGCGATGTTTCCAGCCACGATCATCCGTGGCAGCGGCAGGATGTTATCAATGTTTTGTCCGAACTCGGAATCGATTACGCGCAGGACGAGCGGATTTACGAAGTTCTTAACAAGATCGACGCGGTGGAGCCGGATGCGCTTTCATCGCTCAACCGCGAGGCCAATTTCAGTGCAGAGCGCGCCATTCCCGTTTCCGCGGTCACGGGCGAGGGGATCGACAAGCTTTTGAATCGTATATCGCTCCATCTATCCTTAGCCGATACTGTGATCGACTACGAAATTCCCGCAGGCGACGGCAAGGCCATGGCGTGGCTGCACAAAGAGGGCGAAGTGATCGAGCAAAGCGGAGAGGGCGGCAATGTGCTTGTCAAAGTGCGTTTAAGCTCCGATAATCAGGGGCGTTTCGAAGCAAGGTTCCCTTATGTCGCTCAACATTGATCACGATGAAGTAGAAAATATCCTGCGCCAAGTGGCGGCGGATAAAATCATTCCGCGTTTTCAACAACTCCTCAAACATGAAATCAGGTCCAAATCTTCTCCCGGTGATCTTGTCACCATTGCGGACGAGGAGGCGGAAGTTGAGTTGAAACATCTGCTGGAAAAAATCATGCCCGGTTCGGAAGTGATCGGTGAAGAGGCCGTATCCAGCGGAAAATCTTCCCGTGAAGTGCTGCGCACGGCGGATCATCCCGTGTGGGTGGTCGACCCCGTAGATGGAACCAGCAATTTTGCCAAAGGCATTGCCACATACGGAACGATGGTCGCGCTCATCCATCGCGGCGAACGCATTGCCAGCTGGATTTATCAAATTCCGCGGAACCGTATTATTGCGGCCGAGAAGGGCGCGGGTATTAAAATCGATAGGGTCCTATTCCAGCCCCTGCCCAAAATTGAAGACGATCTTCCGTTCGGGTATATGGATGCGTTCGTGTCCCGCAAATTCATGCCGCCGCCGATGCGCCCCGCCATGGAAGAAAAATTCAAACAATTGCGTACCGCTGCGACGTGTATGTGCTGTGCGTGGGAATATATCGACGTGCTAGAGGGCAAGGCGGCGTTTTCCGTGTATTCACGCATAGAGCCATGGGACCACATGGCGGGCGCATTGATATTAGAAGAGGCGGGGTTTTATACGCGCAAATGGGACGGCTTGCCTTATTCGGGCACGGATTTAAAGGGTGGTTTGATCAACGCGCCATCCGAAGCCGTGTGGCAGCGTATCTATGATGAGTTTTTGGCCGAGGCGCTTAAGTCGCTTCCGAGGGGATAGAGCGGCGGCGTGCGAGGATCATAACGCAAAGTGCCAAATCCAAAATTACAATCGTGGCGCCGTAAAGCACCGTCGTAACCGTGAATACTTCCAGCGAAATCAAGCCCAGAGAAGTGATTATTCCCCCGATCAAAAACACGCCTATCGATTCTTGATGCGGCTTGGCCCATGATTTTCGCGCCGTGGGCCATGTGATGACGATATCGATGATGCTGACCAATATGACAGACCACAGCGGCTCTTTGGTTGCGACCCACAGAGGGATAGCCAGAAGGGAAAATATCAGCGCGACCCAATCGGAAGGTTTGAAATTTCTGTCGCCTTTGAACAAGGCAACAATTGTTACGATTGTGAGGCAAAGGCAGGCAAAGCCTGTTTGCCATGTGCCGGGGCCTGCATCCTTGCTCAGCTGTGCGGCGAAAACAATTCCGTTTAATAGAGCCCAGATAAGCCACGAGAATAGATGGGGTTTAAAGACGCCTTTGTATGTTTTGAAAAGATAGACGGCAATATTTATGCCTTCGAGCGTTATGCCCAAAAGCGCGAGCCAGATTTTGTAATCAATATCGGGAATAGCCATTACTGCTTACCCTTCTATCACGCGGCGGCGTAAGGCTATCATCGCGGCGATGGAAAAATTTAGCAGCGAGATAGTTCCCTGATAAAGTCCCGTGGTCAGCGTTAAATTTGATATCGCGAGAAATCCCAGTCCGCAAATAATACCGAAGATAAAAAACGCCCTTGGTGATTCCTGATGCGGTTTGTGCCAAGCCTTGCGCACCGTCGGCCATGTCGCGACAAAATCAATCAATGTCACAAGAATAATCGACCACACCGGATCTTTGGTAAAAACCCATAAGGGTATGGCGAGAAGGGCCGTGCCAAGCGCCCACCAGTCCGAACGCGTGTAGTTTTTGTCGCCCTTGAAAAAGGCGATGCACATGATAACGCCTGTTCCAGCCGCCATGACAGCGGTTTGATACATGCCGGGGCCGGCATCCTTGGAAAATTGTGCCGCGAAAGTAATAAGGCAGAGCAGGGACCAGATGCCCCATGAAAACATGTGGGGTTTGAATTTCCCCGCAAAGGTGCCTTTGATGTAAAGCGCATAATTGGTCAGACCCATGCATATAGCGATGGCGAGCAGCACATAATGATAGTCGAGTGTCATGCGCCTTTGCCTTTGTTCCACGCGGCGAGCATTTCATCGAGCGTGGAATTTTTTAAATCCTTGCCCAGATTTTTTTCCATCGCGGCGAAGCGGCGTTCGAATTTCTTGTTGGTTTTTGAAAGAATTTCTTCGGCGTCATGACCCGCCATGCGCGCGTAATTGACAATACAGAAGAGGAGGTCGCCCAGTTCTTCTGCCTGATGTTCTTTATCCGTCGCGTCTTTGAATTCGTTCAGTTCTTCTTCGACNNACACGTTCCATGTTTTTGAAAAGAGATTCAAATTTTTTGTTGGTTGTCGACAGAATACCTTCCGCATCCAATCCGGACATGCGTGCGTAATTCACGATACAATAGAGAAGGTCGCCTAGTTCTTCGGCTTTATGATCGGGATCCTTTGCGGATTTGAATTCGTTAAGTTCTTCTTCAACTTTGGCCCACTCGGCATCGGTGTCGGGCCATTCGAAGCCTGATTTGGCGGCCTTTTTCTGAAGCTTTTGAGAGCGGAGAAGGGAGGGGAGGCCGAGTGTTACGCCGCCGACGGCGGAATCGTTTTTCTTCTCTTCATCTTTCTTTGCGTTCCAGATGACCATGACATCATCCGCAGTCTGCGCGCTTTCGTCACCGAAGACATGCGGGTGGCGATAAATAAGTTTGTCGGAAATGCCATTCGCAACATCATCGAACGTGAATTTTTTTTCATCGCGTGCGATTTGCGCGTGAAATGCAACCTGCAAAAGCAGATCGCCGAGCTCTTCCTTCAAATCGTTAACGTCGCCGCGTTCGATGGCATCGGCGACTTCATAGGCTTCTTCAATCGTATACGGCGCGATGGATTCAAAAGTTTGTTCGTTGTCCCACGGACATCCGTTCACGGGATCGCGCAACGCAGCCATGACTTCGAGCAAACGATCCATCGGATTTTGTGCCGTTAACTTTTTGGGCGCAGTCTTCATTCGACACCATTAATCATTTAGGCCGCTCGACGACGCATTGGACGGGGTCGTTAACTTTTGAGCGCGTTGCATACGTTCCTGACGACTCATCCGGTTGCGGCGCCCTTTTGGCTCGTTTTCGACGATTTCACGGGTGCGGGCCTCCTCTTCGCTTCGGTCGTTAACTTTTGCGTTCTTCTTGCGATTCAGGCGCTCGTTTTTGCGCTTGTTACGTTGTGATTGGCGGTCATCGGAAGTGAAGAAAGAATCTTCGTTGTTGTTGGTGCTTTTTTTCGCCGTGCTCGGAATTTTTACGGACTTGCTGAACGCTGTCGGCGTCGTGTTTTTTGCCGCGAAAACTTCCGGCGAGAAAATTCCTGTCGTGAAGCTTATGACGGCGGCAAAGAAAAGAATCTTGAATGACATGAAAAGCACCTTTGGCTGTGGTCGTTCTGAGGACCTGTTGAGCGTCATTCTAACATTAGGGATGATGCTTGAAAGCCTTGATTTCCCACCATAGCCAAATGTGATAATGTATATTATGGGAAATAAGAGAAGGGTTCAGAAAGAGGGTTTCAGGAATGCCCAAAAAGCCTGTGTTTATTAGGCTTCTTCACGTTTTTAGCGTTGCAATATCACGTGCGTGAATGTCAGACCTTTTACCGTATCGTTGTAGCAAAAGCTGTCGCGGCCGACGAGTTCGGGTGCTGTGAAAACAACCTGCGTCGTGCCGTTGCCGTTGCAATCAAACGTCCCCTCATACGGGCATATCGATTGTGTGTCCGTGGGCAGATTTCCGATGGGCAAACGGATGCCGTTCGCCTGGTTCAATTGGAGGCACAAAGCCTGCGTGACGCCGATCAAATTGAATGTCAGATCGCCGCATTCCGGATCCGTGCACGTGGTACCGATTTCAGAGATCGCTGACGAGCCCGAGTAATAGAAATTCGGGTCTGAAACGACCGCGGCCCTGTCGGCGGTTCTGGCGATCACGCCGCCTCCTGCGGAGCCAAAGATGTCGCAATGGCCGTCTGTGGGCGCATTGGGATTGACGTGGAGAGTATCGTTGGCGTTTTCAAAGTTCAGCTGGTCCGCGCCACAGCCAGCGATTAAAAGCCGTCCGACGGCCGTGCGCACGGCCGTGACTTGATTCAAAATATTGGCGGCGGCGAGCTTTGCTTTATCGCGTTCCGCATCACCGCCGCCGGAGCGCGATGAGTTCATGATGACAAAGGACAGCGCGGCGAACAACGCAACGGCTATCAGAATTAGAAACAGAATATTTCCGCGTTCATTTTTACGTTTTATGTTCATAGTATTATTTGTCATAATGCTTTTGCTTATGGTTCTCCCTACAATAAGGGATTCGCAATTTTAAGCCGCCGCGAAGTCGATAGCCAGCCCGTCATAAGCAGGCGCGAAGTTATCAGGCAATTCTTTTACCATTGTTTTATAATCCATGATCGGCGGCATATGTGTCAAAAAGACCTGTTTCGCCCCGATCTTTTCGTTCATTTCCGCGATCTCTTCTATGCACGCGTGTACGGGGTTCGATCTGTTGTGGTACCCCGCCCCGTCGACTATCCATGTTACAACGCCTTCCAACGTTTCCATGGCGAAGCCGTCCAGGCGTTTTACATCCGTAGAATAAGCGACATTGCCTATGCGTATTCCCAGCGTCGGCATGGTGCCGTGTTCCTGTTCGAACATCTGCATGGGAATATTTTCGATGACGTTTTTTCCGAGCTTGATTTCATGCGGTACGCACACGGTCCGGTAAAATCCGTTTTCGGACGGTTGAAACATGTAATGCGCGTGGGCTTGCAGTGATTTCAGCGTATCGGCCATGCCGTAAGTGGGAAATGTGCGTTCCTTGTCCTGTCTTTGAAACGTGCGCAGCTCATCGATGCCGTTGACGTGATCGAAATGCGTGTGCGTGATGATGACCGCATCAGGCGCGCCAAGTTTTTCACGGTTCATTTGTTCGCGGAAATCAGGCCCCGTATCCACGATAACCAGCTTATCTTTGGTTTTGAGAGCTATGGACGGCCGCGTACGAATATTTTTAGGCTCATTCGGGTCGCAAGCGCCCCACCAATTGCCTATGGCCGGAACGCCGGCGGAGCCACCGCATCCTAAGATGATTAATTTGCCGTCCATGTCTTTTTCGCTTTGTTGAACAGCGTGAAGAAGTTTTCCTTCGAACGCGTGGCGATAGTTTGTTCGTCCTGATTTAAAAGATTGGCGAGAAATTTGCCCGTGTGGCCGACATAGGCAGGCTCATTCGTTTTGCCGCGATATGGTTCGGGTGCCAAAAACGGTGCGTCCGTTTCGACCAGAATGCGGTCGAGCGGCACGGTTTTGGCGATATCCTGCAGATCGGTGGATTTTTTGAACGTCACAATGCCCGAGAAAGAAATGTAGAATCCTTCGGCCAGCGCGTTTTCGGCAAGGCCAGCGCCGCTGGAGAAACAATGCATGACGCCACGCACTTTTTTTCCCGCTTTGGTGTTTTCATCTCGGATGACGCGCATGATGTCTTCATCGGCGTCACGTGCGTGCACGATGAGTGGCATATCGGTTTCGATGCAGGCCTGAATGTGTTTGCGGAAACTCGCTTCCTGATCTTCGGGCGTGGAATGATTGTAGTAGAAATCCAGACCGCTTTCGCCGATGCCGATGATTTTGTCATCGGATTGGGCGAGTTTCACCAGTTGGTCCAGTGTGATGGATTTTTCCGCCGCGACGCCCGCATCGTGCGGATGCGTGCCGATGGAGCACCAGACATTTTGCATCGGTTTGATGGTGGCGAGAAGCGACGGCAATTCTTTTTCGATTTCACAGCAGATGGACAGCATGCCGTCTACGCCTGCCGCTTTGGCACGCGCCACTATCGCCTCGGGCGCTTCACCGCCCGTGCGTTCATGGTTGAGATGGCAATGTGAATCTATCCACATGTCAGGCTTTCAGATATATCGTGAACACGCCGCAGAAAATCAACAATCCGCCCAGCGCTGTCCACATATTCACTTGTATGTCTCTGTAAAGAATGTAGGCAAACAAACATACGAAAACAGGGTAGGAAATTTCAATCAAGCTAACCACGGTCGCATTTTTCATGGAGATGGCGTGATAAATTAGGCCCGCGCCCAGAACATGTAAAAAAGCCATCAGCGCAAGTTTATAAAATAAAGAAGAGTCTTGAGAGATTGTGGACATCCCAGATTTTAAATGGCCCGTCCAAAGAGCTATCCCACCGCACATCACGGCATATAATATTCCTGAAAAAGCCATGATAAATATGGGCGGAAGCCCTCCTGTTTTCATTAATTTTTCGGACATAGCATAGGAAATTCCCCACACGACGGCGGCAGAAAAAGAAAAGAAGAACCATGTATATGGGCCAAGCATTTTATGCCGCCTTCTCGTCTTTAGGCTGAAGACGCGGAAAGACGCCTTCGGGCGCGGGCATCGCTGTGCCTGCTTTCAGCGCGTATTCGGATGTTGCGTGATTGTAGGTGCGCTGATCCGCCGGAACGGCCAGTTGGTCAAGCATTTTTGCCGCCGATGCGGGCATGACGGATTGAATGGAAATTCCCAGACAGCGGATGGTTTCGGTCAGTACATACAAAACCGTTTCCATGCGTTCGGTCTTGCCTTCTTTTTTCAGCGTCCAAGGCGCTTGGGCATCGATATAAGCGTTGGCATCATAGACCAGTTTCATGATGTGTTCGAGGCCGCGGTGAAATGCGAATTTATCGAATTCGCGGCGCAGACCCGCCATCAAGTCTTCCTGTGCGTATTTCAGCAGAGCTTTGTCTTCGGCTGTCAAATCTTTCGCATTCGTCACTACGCCGTCGCAGTTTTTGGCGATGAAGGACAATGTGCGCTGGGCCAGATTGCCCAGACCGTTGGCGAGATCTGCGTTGATACGTGCTATCGCTTGTGCATGGGAAAAGTCCCCGTCCGAACCGAACGGCACTTCGCGCAGGAGGAAATAGCGCGATTGATCGAGGCCGTAAGTATCGATCAAATCCTGCGGTGCAATAACGTTGCCCAAGGATTTTGACATTTTCTGGCCTTCGATGGTCCACCAGCCGTGCGCGAAGACATGTTGCGGGATCGGTAAGCCAGCCGCCATCAAGAATGCGGGCCAGTACACGGTGTGAAAACGAATGATGTCTTTTCCGACCATGTGACCACCCGGCCAGAATTTGGAATACAGATCCGATTTTTCATCCGGGAAACCGAGCGCAGAAATGTAGTTTGTGAGAGCATCTATCCAGACGTACATGACATGGCCGGGAGCGTCCGGCACAGGCACGCCCCATGTCAGGCGCGTTCTCGAAACAGACAGATCACGCAAGCCTGCTTTTACAAAGCTGACGATTTCGTTTTTGCGCGTTTCGGGCATGATGAAATCGGGTTGGGATTTATAGAGGTCAAGCAGTTTGTCGCCCCATGCGGAGAGTTTGAAGAAATAGCTTTCCTCTTCCACCCATTCGCATTCCGCGCCAGAGGGTGCTATTTTTTTGCCGTTGGGTCCGTCTTTCAATTCGTCTTCACCGTAATAGGCTTCATCACGGACGGCATACCAGCCCGCGTATTTGGACAGATAGATATCGCCCGATTTTACCAACCTCTTCCACAGTTCCTGACAGGCTTTTTTGTGACGTTCTTCCGTGGTGCGGATGAAATCATTGTTGGAGCAATTCAATATGGGCAGCAGATCGCGGAAAACTTGCGAGACTTCATCGGTGAAGGCTTGCGGATCGATACCCTTTGCTTCGGCAGCTTGCTGGACCTTCTGCCCGTGTTCATCGGTTCCCGATAGGAAATAGGTTTCATACCCATCCAGTTTTTTGTGACGGGCGGCGACATCGCAGGCGATGGACGTGTAAGCGTGGCCCAAATGCGGTTTGTCGTTCACGTAGTAAATGGGGGTTGTGATGTAGAAAGTTTTCTTACTCATGCAGTCCTTCGTCGATCTATATGGATTGACCGCCGAAGATGGCAAAAGCCCCTATAACTCCTTGACGTTCATCAAGGTTGCTGCGTTCCACGGCGGTAAAATGCGCGTTCAGCTTCTCACAAATTTCAATCCATTGTCCAAGGGAATAATGGTCTTTCAGGGCCGTGAGTTCAGGGGTTTGCAAGGCTTCGGACAGGTTTTGATCGTTGACCGCTTTGGCGCGCGCAAAGGATTGCGCAACCCATTCCATAATATGAGTGAAGCCAGCATAGGCCCGCGCCGCATCCTTGCGGGACAGATTGTCCGCCAGGATATGTATGCCCGACCAGCGCCAGTTCGGCCATTCGGACAGAAAAGCCAGAATGGTGTTGAGGGTTTTCACGCTCTCTTCCTCATGCAATTCCAGCGCGCGGCCAATGGAGCCGTCCGCCAGTTCAGTGAGCGTTTTGATTTCGCCCGAGGATGCATGCGGCGCGGCGCGTTTGAGCAGCGAGGACATGGTTTCCGGATCCAGCGCCTGAAACAAGAATGTGCGGCAGCGGGAACGGATGGTCGGGATCATGGCGCCCAAGCGATCGCAGACCAGAATGAGCAGAGATTGCGGCGGCGGTTCTTCGAGAATTTTCAGGATGGCGTTCTGCGCTTCCTTGTTCATCAGGTCGGCTTCGTCCGCTATCACCACACGCCATCCCCCTTCCGAAGAACTCATACGCAAAAAAGGCGCGATTTTACGGACCGTATCCACATCGAACACGGTTTTCTTCAAACCGGTCGGCATGGTGGGGCGTTCGTAATAGCGCAGATCGGGATGTCCGCCGCTTGCGACCCTGTGCGCGACAGCATCATCGGAGGAAACATCCAGCGATGTCGGTGCAGGCGGTGCGTCACCGAACAATCCGCCCTGATCATCATTCTGTCCGTGTTTGAGCAAGAAGCGCGCGAGACGGAAAGCCATGGTGGCCTTGCCCACGCCCATAGGCCCCGCGAAAATCATTGCGTGCGGGAGTTTGCCTTCGTTGAATAAATCGAGAAACTGTTTTTCTATACCGGCATGGCCGAGCATTTCGGTATTTGCGTTAGGTGGCGGCAACGAGGGTTCGGCAGGCGCGCAAGAGCCCTCGCCCCCGTCCTCTACCAACTCATCCTCATCCAGAAAATCATCGAACATGGGATTTAGGCTACAACATCAAGGCCTTGGAAACAGCCAAAATATTACACTTTACAACATTTAATATGTCAATTAATATTCCCGCCTTAGAGAGTGTAACATTATGAGTAGTGACGTATTTAACCCTATCGCCTATGGCTGGGAAGTTATCGACCACGCCATCCGATTCCGTCTCGGCGAGACTATATTTTTCGGCGCCGTTGCCGCGGGGGTTTATGCCCTGCACGAAGCGCGCACGGCTTATATCCTCCATTCGGGTAAATATCGCGGTCCTACCGCCGTAATCCAGACCACGTCCTATGATCCTGCCATTTCCAAAAATGCCGAAACCGGTGTGTACGAGCTTTTGATCAATCCCGTTACGGGCAACAATTTCCGCGACCAGAAAATCCGCACGGAAGAAACACCGCTCAATCTGAGCGATATGTTTGACAAGGACGTTGCGGGGCGTTTGGTGAAGTATTTCAAAAAAGCAGCAGAACACGCAACCGCCGAAGCGCCGATCGTTTATTCGCACCTTGAGGCGGTTTTGCCAAAACAGGATAAAGAGAAAATTCACGAACTGATTAAAAATTCCGTTCAAAATTATATCAGTGGCCTGTACCGCGACACGGAAAAATTGCTGGCGCAGGACCTCGCCCCCAATGAAATGTTCGAAACGCGCAAGATTTTGCCGCTGATGATCCGTGAAGAAGGCGCCATGGGATGGCAGCTTCGCATTCTGATGCTCAAACTCAACGAGGATAACAGCATCGACCTGCCCGACCCGCGCGACGTGCGTTACTTTATGCCCGATGGTTCTTATAAAGAAGGGATCGGCAGTTTTGAAACGGACCGATTCAAAGCCATGCAGGTTATCAAGGATACGCTGGAAAACACCGATCAAGGCGCGAAGCTGCTGGATTATGCAGTGGAAATTCCGACGGGAAAAAAGAACGCCTTCCCGATGCCCAAAGACATGCCTGTGGTTGCTGCCCCGTAATTACGCCGCGTTTTTTTGGCGCAATTTCACGACAGCCTGAATTTCTTTTGCCACACTGTCGACATCAAGCGCAGCGTCGATAACCACGCAACGTTCGGGATATTGTGCGGCGATGGCCAGATAGCCTTGGCGCAGTTTTTCATGGAAAGCGATGTCTTTGTCTTCGAACGTGTTCGCCTGATCGTTTCTTTTACCTGCGCGGGCAAGACCGATGGCAGGATCAATGTCGAAGATAAATGTTAAATCAGGTTCGAAATCACCGATGGCGAGTTCTTTGACCTCTTCGATTTTTTCCAGTGAAAGATTGCCCGCGTAACCTTGATAAGCCCGTGTGGAATCCGTGTAGCGATCCGATATCACGGTTTTGCCGGACATCAGCGCGGGGCGTATCAAATTTTCGGTGTGGATGACACGCGCGGCGAACATCAGAAGTACGGCGGCTTCGGGCGGCCAATCCTGCCCTTTGTTTTGCACGAAGGTGTTGCGGATGGCTTCGGCCTCCGGCGTGCCGCCGGGTTCGCGCGTCACGATGGCATCGGGTATGGATGCGGCGAGCCTTTTGATCTGGGTGGTTTTTCCCGCCCCTTCTCCGCCTTCAAAGGTGATGAAAAGGCCGCGTTCCATTTTATTCCGTGGGTGCCGTTGCGGGCGCGGGCGCCGGTGCAAGTTCAGGCAAAGTGTCTGTGGTCGGTGCTGCTGTCGGTACTGGTGCAGGCGTTGTTGTTACGGGTGCAGGTACAACGACAGGCGTAGGAGCAGGTTCAGCAACAGGTTTTACGGGTGCAGAAACGGAAGATGCAGAAACGCGGTCACCGAATATGAGGCGTTCCGTTTTCTCCAGTAATGCCGGAAAGAAACCTTTGCGTGGAATATCTTTCGCCGCGACGATGGGCAATTCCATCGGCTCCATGTTTGGAACAGTTACGCGCACGACACCGACCTGCTGGCCTTTTGTCACAGGCGCTTCGATCGGGCCCTTGAATACAGCCTGCGCGGTTGCACCGCCCGCAGTGTTCATTTTCGGCACAGTAACTTTCAAATCTCTTTCGACAATGAGCGGAACAGAGCGTTCCATACCCATGACGACAGGAGCGTCGGCAACCTTCATGCCAGCGTGCAAAATGTTTTTGTTGGTGAATGTGGCGAGCGCCCATTCCATCAAGCGCGTGGATTCAGCCGCACGCTCTTCCATCGAGGCCATGCCGTTCAACACCATGATGACGCGGCGGCCGTCACGCACGGCAGAACCCATCAAGCCATACCCCGCCTCTTCCGCGTGGCCCGTTTTGATACCGTCCGCCCCGATGTTTTTGTAGAGCAACGGGTTTCTGTTGCCTTGTTTGATGTTGTTATAGGTGAAGTCTTTTTCGGCATAATATTTGTATTGTTCCGGGAAGTTTTGAATCAAAGCCTTCGCCAGAATCGTAAGGTCGTGGCAGGTGGAATAATGATTAGGATCAGGCCAGCCCGATGCATTCACAAAATTGGAATTCATCATGCCGAGTTCTTTGGCCTTCGCATTCAAGGCGGCGGCGAATTCGCCCTCATTACCAGCCATGCCTTCGGCGAGAACGATGGTAGCGTCATTGCCCGATTGCACGATAACGCCGCGGATCAGATCTTCGACCCGTACCATTGCGTTGATCGGCACGAACATTTTAGAGCCTTGCGTGCTCCATGCCTTTTCGGACACGGGCAATTCCTGATCCAGCGTCAGTTTGCCGTTCTTCAGACCTTCGAACACCAGATACATGGTCATGGTTTTCGACATCGAGGATGTCGGCATTTTTTCATCGCCGCCTTTGTCGAGCAGAACCTGACCCGTTTCGAAGTCTACGATGTAGGCGTTTTTGGCGAGCGTATCGAGCATCTGCGCGGAAGCAGGTGCGGCAAAGGAAAGAACGAGGATAAAGGCGGCGAAAAGAAAGCGCATGCGCGAAAAAACCTGCAAAAAAGTTAGGGTGAAACCGAGGAAGCCATGAAAACAGGGATTGGCCTTTTTCGCAACCCCTGAATAGGGTTTTTCGCGCGGTTTTCTGCGGTTTTTATTCTACAATGATGACGGCTTTGGGTGTGCCTTGTGCGAGCATGCGCCCCAAAGTGGCATCTGCCTGATCCACGCTGGAAAACGGGCCGATCCGCACGCGGTAAAAGCTTTGATTCCCGACAGTCACGGGAACAACTTTGGGTGTGCCGTAGGCGCTTAGACTTTGTGACAAGCGCTGGGCGTTGGCTTGGTCGGCGAAAGCGCCAGCCTGAATATAGACGTTGGACGCCGTGACGGGTTGATGCGTTACAACGGGGTTTGGCATAAATCTTCCGTCGTTGGCGATGTGACCCTGAACAGGTGTCTGGCGGTATGGTTCCAGTTCGACTTTTTCAACCGAAGCGATCGATGTCGGCTGTAAAGTGTCCGGTGCGTTGGTCGCTAANNCGTTGGTCGCCGTTGTCGATACGGCCATGGAATCCGGATAGAGCGTGACAGGTTGTCCCGGATTTGCGGGCTGGCGGTTGCCGTTCAAAGCGACTTCGTAGCCGCGTGTGCTCTTACCCGCCTTTGCATCTTCGGCTATGCGGCGTGATTCAGCAGGCAATACTTCGACGCGCACTTTTGCCGTGCCTTTGCCCTTCATGCCCAGAAGATCGGCGGCTTTGGAAGAAACATCCAAAATGCGTCCGCGCGAATAAGGTCCGCGGTCATTGACGCGGCAAACGACAGCGCGGCCGTTTTCAAGGTTGGTAACACGAACCAAAGACGGCATTTGCAGCGTTCTGTGTGCGGCGGTCAGTTCACCGGAATCGAAGCGTTCACCGTTGGCGGTTTGTTTGCCGTGGAAACCCGGGCCGTACCATGAGGCGATGCCCGTTTCGACATAGTTGAAGTTTTCCTGCGGGTAATATTCCTGACCATCAATCAAATATGGTTTGCCGACCTTGTAAGCGCCTTGGGATTTGGAATCCTTTGTCGCGGATTTGTACACGCTCGAAGCGAATTGCGTTTCGGCGCAGGCGGTGAGCGCGAAGACAGCGAGGACGGGCAATAATCTGGCCAGCGGTGACATTTTCAATTCCGGAATTTTTTATCGGGCTATGGCGTCGGCCAGAAGTCCTACTGAGGTTGCAAAATACGTGGACCTGTTCCACGCCATGATCGTCTGGTAGTTACCATAGACGATATAGGCTTCCCCGCCAAGCCCGTCGGGCGCGACTATAGAAGCGTTAAAATTATCGGGCGGAAGGTCCGTGCCCGATATGTCTTTGACACCTAAGGATTTCCAGTAGGAAACGGGTTTTACGATTTTGGGTGTAGCCATTTCTTTCGGAAAAGTTTTTGGCAATTGAACGCGCCGCCCCCATCTTTGGTTGTAGGACCAGCCGCTTTTCGACAAATAATTGGCGGTCGAGGCAAAAACATCCGCTTTCGTGTTCCATATATCCAAGCGACCATCATTATTGCCGTCCACGGCAAAATTGAAAAAACTGGAGGGCATGAATTGATTTTGCCCCATCGCGCCAGCCCAAGAACCTTTCATCGCGGCGGCCGTAATATGCCCCTGATCGATGATCTTGAGCGCCTTAAGCAATTCGGTTTTGAAGAACGTGGCGCGGCGCCCTTCCCATGCTAGTGTGGCAAGAGAATCTATAACTTTAAACCCGCCTGTATTGGTGCCGAAATTGGTTTCTATGCCCCATAATGCGACGATATATTGCGCGGGCACGCCAAACGCTTGTTCCACCGCCTTCAATTGCGTACGGTTTTCGGTGAGCAGTCTGCGACCTTCGTTGATGCGTTGCTGATTGACGACGTTTTGTTTGTATTTGGCGAAGGTGATTTTGTGTTCGGGCTGTTTGCGGTCGAGTTCAATAACTTTGGGAAGCGGTTTTATGCCTGTAAGCGCGGCGTCTATGGTGGTTTGGGAAATCCCGTTTTCCAGAGCCTCTTGTCTAAAACCCTTCAGCCAAGCTTCAAACGTTTGCCCGTTTTTGGCGTGTGCCGTCAGTGGCCAGAAAACAAGCATTGTGATTAGAAGAAATTTTATCATGGCCCTATCTTAGAACAAATTTCTTCTTGTCGAAATCTTTATAAATCAGGTTCGGCGTCACAAAATGGCCGTGCATGGCAATATATATGTCCGGCGCAGCATCCGGTTTTCCGAAAGCCGCCAGTTCGAGGTTTTCGCGGCCATCGGAAACCTGATTGGCCAAAGGGCTTATCGCACCCGTAAAAACAACGGGGCAAGCCAATGTAGTCCCTACTCTACTTTTTAAGTTCTTTGCAAGATCGGTCATATTGTCTGTGCCCGTCGATACGATGATGCGCGGATATGAGGCAGCGTTTCCCTGAACCGTGTTGTAAAGTTTGTCCCGATCCATATCATTCATGTCCTTGCTGTCTTTGTTACAGATCGGAATGCAGATAATTTCTACCCCTCCGCCATGTTTTTCGGCGATATCCCGCAACGTGCTAATAGAAAGACGTCTGTTTCCAGGCGTGATATATTGCGGTGTTCTTCCTTCCGGATAGGATTCCGCGTCGATCGTGCCGCCCATGGTGAGAACCAGAATTTTCATTGTGCACTCCTTGGACGCGTAGGAAATAAATATGCGCTCTTGTCCGTAAAATAATAAACAGCGTTGCCGATGAGTTCCTTCAAGGCGTAATTCAGTTTGCTGAAGTTGCCCGTTACGCTCGGCATGGTTTTCAAGACGGTTTTATAATCCCCGTCCGTGCGTGGATCGCATTGATAAGGTATGACAGGCCAGCGAAAAGCAGCAAAGATACCCATGGTGCGCGGCATATGATAGGCGGATGTCGTCACGACCCATGTTTCGGAAGTTTTGGGGTCCACCATTTCCATGGTGTTGAGAATGTTTTCGAATGTGTTGCGGGATTTTTCTTCGAAAATGATTTTGCTTTTCTCCAAGCCCGTCAGATCAAAAAAGCGGCGTGCATCATTACCTTCCATCGCGGATGGATTCAGTATGTCCCCCGGTCCGCCGCTGAAAACAAGTTTTGCTTCAGGATGTTTTTTGGCGAGATCGACGAAACAGAACATGCGGTCAATTTGATCATTCGCGACGATCTGTCCTGATTTTACCCCCGCCGCACTTTCGAAAGCCCCGCCCAATACAATGATGCCGTCGATTTTTGCAGGCAGTGATTTCGGCGCGGGGTATTGTCGTTCCAGATATGTCATGAGCAAGGGGCCGATCGGAAGAACGCCGAAAATCAGGATGGCGCCGAGGGCGAAGTTCATGAGCGCCTGCCCCGCATGTTCCCATTTTTCCCGCAGGCGGATCAGGAATCCCAGAAGTGCCAGAAGGCACAGCGCGTTCAAAGGCTGTATCAGGCTCCAGAAAATCTTAGATGCGGCAAAGAACATACTGTAAAAGTTAGCAGATTGGCGTTAAGCACTCCAACCCCCTATCGTGCGTCGTGCACGGGATTTTCTTGCCAAAAATCGCTACTTATTTTATAAACGCAATATGTCAAATTATACCAGCATGAATGATTTCTTTTCGGCGACGGCCTATCCGCTGGTTTCGCAATTTTTTGGCTATCTCGCCTCTCTTCCCGGCTTTTCCGAGGAAGACAATCCGTGGGTGGCAAAATATGAAGCCTATGGCGGCGAATGCGCGCCGCCCGGTGCGCTTACGCTCCGTCAGCATGATCTCGTGCATTTTCTGCTCGGCGTTAATTTCGTTCCCTACAATACCGACGATCAGCGTAAAGATTCCGAACGTTTTTTAACAGGGTTTCAATTCGGGGCAGATCCCGCCTTTACCGACGACCATGCACAGACGTTTAAAAAAAATGTCGAGGCGACAGCACCCGAAGATTATAAATTCGGCAAACGTGGCGAAGAGCTTTTTGATCTTGGCGTCGAACTTGGCCGGCGCTGGCACGCGGCGCGCCAGCCTCAAAAATCTTTGCGCGAATTTTTGCAGGATGGCCTAGACCATAACCATGCGCTACACCGTATGTATGCCGTTTTTTGGACCCCATGGAACCCCGATGCTCCGCCCGCCGATATTATCAAGAATATCGCAGATACCACGCGTCGCAGCTTTGCTCTGAATCAAATCCAAGAAACTATTTTGGAAAAACTGGCGCAAATTCGTGGCGGTGTACCAGAAAGCGTCAGGCCGGATTTACCTTGGGGACATGGCAGAGCAGCCATGTCCAGCGTCCTTGTTTATACGATGGCACATAGCCCTGACGGTACGCAAAAAGCATTATTGTTCGGCGGGCCGGTGCCTACGCTTTAGTTTTTGCGGAACAGGCAGAGTTCCGAAGGAACGCCGCGGTAATATTTTTCCCAGAAATATGTCGAAGCTTTGACGGGCTGTAGAAAATCTTGGAACAGATTTTTGATGTAATCGAACGTCACGGGTTCTCTTTGACCGCCCGCGCCAATCATGTGTCCCTTTTCGTGCGAATGGACGCAAGCACCCTTGGCTATGTGCTTTTGCAAAAGGGTCGCATAATTGGCGCAGATTTCCT
>DLGR01000012.1:0-36612 GCA_002482805.1 Micavibrio sp. UBA7689 | reverse complement strand
TTTCCATTTCCATGAAGGAATAGGCATTAAAGAAATAATCCCATTGCCCTTGGAGTTTTTGCAGTTCCCATGGCGGAATCTGGTACAGAACAGGTTTTGAATCGTTGCGCGTGGTTATAGCGTCCAGTTTTTGCGTTTGCAGATAATCCACCACTTCAAACGCCGGAACGGATTTCAAAAACTGGGTCGAGATATAAATGATCGGCACTATATCTACGTTCACAATGGTTTTCAGGTGCGGATTGAGCGCGACATGCGCGAGCGTGGAAAGGCCAAGCCCCGGGCCGATTTCGATGATGGAAGTGACATCGGCGGGATTTACGTCCGAATAGAAATCCGCGGCGCGCGAGACATAAGGCACCCAATCCGCAGCGATGGTATGACCGTTCCATTGGAAAGAATTTTCGCAGCCGCCATTGGCCAGACCTTCGGGCGGCGTGAAATTCGGGAATTTTTGTTTGATGTCATTAAGGGCCATGATGGCAACGGTTTTTTCCAACGCCATGGTGTGACGGTAATAAACCGAGTTGATTTTCTTGTAGGAGCCGAGGATCGTTTTAACGACAGGCGCGCTTTCCACACCTTTCCAGATCATCTGCTTCCATTTCGCCTGCGGGATTTGGGGGATGAGCATTCCCCCTGCGGCATAGCCTTTGAGGATTTTCTGGTTGGTGCGGAAATTTTTCATGCCGCGGGTCCGCAGCTCGGTGATAATGCGCGAGGCATAGGATTGCCAGTAAGGTGCGGGCTTCCAAAGGGCGGTTGATTTTTCGCTATCCGTTATGAGGGAGGTAAGCAAGGCAGGCGAATCCTGCACGTCATAAGCTTGTGATGGTGAGTGTTTTTCGGCCAACATTGTCCCCGTTCCTTGAAATAAGGGGGCATTATAATGGCCTTTCCGTGCTTGGCAAGCGGGGGCGGCTATGTTTTGGCTTGCCCCAAGGCTGTGTTTGCGTTACGCAATTTACGGTAAGGAAGAGTGGCAGAGCGGTTGAATGCACCGGTCTTGAAATCAGGTAGAGTCAATTTTCACCATCAAAATCATGAATCATTACAAGCGGTTAAGATTTTTAATCTTTCCGCGATAAACTTACACATGTCTTACACACTTTTTAGTGTTCATGGAGGTAAGTGATGGATACTGAAAAACACAGCTTTATGGACGGTAAAGTCCATCTTTATAAGCGTGAAAACAGCAATTATTGGCAATGCTCTACTTACCTTGGTGGACGTAACCACCGCGTTTCTACCAAAGAAGAAACGCTGTTGCTTGCCAAAGAATACGCCAAAGAATGGTATATGGAACGCTACGTTGAATCCAAACGTAGCAAACAGGTTCACCTGACCAATCAACCTGTCCAAAGATTCGAAGAATCCTATGCCCTTGCCCCTGAGAAGCCAAAAAAACATACGGGGCCGACTTTTAAAGAGGCCGCAGAAAAGTTCATTGGCGAGTACGCTATTAGTACGCAAGGTGAAAGAAACGAGGCTTGGGCAAAAGATCATGAAAGACGAATTAATGTTCACCTTATCCCGTTCTTTGGAAATAAACCCTTAAGTGCAATCACCGCTGGACTTGTACAGGAATATAGAATTGAGCGCAGCACTAAAGGTTATAAAAACAGAAAGCCATCTCGTAGCACTCTTCATCATGAAACGGTCACGTTACGACTTGTTCTTAAGACTGCCCACCGCTATGGGTGGATAAATCAAATTCCCGATATATCGGCTCCATATAAAGCCTCTGGCAAGGTGAGACACCGTGCTTGGTTTTCTCCCGACGAATATAAAATGTTTTATGAATCGTCACGCGAGAGGGCGAAAAATCCCCCACTTAAACGGCACCGCACTGTTTGGGAGGATTTGCACGATTATATCCTGTTTATGGCGAATACAGGATTGCGACCTGACGAAGCAGCGCGACTTGAGTACAGAGATGTTACAATTGTAGAAGACGAAGGCACGGATGAACGTATTTTGGAAATCGAAGTTCGGGGTAAGCGCGGGGTTGGATATTGTAAGAGTATGTCAGGCGCAATCCTTCCCTTCCAAAGAATGCTCAAGCGTCATACTGATGCTAAGCCCACGAGCAAAATCTTTGGAAAAACTAGAAATGATCTAATCAATCAAGTTTTGGCTGATTGCAATCTAAAAAATGACCGTGACGGCAACGTGCGAACGGCTTATAGCCTTCGCCATACTTACATTTGCCTCCGGCTAATGGAGGGTGCGGACATATATCAAATTGCTAAGAATTGCCGCACAAGCGTAGAAATGATTGAGCAATTCTATGCCGCTCATTTGAAAAACACGTTGGATGCTTCGGCAATTAATGTAAGAAAGCCAAAAAAGCAGCCTAAGCAGGAAAAAGATTAATCTAGTGCCTTGAAATTAATGCTGTTTCTCACTATAAAAAGCGCTGATATTTCAAGCGTGGACAGGTGGCCGAGTGGTTTAAGGCAATAGTCTTGAAAACTATCGTAGGGGAAACTCTACCGTGAGTTCGAATCTCACCCTGTCCGCCATTTCTCTTCTCTTGTAAGAATAATATTTCATTCCACATAAAATGAAATTCTCCTTTAAAAAACCTGAACAGGTTTTTCAGCGCGTTTTCGCTTGCCGAAAAAAGCGCCCTAGGCGAAGGCCCCTATTTTTATCTTATGCTGTAACAACATCAAACTTCTGAATGGTTTTTGAAAACTCAGCCAGCTTTTCACGCCGCGCTAATCGTAGGTCGTAGTCTTTTTGCAGGTTGAGCCAAAACGCTTCGCTCATCCCGAAGAATAAGCCAAAGCGCAACGACATTTCCGCCGTTATAGACCGGTTGCCCTCAATGATATTCTTGACAGCGGCGCGGTCAACGCCGATTGCCTTGGCGAAGGTCCCCGGCTTGATGTTCAGATCATCCAGAAAATCCTCTTTCAGCATCGTTCCGGGATGGTCAAATTTAATATGTTTCTGAGCCATGTTGTTCTTCCTTTCTAGTGGTAATCGACAAGCTGCACATCATGCGCCGCCCCGTCGATCCATTTAAAAATAATCCGCCATTGCGTGTTTACCCATATGGCGTAAAACTCTTGTAAATCCCCCTGCTTCTTTTCCAGCTTGTTAGATGGGGGAACCTTTAAATCCTCAATCTTCTCGGCAGCGTCGATATATTGAAGCCGCCGCAGTGCTTTCTTCTGTAACGCCGTATCGAGCTTTTTAACCACCTCGCCGTTATAGATTTGTTCGGTGCGCTTGTCGGCAAAGCTCTTAATCATAAAAGTAGTCTATCACACAACAAACGAGAATGGCAATAAAAATGTTGTGCTGTAAACAACACTCTTTACCAATCTTATAAATTGGCTAATATATTAAACAATACTTAACTCCCTCCCCTATATCCTGATAGTAAGAAGCTTAACAGCGCACTTACGCAAACTTCGTTCGCAGTGCGTCAAAAGGGCCGCGAAGCGCCCGTGCATGGCTAGATCGTTTGGAAGGGGTTTGGGGAAACCTTGGCGATCTACCATTGCTCGTTGCGGGCATTTTCACGGAGCGACAACCATTCTGCGGTTGCGGCTGCAGCGTATCGTTCGGGCCGAAACTTGAAGGACGAGCGCACTGGCCAATCCCACCATTACCGCAATCGTAAAGGCATCCTCGATGCCTTTATCCTCCTTCCCCTGAACGCGCCTGAAGCCTATGCCGATCGGCCTACGCTTTGGAACGCTGCGGAAAGCGCCGAGACACGCAAGAATGCCCGCGTCGCCCGCGAGGTCATTCTAGCCCTGCCCCATGAGCTTTCCGATACTCAGCGCATATCCCTTGCACGTGATATGGCCTTGTATCTGGTCGAGACTTACACCGTGCCCGTGGATGTGGCGATCCACCTTCCCGTTGAAGGTGACGGTCATGATCCCCGTAATCATCACGCCCATCTTCTGTTCTCGACGCGGGAGCTTACTCCCGAAGGTTTTGGCAAGAAGACCCGTATCCTTGACGACAAGGAGGACGGTCCCAAACAGGTCGAACTTATTCGAGATGTCTGGGAAGCTCTTGCCAATGCCGCGCTTGGGGCGGCGGGTTTTGAGGCGCGGATAGATAAACGCAGTTTAGAGGACCAAGGCGTTGACCGTATTCCGCAAAACCATGTCGGAAAGGTTGCCACGCATTCCGACGACGAGGACGAGGAAGAAACGCCCCGCAAGCGGGATGAAGAAGAGGAAGAAGGCGATAAGGGCAAACAGGGTAAAACAGGCTCAGGAGATACCCAGACCCCTGCACCTTCAACTAAAGAAGCGGCCCCTGCGAAGAATGAGCAAAAGCCACCCAAGGAACAAAAACAACTGCGTCTTGCGTTGAACGATGAAATCAAAGAACTAAACTTACAAAGGGTGGCATTTTCACCTATTCCGCTCAAAGACCAGATCAAACAACTCGACAGGCTTATGGATCGCCTAGATGGGCGTATCCAAAGGCTAAAAACCCTCTCGGAAAAAACCAGCCTCCCCGAAAGACTTTCAAAGGCTATCACATCCCTCTTTTTTAAGGCTAAGGAGGCTCTTGTCGTTAGGACGAAGGACGAGGCCCAGAGAGCCTTCTCTGCTGCCGACCGCGCACGCCAGGCCGAAAGACAACAGGCGCGGTACAGCAGGACATACCGCGCCAGCATCAAGGAGCGCATTGTTGAGATGCGCGAAAACATCCAAGTTTTGGAAACCAAACAAAAGCAGTTTCAAAGATACAAAGCGTTCGTGGAATTGATCGAACGCAGGGTCGAAGTAGTAAGATCAGATTTAAAGCCTCCGGCACTTCCTATTAAAACAGAATGGAAGATTACAACCGCCCAATTCGTTTCCGCTAAAATTCTATTGGAGGCAACGCAAGCGAGAGACAAGGTCCCGATTGAATATAGGCCGACTATAAAGCACGAATCACTATCAAAATCTTTTACCAATGTCCTAAAGGCCACGACCTCGCCGCTTGCTGTTTCGGTTGCCACGGCTCCTCGTTCGGAAAAATCTTTTGGGGCTCCGCCACCTAGAGAAGTTAAAAAGAATCCCATTCAAGAAAACACAAATCAAAAAACTTCTTTAGGTATCGAAAAAGATAAACCGCCTGTTTGGAGAGTAGAGACAAGCGAACGCGGTAAAGAAATTTTGACTCGATGGCGTGAAGACATTACGGAGCGTAAGGCCGCCTCCGCCATTTTAAACCCGACTGGATATAGTGGAAAGTTCAATCACCCGACCAGAATAGTTACAGAAGATCAGGTAATTCAAAAGGTAAGATCAGAAGCCATATTTGCTCGCGCCAAAGTGCCGACTGAATTCAGGGCGTATCCATACCCGCAAGCCAAAACATCGTCACCGAATAATGGATTGGGCAATGCTTGGGATAAAGCAACGCAAGTTACGCCTCTAAAAGAAACCAAAAAGTTTTCTGCAAAATTTAATGAAGCATCTGGTAATGTAGCGGAGAAGAAGCCGCCTGATCCAAATTTAGATAAGCATATTTAAAAGCTAAGATTTGCTTCTTATTATTCTTGGGTTTTCTTCATTTTTATCTGTTTGTCAACTTCATCAATTAATTGTTGGTGTCCGAATTGCGCCAAGCTAGTGCCGTTAATAAAGAATGATGGCGTTCCGCGTACCCCTACATATCCAATATCATCCATTTCCTGCTGCAATAGTGTATGTATGGCAGGATCAGCGGCATCTTTCTTGCCCTGCTCTAAATCCATACCTGTTTGTGCCGCGAATTCCCATGCCTTGTTCAAGTCTGGTGCGCCATGAATTGCCCACTCGGATTGTCTCTCAAACAGAATGGACAAAACAGGAAGAAACAAATCCTGACGACGTGCCGCTTCAAGAATTCCCACTGCTTCTTTGGAGCCTTGATGGAAGGGCGCGTAACGTATTACCAACCTTACATCATTGGGGTTTTTCTCCAGTATTCCCTCAACGGTTGGGAAAAAGGCTTTGCAGCTCTCACAGGAGGGATCGAGAAACTCAACAATCGTCACGGGCGCATTGGCTGGACCTATAACCGGAGAGTGAGGACGTATTAGCGGATTGTTTTCCGGAGTTTCAGAATTATCAGCGTTGGTCTGAGGTGTTTCCGGTTCCGCTATGTTGGCTGTAACAGTTGGAACGGGTGTTTCCTGATTTGCAGTTTTGGCTTTTTGATAGATTGCTCCCCCTGCAAATACGGCTATTGCCAATAAGCTGACAACTATGACGATAGTTTTATTATTCATGGTGAATTCCTTTTCATCAGAACAAGCAGGTTAATGGAAATAAGCGCAAAAGCCGCAAGTGAAAGCAAGGGTAAGGGAAATGTATTCCATAGCATCATGTCCGCACCTGAGCATGATGGACCTGTTGCCATACAAGGTTTGACTTCTTCGGGCAGGATTTTGAAGAATAATAATGAATGAAAGGCCGCGACTAGACCGCCAATAACTGATAATGGAAGCGCATAGCGATATACGCCAAAATCTAACTTATAAGCGGCTATGGCCAAGATAACGGGTAGCGGAAACATGAATATGCGTTGATACCAACATAGATTACAGGGTGTTTTTCCTAAAATTTCCCCGATAAATAATGCTCCTAACGTAGCTGCTGCCGAGATTACCCATGCCAACAAAAGAAAATTCCAGTTTTTGTTTTTGTCGATCCCATCCATTTTATTGTTCTCTCGCGTTTACTCTCTAAAGTAGGAGCTGGGTTGTTTCTCACCGTCGCTACGGAATTCATCTTTCGAAATTTTACCGTCGCCATTCCGATCAAAATTTTGGTATTCCGAACTTAGCTCCTGATATTCCTTCCATGTAACTACACCATCATCGTTAGAATCGCCGTTTTTGAAACGGGTTTTAACGCGGTTTGCCCGTTCTTTGGCTATACGTTCTCCATTGTCGCTGTTAACGGACTTTATTTTTTCAATGGATGCGTTTAACTCTGATTGGGACAAAATACCATCTTTGTTTGTATCGGCTGACATGAACTTAGTGGATGTACTTTTGTTCAATTCATTCTGCTGTAGTACGCCATCACCGTTCAAATCGAGAGCTTTCATGTCTTTGATGCGTTTGTCCGCCTTTTGCTGCATGAAAGCGGGCATTGCTGTATTGGCATCAGGGTCAGCATAAGGATTTTGTACTGGTTTTTTTGGAGTGGCGGTTTTCGATTTAAGCCAAGCGAAATAAGCAGATTTTTCTTTTTCTGAAACTGTCCCGTCCTTGTTCAAATCTGCGGGGCTTATGGATGATCTGGTTTTTGGTTGTATTTGGGTTCTTTCAGCCGCTTCTCTTTCTGCTTTTTGTCTTTGCATTTCCTTGGCGCGTTCAATCGCAAGTTTTTGCATATATGCGTTAGATTCTGCGGCGGAGACGTTTCCGTCGCCATCTGTATCAACATCCAGCAACTGCACACGGTTATTCTGTGAGCCTTGTTGGGCGTTGGCGTGGGATGGCGTAATACAAATTACCAATCCCCCTAAAAGTAATGTCGAAATAATTTTAGAATGTTTCTTCATGCGAAACTCTCCTTCCGTGCGAATGAGATAATCTTTCTTCATCCACCTGCGCTGCGTCTTTTTTGGAAAACACTTTGTATAACGCGGGTAATACAAGAAGCGTCAGGGCCGTTGCCGAAATCAAACCACCAATAACCACCATTGCCAATGGTTTTTGGACTTCCGCTCCTGTTCCCTGCGCCAAGGCCATGGGCACGAAGCCAAGAGAAGCAACCAAGGCAGTCATTAGAACAGGCCTCAAGCGGGTAAGTGCCCCCTGCACTATCGCCTCGCGGCGTTCAACGCCTTCCGCGACCAATTGATTGATGTATGTGACCATAACGAGTCCGTTCAGCACCGCGATCCCTGATAGAGCGATAAAGCCAACTGCTGCAGGTATTGAGAACGGCATACCTGCCAAGAACAATGTCAAAATGCCCCCTGATATGGCCAATGGAACACCGCTGAAAACAAGAAGTGCCTGTTTAGCCGATCCTAATGCCGTGAACAGCATCATGAAGATGATAAAGAAACAGGCAGGTACGACGATCATCAAGCGATCACGGGCGGCCATAAGGTTTTCAAACTGTCCGCCCCAATCGAGCCAATAGCCAGCCGGAACCGTGACTTCCTTGGCAATGGCTTCTTGAGCTTCCGCAACGAAAGAGCCTATGTCTCGGCCCCGCACGTTGGCTTGCACCACGACGCGGCGTTTGCCGTTTTCACGACTGATTTGGTTTGGTCCTTCCGAGAGGCGGAATGTAGCGATTTGCTTTAACGGTATAAAGGCTCCGCCTTCTTCTCCATCTTCATGCGGCACGGCCACAGGAAGGTTCTCAAGGGCCGTTATATCCTGCCGCACGCTTTCGGGAAGGCGAACAACAATGGGAAAACGCCTGTCTCCTTCAAAAATCAGTCCTGCTTCTCTTCCGCCAATGGCGGCGGAAATCAAATCCAGAACATCACCTATATTAAGTCCATATCGGGCAATTGTTTCTTTGTTAATATCAATTTCCAGCATAGGAAGTCCGGTGGATTGTTCGACCTTAACATCGGCCGCACCGGATACTTTTCTAAGCACGCTTGCAACAGTGGCAGCGGTTGTTCCGATGGTATCAAAATCGTCGCCATATACTTTTACGGCTACGTCACTTCGAACACCTGCGATTAGTTCATTGAACCGCATCTGGATAGGTTGCGTATATTCATAGTTATTTCCCGGAACTTTGTTCACGGCTTCCGCAATTTTTTCTATCAGTTCCGATTTTGTTAAACCTTTGTCTGGCCATTCGCCGCGATCCTTCAAGATAAGAAATGTATCCGATACGTTCGGGGGCATAGGATCGCCCGCCATCTCAGCAGTTCCCGTTTTAGAAAAAACAAAGGCTACTTCCGGTAAAGAACTAATCGCCTTTTCGACTTGTAATTGCATATGTGTGGATTCCGATAGTGATGTCGAAGGAATCCTCATTGCATGCATGGCAAGATTTTTTTCATCCAGCGTTGGAATGAATTCTTGCCCTAGGCGCGTAAAGATCATGAGAGAAAAAATGAAGAAGATGACGGAGCCTATAATCATCTTTTTGGGGTTATCGAGTGAAAAATTCAAAAGCGGCTCATAGACGCCCTTGGATTTTTTGATAATCCAGTTGTCTTTCTCCTCGATCTTCCCACTTAGCCACATAGCGACCATGGCCGGAACAAAGGTGATAGAAAGAATAAAAGCAAAAGTCAGGGCAATAATGACTGTCATTGCCATGGGCGTGAACATTTTTCCTTCAACACCTGTAAAGGAAAGAAGTGCCATAAAGACGATGATGATGATAATGCGCCCGAAAACCATGGGCTTGATCATTTGTGAACTGGCTTCCATCACTTCATCAAGGCGTTCGTCATGTGTAAGTAAGCGGCCTTCTTTGTGCTGACGTTCAGAAAGTCTTCGCAGGCAGTTCTCAATGATAATGACCCCGCCATCAACCAGAAGTCCAAAATCTAGTGCGCCCAAGCTCATAAGGTTGGCACTTATACCTGCTTGAACCATCCCTATTCCCGTCATCAACATTGTGAACGGTATTATCAGGGCGGTGATGATTGCGGCTCTAAAGTTACCAAGCAGCAGGAATAAAACAGCGATAACCAGCAATGCGCCCTCGGCCAAGTTTTTGCTGACTGTTTTGATTGTGGCTTCAACGAGACTGGTGCGGTTAAGAACCGTTTTGGCTTTAATGCCTTTGGGCAGTGATTTTTGTACCTCGGTTAGCTTTTCATCTACAGCCTTAGCAACAACGCGGCTGTTTTCTCCTCTGAGCATCATTGCGGTAGCGACCACAACTTCGTGCCCGTTTTCACTGGCACTGCCTGTGCGGAGTTCTTTGCCTAAACCAACCGTTGCTACATCTTTCAAATAGATGGGTACGCCATTACGTGTGGACAGCACAACATTCCCGATTTCTGCAGTGGTCGTAAGTCTGCCATCAGCGCGGACAACATAGGCCTCGCCTTTTTGTTCGAGATAGCCTGCACCTGTGCTTGTATTATTTTGCTCAAGTGCCTCAATTACATCGTTGAAGGTTAATCCCAATGATGACAGTTTTTGCGGATCGGGCTGCACATGGTATTGCTGTGCGTATCCTCCGATTGAATCCACAGCGGCCACGCCTTTGACTGTCTTAATCTGAGGGCCAATGATCCAATCCTGCACCGTGCGAAGATACATCGCTTTTTCGAATTCGGAGGTCAGCTCTAATCCATCCGGTGTTGTATATGGTTGATCCGGTTTTTCGTATTCGACCGTCCACATATAGATTTCGCCAAGGCCGGTTGAAATGGCCCCCATCACGACTTCCGCGCCTTCAGGCAAGCTCTCTTTTGCGGTCGCCAAGCGTTCGTTCACTTGAGCGCGGGCGAAGTAAATATCAACATCATCTTCAAATATGACTGTTACCTGTGCAAACCCGTTGCGAGACATAGACCGCGTTTCGAGAAGGCCCGGAATTCCGGCCATGGCGGTTTCAATTGAGTAAGTAACTTGTTTTTCTACCTCGAATGGGGATAGCGCGGGCACTTCGACGTTAATCTGTACCTGATTGTTGGTAATATCGGGTACAGCGTCAATTGGTAGCTTCGCAAGCGCGTAAACGCCGTAGGCCGACACCGTTATTGTCAGCAGCAGTATCAAAAGGCGGTGGGCAATGGAAAAACGGAGAATTTTTTCGATCATAACTTTAATTCCTAGTGTGCGTGTTCAGCTTCCGATTTTCCGGCCTCGGCTTTTAAGGTGAAAGTGTTTCCAATGGCAACATTCTCCCCGAATTGAAGACCGCTCAAAATTTCCACATGCTGGCTATCCGACTTTCCCGCAGATACCTCGCGTTTCTCGAATCCGTCAGGTGTTTTAACGAATACATGCGGTTTTCCTTCCATTGTCTGAATGGCCTCGTTGGGCACTACTACGCCCACCTCTTGAGTATCAGTGACAATGAGTGCCGTAGCATAATCGCCTGAACGCCATTTGCCTTCGGGATTTGCCAATTCGATGATCGCTTTAGCCGAGCGCGTATCAGGATGAATAACGGGACTGACAAAAATAAGTTTGCCCGTATCCTTTCTATCTGCTCCTTGAACAATCGCTTCCTGTCCTTCTTTAACGAAAGGGAGATCATCGGGAGCAATCGCCGTTTCCACCCAGAGGACGGATAAATCCGCGACTGTAAACGCCTTGTGCGACGTATCCACGGCTTCACCCAAAGTCAGTTCTCTTTCGATCACAACTCCATCCAAAGGGGATTTCAATTCATGATAGCGGGAAGGAGTGCCTTTTCCGGAAGTGTGACCCAGCGTTTCCAGTTTTTGCTTGGTGAGGTCAACATTGATCTGGGCTTCGTGCCATTCGTTCTTTGCGGCCAGATAATCCTGTTCTGCCGTAACCTTTTTCTCCCACAAAGTTTTTTCGCGGTTGTAAGTTGTCTTTGCCAACTCCACGGCACGTGATGCGGCTTGATGTTCTGCCACTGCTTCGGCCATCTCGCGACTTTCAATCAGGGCCATGACTTCGCCTTTTTTGACTGTATCGCCAAGGTTCTTACTCGCTTCGATCACCACGCCAGATACTTTTGGCACGATCTGCGCTATGCGGTCGGCATCCGAAATAATGCGCCCCGGAACGCTCACTTCATGGGAAAGGCTACCCTTTTTCACTTCAAAAATCTTAACGCCGGAAGCGGATAATTGTTCAGGAGTAAGTTTTAAACCACCCTCTTCATGCTCTTCCGCTTCTTCACCTTCGCCATGATCATCGTGACCTTTTTCTTCTTTTTTGTGTCCGTGACCATGTTCTTCTTTCTTGGCATCGTGGCTTTCTTCACCTTCTTCGTGTCCGTGCCCATCACCATGTTCAGCAGTCGCAGCCAAGGAAGGCTTTACTATTTCGTGCCATGCGAACGCTCCGCTTATGGCCATAATGCCAGCCCCTATAAGCAGGATAGATTTAATGTTTTTTTGTTTCATGTTATTTCACCTTTTGAATTTTTTGAGGTTCTGAATTGGCTTCTTTGCGGGTCAATTCGCGTGCCAAAGATTCACGACGAACTCTTTCCACGCATTCGTTATGACTTTTTTTCCTTTTGGGAGGACACAGGTCGCGTTCCGCCATAAAACTGGTAGGCAATTCACTGGCAGGAATTGCGTCAACGCGCTTTTGGATGTGTGGAGGTACAGGGTCATATGTACATGCCGACAGCGCAAAACCCAAAATGCTCATGCAAAAAATATGTCTCATTATTTTATCTCCGGTTTTGCCATGGAATGAACGGCTGTCAATCGGTCAATCACGGCCAATTCACGATAATAATCGAGCATGGTTTGAATGGATTGCTTGCGTGCCTCGAACAAAGTTCTTTGCGCGTCCAAGACTTCCAAGTATCCAAATTTACCGGCGTTGTACCCTTCACGCGCTACGTCAAAGGCTTCCTGTGCCCCCGGCAATACAGTTTCCTTCAAAACTTGATTTTCACGATAGGCGTTCGATAACGCTTCGTAAGATTCCACAAGTTGTGTATTGGCAGTCAAAACTGCATTCGCTTTATCTAACATTGCGGCGTTATATTCATGCCCTGCACGGCGTACCCCCGCTCTGTTCATATCGAAAACCGGTAGAGGAAAAGACAGGCCCGCAACAAAGGCCTGTTCGTTATCTTCTCTAAAATCCTTTACACCCAGATTTATTGTAGGATCAGGAACGGTGTTAGCTTTCTCTAAAGATAAAGTGGATTGGGCTCTTTGAATATCTGCATCATATGCAAGGTTTTCCGGTGAAGCAGAGATAAGCTCTGCATATTCAGCAAGCCTCCTCGGTGGCTTCATTTCAGGAAGGGTTTCCGGGGCAATGGCTAAATCATCACCATATCCGCCCATAAGATTGTTCAAAACGGTCTTAGCAGTTTGAGCAGTTCTCCCAACCCTCTCAAGGGCAATGTTACTGGTGGAAAGTGCAATGGCGGCTTTGTTCTTTTGAATTGGCGGCTCTTGCCCTGCATCTACCTTCGCGGCAACGCTTTCATACACGCCGGAGGCAAGAGTTTGCTCTTGTCGCAATACATTTAATTCTTCTTCTGCGGCCACGGCTTCGGCATAGGCGATTACCACATCACGGATCAGGTCGAGCCTTGCTCCGTCACGAGTATATAAATTTAATTGTTCTTCACTACTGGCTATATCAATCCGTCCGGCGCGTTTGCCCGGCATTTCAACCAACTGAGAGACACCATAGGTGATTTCTGCGCTTTCAAAATCCTCATAGGGACCATCTCCGCCGATATTCTCCGCTTCAACGGACAATTCTGGATTTGGCAAAGCCCCTGCCTTAGAGGTCGCCGCCTTAGCGGCCTCATTCCTTACTACAGCGGCACCAAATAAGGGAGCCTTTTGCAGAGCAATCGTAATTGCATCATGAAGTGACAGCCTATTCACAACGGGCGCGGCTACTGCCTCTTCTGTTTGTGCATATACGGGAACACTTGGCGATAAAAATATCGTAGTAAGAAGCCCCGCCAGAAAAAGGCGGACATAAGAAGTCATGGAAGAAATCCTCAAATCTAAAAGTATGGTTTCCTCCGGCGGTTAAGCCGGAAAATCAAACAGGCGTAGAGCCTGTGCTTTTAGATGAAGTTTCGTGGGGGGCGTAAAAGGGAGAAAATCCGCCCCTGTCTGAGGGATTGGGATGTTTCGGGGCTAAACAAAGCTTCGGTAAGATTGAAGCTTAAATGTTTTTCCTGAGTAATGGCCGCTGAAGCGGAGCAGCAATGGGTGCAGTCAAAACAAGTCTGCGCTTTGCCGCCATCTGTGGAGTTCCCTGCGTGGTCGCAATCAACCGACAGCGCGCCCGAAACGGGCGTGCAATCACTAATGGCCCCAGCGTGACTGGCAGCTGAATATCCGCTAAAGGCGAAGGTGAGCATTATCAGGGCGAGAAGAAATTTCATTACCGCTAAAGTATCATTCACAATCCACATAAACAAGACGATGTGTGCAACTAAATTTGCGAAAACTTACACATTTTCTTAAATATTTTTTTAGGGTATGATAAAAGAGTAAATTAATACAATTAGTTAGGTAAGAAGTCCGGTCTCGAAAAATGGCAATTATGCAAGTCCTTCGTGAGTTCGAATCTCACCTCTTCCGCCATTTTTTTGTCAGAGCTTTATAATCTTAAGTCGTAATGCATTCCCTATAACACTTACGGAACTTAACGCCATCGCTGCTGCGGCAATCATGGGGCTAAGCATGACTCCAAAAAACGGAAACAATATGCCTGCTGCTATCGGAATTCCCGCGACATTATAAAAGAAGGCGAAGAATAGATTTTGCCGGATATTCTGCATTACCGCTTCCGATAACTGACGAGCGCGGATGATGCCCATGAGATCGCCTTTGAGAAGGGTTATGCCTGCACTTTCCATGGCAACATCAGTTCCAGTTCCCATGGCAATCCCCACATCAGCAGAAGCCAGAGCGGGCGCATCATTTGTTCCGTCGCCTGCCATGGCTACAATTCGTCCATCTTCCCTGTATTTCTTGACAATGAGTCCCTTGTCCTCGGGTAGAACCTCGGCTTTCACCTCCGTAATACCCAATGTACGTGCTACGGCTTGTGCCGTGCGTAGATTATCCCCCGTAAGCATGACAACCTTGATACCAAGGGATTTTAGTTGCCGGATTGCTTCAGGCGTAGAGTCTTTAATCGGGTCTGCGATTGCTATGATTCCAGAAAACTTTCCAGCTATGGCTATGTAGATGACGGTTGCACCTCCGCCACGCCATTCATCTGCGCGGGATGAGATGCTAGAAACATCAATGCTATTCTCACCCATCAAAATTGCATTTCCAAGTAAGGCCATTCCACCGTTTACAGTACCGACGACCCCCTTACCTGTGGGGGAATCAAAACCTTCCACGGGATACAGATTCATATTTTTTTCTTGTGCAGCCTTAATGATGGCATGGGCAAGTGGATGTTCGCTGTGCTGTTCCAAGGATGCCGCTATCAAAAGAATTTCGTCTTCGGTGATAGAATCTGCCGTTGCAATTCCGGTAACTCTTGGTTTTCCTTCGGTGAGCGTCCCTGTCTTGTCTACAACCAACGTATCGACCTTTTCCATACGTTCCAATGATTCGGCATTTTTAATGAGAACGCCTGCTTTTGCGCCGCGTCCAACGCCAACCATGATGGACATAGGGGTAGCAAGGCCAAGGGCGCACGGGCACGCGATGATTAAGACACTTACGGCGGCGATCAGGCCGTAACTTAGTTGTGGCGACGGACCAAAGTTTGCCCACGAGACGAACGCCACGACTGCCATAAGGATGACTAATGGCACAAACCATGACGAAACAACATCAGCCAAGCGTTGAATGGGCGCGCGGCTACGTTGTGCCTCTCTTACCATCTTTGCAATCTGTGCAAGCATGGTATCCCGCCCTATGCGTTCGGCCTTCATGACAAAACTGCCCGTCTGGTTCACGGTTCCGCCAATAACACGGCTTCCCGCTTCTTTCATAACGGCCATAGATTCCCCCGTAATCATGGACTCATCGACTGTGCTACGGCCCTCAACCACTGATCCATCAACCGGAACCTTGTCACCCGGCCTTACTCGTAAATGATCTTCTAATAAAATACTTTCAAGTGAGACTTCCTCGTCCGCCCCGTTAGCGGTCATACGATGAGCCGTTTTAGGTGCAAGGTCCAATAAGGCACGAATTGCGCCTCCAGTCTGTTCCCGTGCTTTTAATTCCAGAACCTGTCCCAGCAGCACCAAAACAACAATGACAGCGGCTGCCTCGAAATAGACAGGCACGGAGCCATCTTCATGTTGGAAGGCAAGAGGAAATATATGTGGGAGGATCGTTGCTAAAATACTATAGCCCCAAGCAACGCCCGTACCCATGGCTATTAAGGTGAACATATTAAGGCTTTTGTTTTTTAGGGAAGCCCATCCACGCTCAAAGAAAGGCTTTCCACTCCAAAGCACCACAGGTGTTGCCAGTGTGAACTGTATCCAATTTGAAGTAGAGCCGCTGATATAATGATGTAGGTCCAGAAAATGGCTTCCCATCTCCAGCACGAAAACCGGAAGCGTCAAAACAAGGCCAATCCAAAATCTCTTGGTCATATCCACCAACTCGGGATTTGGTCCTTCGGTGCCTGTGACCACTTCCGGTTCCAATGCCATACCGCATATTGGACATGTACCGGGTCCATTCTGCCGGATTTGGGGATGCATAGGACATGTATAAACCGCGCCGCCATCCACAACAGCCGTTTGGCTTTGCCCAGCATGATGTTCGTGTGTGTGATGGCAACAGTCGTGTTTATGATCGCTCATTTTTTATCGCCTTCATCGTGATGGTGTCCAAAAATATGCATGAGGGGGCAAGCCAGTAAAATAAGATACGGCAAAGCTATTCCTACATGTCCCAGATGTTGGGTTAATAGATAATAACTCAATCCAGCGAGAAGAACCGTGAGTACGACACCTCGCCATGATAAAAACCATTTTACAAACCCCTTAGGGGCGCAATGTTCAGTGTGTGTCATTGTAATTCTCCTATAAAAATCTGCCACGCTTGCAACTAGTCAAGCGTGGCAGATATGGTTTATTTGGCTGTCTGCCATTTCTTAAACGCTTCTATTTCAGCTTTTTGTGCCTTGATAATATCTTCGGCCATTTTGCGAATAGCAGGGTCTTTGCCGTATTTCAGTTCGACTTCCGCCATATCTATTGCCCCTTGGTGATGAGGAATCATCATAGCGACAAAGTCTTTATCGGCATCGCCTGTTGGTTTTACAGTCATGTCCTTCATCATTTTTTCGTGACACTCCATGAAGGCTTTATCGGACGGACCCATTTTAGACATCATGTCTTCATGTGACATGGACTTATGATCGGCAGGCATTTTCATTGCGTCTTCCGCTTTGGCGGCAAACGGTGTCACGGCAATAATAGCTGCGAGAACAAGTGTAGAAATTTTCATTTTATTTTCCTTTTAAAAGTTGATTGAAAGTAAACTCTTTAAATTACAAACGGGCCTTGAGTAGCTTGAGGCCACTATCCAGCTTTTTCAGATAGACTTGGGCTTTGGCAGCGTCTTTGGCATCTCCGGCGTTGTGAAGGTCTTCGAGAACCTTCAAAAGCATATCTACGGTTCCGGTAATGCTTGCATCATCCTTATGGCTTTCTTTCACGCCATTTAGGTTACTTTCCATCCCTTCGACAATTTCATGTATCTGATCGAAGAAATTATTGGATATCGCTGTTTGTAGAGCGGTGTAACTTGTTTCGAGAGAAACTGTACCATCTGCCTCAACAGTGGCTTCTTTGTGGTGTTCCGCATGGTCTGCATCTGTCACTTCGGCAGCCATTACGGGATTTGTAATAAGCATGGCAGAGCCAATTAGCAGGGTTAAAATGGTTTTGTTCTTCATAAGTCGCTCCTTTGCGGTTGGTTGAAAGATTGAGGCATTAGTTTTTGAATTGTCTTTTGCCCGAACATCCAAAAAATAAGCGGGGTAACGACAAGATTCAAAATTGTGCTTGTTAAAAGACCTGAAAAAATGACGACAGCCACGGGGTGGAGGATTTCTTTCCCCGGATCGTCCGCCGCCAGAACAAGCGGCGTAAGAGCCATTAAAGCGGTCAAGGCCGTCATGAGAACGGGAACTAGGCGTTCCTGCGATCCGCGATACAGCATGGCAAGACTGAATTGTTCGCCCTCCTCTCTCATCAAGTGGAGATAGTGGGCAATCATCAAGATTCCGTTTCGGGCCGAAATGCCCGTAAGGGTAATAAAGCCGACCATGGTTGCAATCGAAAACACCGCGCCTGTCATCCATACGCCGAGGACAGCCCCGATAAAGGCCAACGGTATTCCTACCATGACCTGCAATGCGAGATTGACACTGCGGAAATGGCTGTAGAGAACAAGAAACATCCCAGCTAAAGAAAACATGCCAAGAATAAGGATCATTTTTGAAGCGGATTCTTGCGCCTCAAACTGTCCGCCATAGACAATATAATAGCCTTTAGGTAGATGAACCTTTTTCTCGATATTTTCACGCATCTCGTTGACTGCTCCAACAAGATCACGCCCCGCGACATTGGCCGAAATGACAATGCGGCGATGAACATTTTCCCGGTTGATAATGTTCGGTCCTTCGCCTCTCTCTATGGAGGCAACCAATCCTAGAGGCGTTACAGTGCCGCGAACATTATCCATAGGGATTGTCCCTATTTGTTCAGGACTAGAACGGCTTTCATCATTCAGGCGTATAACCATATCTTGAATACGTTGACCCTCTACAATCTGGCCAACCGTTTTACCTTGAAGGGCAAGTTCACTCATATCGGCTATTTCACCGGCCATAACGCCCTCAGTGGCGGCTTTATCGCGGTCTATACGAATATGGAGTTGCGGGATCATTACCTGTTTTTCAACCTGTAAATCGACAACGCCTTTTACATCGGCCATAGCAACGCGCACTTCTTCTGCAATATCCCGAAGATTGTCCAAATCTTCCCCGAACACTTTCACGGCGATTTGAGCGCGGACACCTGATAACAGGTGGTCGATCCGGTGCGATATAGGCTGCCCGATATTGGTCACTATCCCTGGAATGGTGGATAGTTTTTCACGGATATCGCCCAAGACTTCTGCCTTCGACCTTCCGCCTTCTTTGAATTCCACTTCGATTTCGGAGGAGTGGACGCCTTCGGCGTGATCGTCTTGTTCCGCCCGTCCTGTTCTACGGCCCGTTAAGGCCACTTCGGGAACCTGCATAATCAATTTTTCGGCCAATGTGCCGATACGATTTGATTCATCAAGTGATGTTCCGGGGGCAGACATGAGATTGATCGTTGCGCTGCCTTCATTAAACGGCGGCAAGAACTCCTTGCCGAATGTCGATACCAGAATCAGGGAAAAGACAAAACTTGCCGCGACAACGCCTAGAACAACCCAACGGGCTTTCATTGCGCCATCCAAAGCAGTTTTTTGCGCGTTTTTCAAAACGCGCACCAGCCAGCTATCCTTCTCACCAGAGAGGATTTTCATGTTTGGTAGAAGATAGGAACAAAGTGCGGGAGTAAGTGTTACCGCAACGATGAGTGAAGCGAATATGGAGACAATATAGGCAATACCCAGAGGCATGAAGATTTTTCCTTCTATCCCGCCCATGGCGAATAGTGGAATGAAAACAAGCACTACGATGATCGTAGCGAAGACAATAGAGCTTCGCACCTCTACCGAGGCTTCACGGATGATGTCGATAGGTTTGTGCGGGTTTTTGCTATGTTTATTCTCGCGTAAACGGCGGAAGATGTTTTCAACATCAACAATGGCATCGTCCACCAACTCACCCACGGCCACGGCAAGACCGCCCAAGGTCATGGTGTTTATAGAAAGCCCAAAAAACTTAAAGACAAGAACGGTTATAATCAATGAAAGCGGAATAGCCGTTAAAGTGATGAAAGTTGTTCTTACATTCAGCAAAAACATAAATAGAACAATGACCACAAGGATAGAGCCATCACGCAAAGCATCTTTTACGTTCTTGATGGCGTAGTCGATAAACAAGGCTTGCGAGAATATGTCTTTATGCAGAACCACACCCTTGGGTAGGGCTTTTTCATAGCTATCCAATTCTTCCCGTATCTTTTTAGTTAGGGAAGCCGTATCGGCCCCGGGCTGTTTTTGAATTGAGAGAATAACACCCGGCTTGCCTCCTATTCCTGCATCGCCCCGCTTACCTAATGGTCCACCGATTCTGACATCCCCAACATCCTGAATGGTCAGGGCCGGAAGATTGCCTTCTACCGCTTTGGGAAGAACGGCTTTACGAATATCGTCAAGTTTGGTGATACGGGCCAGATTGCGAATAAGTCGCTCTTGATAAGCCCCGTTTAAAAACCCGCCCGTTGAATTGACGTTGGCATTTTCAAGGGCTATGCGGACCTCCTCGAAGGTCACGTTGTTATAAAGCATTTTTTCAGGATCGAGCAGGACTTGATATTGTTTTACATCACCGCCGATCACTGCAATTTGTGAAAGCCCTGGAATAGCCAAAAGTCTTTGGCGGATGTCCCAATCAGCCATCGTCCGCAAATCCATAGGTGTTACAGCCGGATTATCCGAGGTTAAACCTACCAACATGATTTCACCCATGATGGATGCAATAGGACCGAGAACGGGATTTACCGCAGCAGGAAGGTTTTCTTTTGTCTGTTGTAATTTTTCCGCGACAATCTGCCGCGCTTTATAAGTGTCCATAGACCAGTCAAACTCAACCCAGACGATAGAAAGTCCGATAGACGAAGCCGAGCGAACACGCGAAACACCGCTTGCGCCGTTCATAACCGTTTCTATGGGTAGTGTTACGAGCGTTTCCACTTCTTCGGGTGCAAGGCCTTCGGCCTCGCTAAAGATAGTGACGGTTGGGCGGTTCAGATCAGGAAAAACATCGACAGGCAATTGCCGCAGTGTAACCAGACCATAGCCCATAATAACCACCGCCATGACGACGACGAACAACCTGTTATTGAGTGAGAAGCCGATCAATCTATCAAACATATCAATGCCCTTTGCCTTGCTCGACTGGCTTGGGAGCCGCAGATGGTTTGAGGTATTGAAGTTGATAATTTCCTTGTGTCACAACCGCTTCATCAGGGAAAACGCCGTTAATGATCTCGACATCACCGCCTACTTTGCGACCTGTTTCAACAGTGCGTTTTTCAAAGTTATTGCCTTCACGGACAAAAGCGAATGATATGCCGTTGTTTTCTAAAACCGCCGAGGCGGGAATGATAACCGTAGGTTTTTCATCACTATTGACCTCAACACTAAGTGTTCCGCGCAAATTTGGCTTTAATGCCCCGTTTTGGTTGGGAAACAGCGCATAAACATTCATAACGCGATTTTTTTCTGATGGACCCGCATCAATGTTCTGCACCACGCCTTCAAATCTTTGATCTTTGTAAATCCCGATTTGTGCCGTGGCTTTTTGTCCTGATTTTAGATTGGCGATATGAGAGGTTTCATAGAGGCTTCCGATAACAAGAACCTCACTTGTATCCGCGACTTCTATAAGGATTGTTTCATACGTTACAGGCTGGCCGATAACGACATTCTGCTGCGTTATTGTTCCACTAATAGGGGCTTTGTAAGTGATGATTTTTGTTCCCGGAAGAACTGGCTCCATAACGATCAGGTCTTGTCCCTGCGTTACATTTTGCCCGATCTTGACTTTGATATCCCTGACCAGACCATCAAAGCGGGTGGTAACCACAGCGCGTTTTTCCGGTATCAATGTCACCGTGGCTGGCATGTCTATGGCTTCGGGCAGGGTTTTTAATTCCGCCGCCTTGGTCCGCACATCAAGATTGGCGATACTTTCATCATTTAGGCTTAAAGGGGCATCAGCTGCACCCTCTGCGCCTGTAAACGCGCTGGTATCGTCGTGGCCTTCGTGTGCATACACGTTTGGTGTAAATGTCAGCGCGGCAAGGACAAGGCCTAACGCAAGACAGAATTTTGGTGTCGTCATTAAAAACTCCGCAAATCAAACTGATTATCGGATTGCCCATCAATAGCCGCTGTTCAAAAGACAGCAAGCGAAGGCAATCATTCAGGGATGATTAGGCGGAAATGCGCGGAGGGCGGAATAAAGGATGTGGAGGGCCAAGTGGAGCGAGGCCGCTTAAAGCCATAGGTTTCACGACAGACCGGATGATTTCGGCTTTGGAAGATTGTTTGGCGGCTAAGATGGCCGTACAGCAAGCCGCACTGGAACAACAGTTTCCGTTACATGATGTCTTGGTGGAGTTTTTCTCGATGGATACTTTTACGATATAGGTTTGGAGTTCCTCAGTTGCTGAAGCCGCTTGTGGCTGCCCAGCCTGTTCATATGAAGGTACAGAGTTTTCATGTTGCTCAAGGCCGTGCGCGTTCGCCTGTGCTGGCATCATTAAAAATGCCAGCAGTAACAAGGTCAAAGATGAAAAAACCGCGTTCTTCATACTTCTCAATCTATCTCACAAAAACATTTAGGCAAGGTAAAGTTTGTATATTGTCTATAAAGAAAATTTTAAGGATGGATAAATTTTCATTTATTTACAATAATTTAGGGAACGTATTTATATCCTGTGCGTTATCACTGCATTCTCAACCTCTTAAAAAATGGAGACGAAAATGCAAAACAACCAAGGATCATTGAAAAGCTGCATCGAACTGTGTTGGACCTGTCGTAACGAGTGCAATGAAACGCTTTTTAATCACTGCCTAGAAGAAGGTGGAAAGCATGTTGCCCCCGAACATGTAAGGCTGATGAGCGATTGTATCCAAATTTGTCAGACCGCCGCTGATTTTATGACGCGTCAATCGCCAATGCACGAGGCGACATGTGCTGCATGCGCGGATATTTGTGAAGCTTGTGCAAAATCCTGCGAAGCGATAGGTGGGGAGCAAATGAAGCGTTGCGCGGACGTTTGCCGTAAATGCTCTAAATCTTGCCGTGATGTGGGGCAAATGAAGAAAGCCGCTTAAGGTTTTTTTAGTAAGACTAATCACTGCCCTATCCTCATTGAGGATAGGGTTCCATCTATGACTTAGAATTCTATTGCTGACCTAATATATTCTTCAAGATTTGCTTGCAAACTTACACATTTTCTTACACACTTTCTTATGGTATAAGAAAAGAGTAAATTAAATCAATTAGTTATGCAAGGAGGTCCGGTCTTGAAAACCGGCGAGGATGCAAGTCCTCCGTGAGTTCGAATCTCACCTCTTCCGCCAATTACTGTTTTATTTTATTTAGCGTTTTTGTTGATTGGATAGATCTAACAGAACGTTATAGCTTCTTCGGAAGATCAAAATTTAGATGAAGATGTAAACATGATCGCTCAGCAGTAATTGCGTCTAATGGCAAGAATGCTTCACTCTGCCATGCTTAAAGTCCGTTGCCTTCCTGGACTTCTTTTATTTTATCTATCAGGTCGGCAGGTGGAAAAGGTTTTTTGAGTGCACCGTGGGCCCCAACTTTTTTTGCCATGTTCAGCAAATCCTCCGAACCGGAACGCCCGCCGCTAGACATTGCAATGATTCTGACATCAGGATACTTACGCTTAACCCCAGGCTCCCATCCATAACCGGCAACGACGAGCAAATCATCTTCATTCGGCCGGTAGTGGCAAATTTTTGAGTACGGAACGTTGAGACTTTCAGCGCATATTCGCGCGGCCTCCGATAATACCTTTTGCAGATCTGGTTCACCAAAGGCAAAGCTTCCGAATTTTGCCAAGGCGGCCTGCTGGCGCAGTAATCTTTCTATAGTACGATTGCCTGTCATGCCGCCTTCCGATCATCATCGTAGGAAGCTTTAAAAAAATGCAGGCTTGGAGGAAGGCGAGCTAGGTCGAAAGCAGTATTTGTTTTGACCGCATGAATAATTTTCAGCGCCTGACTTAAATCATACATACCATATGGTTTGTGAATATAAGCATCTCCGTCTGCCGGGGTGAGTATTTTATCAAGCGGATCACCCGAAACATACAATATTCCCATTTTGATTTTATTCTTTAAAAGAGGGCGTATTTCCGAGCCATGCTCGTTATCAGAGAGCCTAAAATCCAAAACAGCGAGATCCGGATTGTGAAGATCTGCTAGAGTGACGGCTTGTTGGACTGTGCTAGCAATTCCGCAAACATCATAACCTTCGGAGATAAGAAAATCCTCCAGCATGTCGGCAAGAATAAGACTGTCTTCTACAATGAGAACTTTAAGCATTCGAAGCCTTTCTCCCTGACGGGATCAGCGACGTAATTGCCTAAGAACAGGGGTTGTCCTAAGGATAGTATTGATTACCATTAAGGTTGATGTAGGGTACCTTATACCCTTTTTGCATTCTTGACTGTTTTATTATCGTCCTATTTGAAGGTGCCGGGCCGCAAGTTGCTTATTCTTATGCTTTATAAAGCTTTTTCATCAAGGCAGGCATATAAATAAATTTATTTCTTCTGACTTTTTGGCAATGAGACTGTAAAAGTGGTTCCCAATTCAGGATCGGATACCACCAAGATTTTACCTCCATGAGCAGTAATAATTTTTTTGGCTATAAATAAACCCAGACCTAAATTTGTTGTCTGCTGGCTTTCTTTTCCATCATTGGTACCTCTGGTTAGAGAATCAAATATTGTTCCAATCTTTTCAGCTGTAATGAATCCGCCTAAATTATGAATGGTGATTAAAACATCCTCACCAACGCCTGCAATGGATATGCGGACAATAGAATTCGGGAGACTGTATTGTATTGCGTTACCGATCAAGTTTGATAAAACTTGCCCAATTCTTGCCCTATCCCATTTTCCTTCAGTATTCCCATTAGATACCAATTCAAGGATATGACTTGTTGTAAGAGTCTGCATTTCATCTTTAATTTCGTGCGCCAGTTTCTCCATATCAAAAAGTTCGTATACAACAGGAATTTCCGTTCCAAAACTCGAGCGCGTGACTTCCAGAAGATCGTTTAAGATATGTGTAGCGCGGTCAGTGGCAGTTACAATGTTAGAAACCAAAGAAGCTTCTTTCGGGTCCAGAATGTTTAATCTGAGGATTATTTGAGCGGCCATAGAGGCTGCTCCTATCGGATTGCGCAAATCATGCCCCAGAATTCCAAGAAACAGATCGCGAGAATGATTGATATTTTTGGTGTATTCAGTAACGGATTCGGACATGGCTTGGTCGATTGCTTCGTTAAAACGAGTCAGATCGTCAATATCTGTCGCGGCGGGTGCCTGATTCCTTGCCATCCATTGCTTAACAACACTTGCCCTTAATGCACGATATTCCGAAACCATTTGGTCAATATCAAAGCCGTCGCTTAGACGAAGGGTCGCATGAATTTCAGCGGCACTTCGCAGGAAAGGGGTTTCATCCGGCCCCTGCCCTTTGGATTTTGCCACCTGTTCTTTCATGGATTGTGGTGTATCCAGATCATCAGCCACGAATTTAAGTATTTCTACAATGTGATCTTTCAGGGCCAATTTCGTCATATTTTCACTTGCAGGCGTGCGGGTGCCCGCGAAGATGATCCACTCCGCAACAATAGGCTCCAGATTTTGCCTTATAAATTCAGCAAGACGCATATCGCTTGCTGAGGCCGCATTGGGCACTCGTTGAGGTTGCGTCATGAAGCTCCTGATTGGTATTTTGTAAGCAGCGTTGGCTTAAGATATGTCTGCTATCAAAGGCTATGGGTAATACTTGTATTCAGCCAACCTTTGAGATCGAAATTGGTTCATCCAACGTGAAGCTGGGCGCACAACAACGGTTGAAAGAAAAAAGTTACATATTTGCTTATAAAATTTGCTGTGATATATAATATTACTATTGAAATCAGCTACATAAGTAATGCATGACGCCTTCAACCATCCCTTCCAGAGACGAATTCCGCCCTGATCTGCAAATCGCCCGCGCTATCGCGGTTTTGTGCGTATTATTGTTTCATCTCGGCGTACCGCCATTCAAGGGCGGATTTATCGGCGTCGATGTCTTCTTCGTATTAAGCGGATATTTTATCACGCGCACTTTGCTCGCGGGTGGAGAGAAAATCGGCAAGGCGGAAATACTCGCCTTTTACAACCGCCGCGTCCGACGCATATTGCCGCTTGCCCTTTTCGTTTGTTTGCTGTGCCTGGCGCTTGCCCCGTTTTTGCTCCCGACAGTCGAAGTTCGGGAGATCACCAAGCAGGCACTGGCATCGGCGTTCGGTTTTCCCAATATTTTCTGGCGCGACGAAAATTATTTTATCCAGACGCTTTTCCGCCCCCTGCTTCATTTTTGGTCGCTCGGCGTGGAGTATCATTATTATTTGATTTTTCCGTTTCTTTTCCTCGCGATGCAAAAGCGGAAATGGGCAGGACCTCTTTTCTTTGGCCTGTCTTTTGTTCTCTGCTTGTATTTGACCGTGGATTCCCCCAAGGCGGCTTTCTATTGGGTTCCTATGCGCGTTTGGGAATTCATGCTCGGCTATTATGCCTTCCGCTATGAAGGGAAAATCAATTTCCGTGCGCCTTTTACAAACACTGTCGTTTCGTTTATGGCGATTGCCGTCATTCTGGCGACTGCGTTAATTTATGACAGCGCGAATTTGTTCCCCGCATGGGCGTTGCCGCCGACGCTAGCGACCTTTTTCCTCATCGTGTGTGGATTGCCCGATGCCAAAGCGTGGATGAAGATACCTTCCGCGATTCTGGTGTGGGTGGGTACCGTTTCATTTTCGATCTATCTTTGGCATTATCCTGTTATCTGGGCGTTTACATACGAGCCTTTTGTTTATTTTCCGAAGCCGCTTTTGGTGAAAGTGCCATTTATCATTGCTCTGACGCTTGCGCTATCTGCGCTCAGCTATCATTTTATCGAAACGCCTTTCCGCAGCAAGAAGAACGTGTCGAACAAGATTTTTTACAGTGGTATTGCGGGTGTGTTCGCTTTGATGATTGCCATGGGCGGAATTTATGCGCAGGCGGGGTATAGTTTAAAAAATTATAGCCCCGAGCAGAAGATGGCGATGTTCGCTGTGGATGACAGATTTCCCTATCGTTGCGATGGAACCAAGCGCGATAAAACGAAAGATTATAAATCTTGTCCGCTTGGCACAATGCCTGATGCGCCTGTCAAAAATGTACTGCTGGCAGGTGACAGCCATGCGGATTCCATCAAGCCTGCCTTTATATCGGCTACCGAAGGAAAAAATGTGGCTTTGTACTTCTGGGGCGATAATTGCAACCCCGGCGAAGATGGTTGTGACGCTGCTCTTTTCCTGAAAGAGGTGAAATTACGAGATATCAGTGATTTTGTTTTTCACGGCTATATTCAGGATAAAAAAACCTATCGGGCCATGGAAGAGATTTTGACTGGCCTCAAAATATCGGGCGTACGTGTGCATATTATCGACCAAACGCCCGTGTTTGCGCATAGCGTTCCGACCAACGTCTATAAAGGCAATGAAGTGTTTTTGGATCGGGCAGGATATCAAGCACAGAACGAAGCCTATTTTGACTGGAAGAAATCGATTGCCCAGAAGTTCCCCCAAACGCGTTTTTATCCAGTTGAGCCGATTTTATGCCCTGAAGAATGCCTCAACATCAAGGACGGGTGCGTTTTATATTTCGACAACCACCATCTTACCATTTCAGGCGCAAGGCTACTCTCCCCCATAGTTGCAAAAATTTATGGTTTCGGGAATATAAGCGAGAACTAATTCCTTTGCGGTGCGTTGGCAAGACAACCCCCCAAGTAAAGGAACCCAAAAATGACCAACCCGAACGAACGCTCGAACTCCGAGCAAAACAAGCCGCCTGCGCAAAACGAAGACCGCAACAAAAACCAGAATTCTTCCCCGACTGAAGCAAACGCGGAAGAAGATTCTGAAGAAGATGAAGACGATGAAGCCGCCGGTGACGTCGAAGAAAACGACGAAGAAGCTGCTGCCTAGGTTCTAAAGTTTTAAAGCAAAGCCCGTCGGTTTAATAGCCGGCGGGTTTTTTGTAGATATGCAAAAGAATGTCGGACGGCAGGATTTTTTGTAAATATGTGATCGCCAAAAGTGGCACGAACATCAGGGTTGCCCAAGGTTCCACCACCGAAGAGGCTATCCTACTCTTCAAACCCTGCGCCGTCATAGAATCCAGTTTTCCGCTTGCCACCAGTTTCAAAGGGGTTTTGCCTTCCACAAGTTTTTGAAGATTGCTTCCGCGGAAATATGTGATGTGCGGGGATGCGAATTGCTTTTGCCACATGCGTTCAAAAGGCCCGCTCATACCGATTTTATTGAAAAAACGGGCTATGTTGTAAATAATACCGCTGCTGTCGGGTAGATTGATGATAAGCAAGCCACATGACGCCAGATGATTGTTGCAGGCACGTAAGGCAGCTACAGGATCGGGGAGATGTTCGAACACATCGTTGAAAATAATCATGTCGTATTGTTTGCCTGAAGGCACTGCATCGGGGAAAAATCCGTCGATGACCGTGAAATTTTTCGTGCGGGCAATATCGGCCTTGGTCTTTTCGGGTTCGAGGCCTGTGACTTCTATCCCGTTTTTCTGTGCTTCTTCCAGAAATAATCCCGTAGAACAACCGACTTCGAGCAAGGTTTTTCCTGTAAGCGATCCGAGAGCGGAGAGTTTTTCCAGCAAAGTTTTGAAATTCTTGCGGCGCAATGTTTCCAGCCCGTCAACGCCCGTACCTGCCCCTGCGGGTAACGTAGAATGCAAAAAGCGGCATTGCGGGCATTCACGTAGCCATGGTTCGGGCGATTGCATCACAGTGTCGCAAACTAGGCAGATATCGGTCATAGCAATATTTTCTCAAATGATTGTTGGATGTTGTTGCGTTCAAACAATGCGGGCAAAAGGGATTTCGTGTTTGTCTTTGCGGTTACATTTTTCATCATCGCGGTGAATTCGTCCATGGAATGGGCGATCCGCACTGCGCCTGCATCTGCTTTGCTTGCGATTTCACCAATGCCGCCCGCCTCGCTCATCGCGATGACGGGTGTGGCACAGGCAAGTGCCTCAAGCGCGACATTGGGCATGCCTTCCCAGCGCGAAGGAAGCAACAGGCAATCCGCGGCCGCATAATGTTTCCAAGGATTGTCCGTATGGCCCAGCAACCTGATTCTATCGTTCAGATCATATTGGGTAATAAGTGATTGAAGTGCGGCGCGCTGCTCTCCCTCACCCAGAATATCCAGCCGCCAAGGTTGGGTGGGATTAAAATCTTTCAAGGCCGTGATCAGACGGTCAAATCCCTTTTGTGTGTGCAGCCTTCCCGAGGCAATAAATTTCAACGTTGCATCCGGCGTGTACGCGTCCGCTTTTGTCATGACTTGGTTCGTATCCACAGGATTATAAAGCAGGACATATTTGCAATTCTTCATGTCGAGAACGTTGCGAAACTGGTCGAGGATGATGTTGGACGGGCTTATGACCGCATCGGCGTGTTTATAGAGACATTTATAACCCATCTTTACCAACCATCCGCGCAGATCATTCTTGCGGAAGAAGAATGACGGGGTAATCGCTTCGCGCACGATGAATTTTGTTTGCGGGAAAAACGGTTTGAGGAGCAGCACGGCAAAATTCATGTGCGCCATGGTGGACACCACTATATCAGGCCGTGTATTTTTAAGAGCTTTATAGAGCGCTGGCAATGCCCGCATCACACCGTGTTTGTTCAGGTTTTGAACAGGAATTTCCTTATCCACAATCGCATCCAGATTGCCTTTGGGCATCACGCTCAGCAATGACGGGGAAAACCGTGTACGGTCCAGCCCGTTCATTAAGGTGATCAGCACGCGTTCGGCCCCGCCCGGCGAGAGGCTGGGCAGTACGAACAAGACGCGTTTGGTTTGAATAGATAACGTTTCCATATCAATGCTTTATAACCTGTATGAATTTCGCCTGTGCGGGGCGTTCCCGTCAAGGCCAGAAATGCCCCTAATTCCATGGAAGAGCTTGAAAAAACGGGTTTGGGCGGGTATTCTCGCCCGTATCAAAACCGCAAGGAACCTCTCTATGCCCGCATCCGGTCTTTCGTCATGGCGCAATACGCTCAAATCCGCCATGGACCCTTCCAAGGCGCGGGTGATGATCGGCAAGGTCATTAAACGTTTTACAGACACGCAGGGCACGATCGACCCAGCACAAAACAAGCAATGGCTTGCGGCGCATGCGCGCAGTCTTGATGAATGGCTGGCGAAGCTTGATGGCGGCCTTCAAGCCGAGATGAAAGAATTCATGGTGCATCTGAAGCACCACGCAAACAATGTTCTGACATCCATTCCATACGATCTCGGCGGCGGCGGCGGTGTTCCCCTGCTCTATGCCCTCACCCGCATTCTGAAACCCGACAATGTTGTGGAAACGGGTGTGGCTTCGGGATTTTCTTCCGCGACGTTTTTGGCCGCCATGGAAAAGAACGGCAGCGGTCATCTTTACAGCAGCGATTTCCCGTACTTCCGTATTCCCGATCCGGAAAAATATATCGGCGTGGTGGTAGAGCCGCAGTTGAAAGGTCGTTGGTCTTTGTATGTGAAGGGCGATTCCGCCAATTTACCCGCGATAGTTTCCGCGGCGAAGGGTCCAATCGATTTGTTCCATTACGATTCGGACAAATCCTATGATGGCCGCCTGCAGGCTATGGATATTGTTGCGCCCGCGCTTGCATATGAAGCGATCGTCATCATGGATGATATTCAGGACAATGCGTTCTTCCACGATCTGGTCGCCCAAAAGGATATTAAAAATTGGTCCGTGTTTTCCTATGAAGGAAAGTATATCGGTGTCATCGGCGATATAGGCTAGGAATTTTCCATGCATATTGCCTTTTTTCTTCCTGATCTTCGCGGCGGCGGCGCGCAAAAAATGGTGCTCAACATGGCCCATGAATTCGCGGCGCGCGGAGACAAAGTGGATTTGGTCGTGGCGTCTTCCGAAGGCGTGTTTGCGAAAGAACTTAAAAACACCGTTCGATTGGTCGATTTGGAAAAATCCCGTACGGTTTTGTCTGTGTTTGCCTTTAGTAAATATCTTGAAAAGAACCAACCCGATATTTTGGTAAGCGCGCTGTTTCATGCGAACCTGACCGCCATCATCGCAAAACTGATAGCGGGTGTTACGGCGACAAAATTTATTCTGACCGAACGAAATTTCTTTTCCGAGCGGATCAAGGATTCAGGATATGAAAGATTTTATATCCCCCTGCTCGCGCGCATTCTTTATCCCCATGCCGATATGGTGATCGGCATTTCCAAAGGCGTAGCAGACGATATTCAGGCCCGCGCCAAATTGCGCCCCGCCAAAACGGGATGGATCCACAATCCTGTCGTGACGCCCGATATGCGCGGCGGGCAAATTCCCGTCAACAGCAACCGCCCGAAACCTGTCATTATCACTTCGGGTCGATTGGTCGAGCAAAAGGACCATGAGACCTTGCTCAAAGCCTTTGCAATGCTTGTCAAAAAGCGTCCCGCCATACTGAAGATCCTCGGTACAGGTCCGCGCGAGATAGAATTGAAGAATCTCGCTTTTGATCTTCGTATCGCCAACCATGTGGTATTTGAAGGATTTGTTGAAAATTCGCTCGATCATTTTTACAACGCGGATTTGTTCGTAATCAGTTCCCAATGGGAAGGTTTTTGTAACGTGATCGTTGAAGCCTTGCTATGCGGATTACCCATCGTATCCACCGATTGTCCGTCAGGCCCTGCGGAAATACTTGATCAGGAAAAATTCGGCATTCTGGTGCCTGTGCGTGATGAAGCGGCGCTTGCTGCGGCCATGGAAAAGGCGCTTGATCGGAATTGGGATAAAAACGCGCAACGCGCCCGCGCGCTTGATTTTACCGTCGAGAAAATTTGTGATTCCTATGCAGCCCTTTTTAAAAAAGTGATTAGCGGGGCAGCGGCATGAGCGGACACAATAAAACCTCGTGGGATATATTCGCATATTTTACGCGCAATTATACGCGCCAGACGTTAACAGTCATTCTGGCGCTACTCGCGGCGGCGGCGGCGGAAACTCTGGGTATTAGTGCCCTTTTGCCCCTTATCTCCGTCGTCATAGGCAACGACAGCGGTGGAGCAGCGGGTTTTGCGCAGGTGTTTGTCACCAATATGTTTCATGCCGTAGGCCTGCAACCCGATCTGCCGACGCTTTTGGCAGTCATAGTGGTTATGATCAGTTTGAAAGCGGTCATCATATTTTATGCCATGCGATATGCAGGATATGTTGCAACGGATATTTCCCGCACGCTACAATTAAAATTGATCGATGCATTGATGAAGGCGCAATGGCAGTATTTTTCCGGCCTGTCTTCGGGCGTGATATCCAACGCCATCGCCGCAGAGGCGCAACGCGCAGGTCATGCCTATATGCTGGCTGGACGCGCCACTTCGGCTTTCTTGCAAGCGTGTATTTATATCGGTATCGCATTCTTCGTTTCGTGGAAGCTCAGCCTGATCGCGATTGTGATGGGCGGCGTTCTTGCCCTGATGGTGCGGGGGATAATGCGCTCGGCGCGAGCCACGGGCGAAACGCTTTCTCGCCGTATGGATAGCCTTATGAGCGAAGTGAGCGAATCTTTGCAAGGCGCCAAACCCCTCAAAGCCATGGCGATGGAAGACCGTTATTACCGCCAACTGGAACGTGAAACTGCCGATGTGGTGGATGCGCGAAAAAGACAATATCATACCGCCCTGCTTCAGCAGATGGTTTCGGAACCCGCGATCGTCGTATTTTTGGCGGTAGGTTTATATTTCGTTCTGACTCAAACCCAAACGCAGGTTGCGGAAGTCGTAGTTTTGGCATTCCTGTTTCAGAGATTGATGGGGTATGTGACAGCCGCGCAAGCGCATTACCACAACATGATCCAAGGCGAGAGTGCAGTTTGGTCCATGCTTTCACAGGTTGACAAGGCCAACGCGATGAAAGAAGAAGGGCGTGACGGACAAACGCCTATTTTTGAAGACAAAATAGAATTGAAAAATGCGGAGATAGCCTACAAGAATACCGCTCCGATATTCAAAAATTTCTCCTGTATCATTCCCACACGCTCCCTGACCGTTTTGTTCGGTCCTTCGGGTATCGGCAAAACGACTTTGATAGACGCTATACTGGGGCTCATACCCATTCAGGGCGGCAAGTTGGAAATAGACGGCGTTGATTTCGAACACATTAGCACCCGACAGTGGCGGGAGATGATCGGTTACGTCCCGCAGGATAATTTCTTGTTCCATGATACGGTCAAACGAAATGTCACATTGGGAGACGAGCAGTATTCAGATGAGGATGTGTGGAATGCGCTGCGTCAGGCGGCGGCGTATGATTTTGTTGCGTCCCTGCCCAAAAAGCTCGATGAAGTGGTCGGCGAGCGCGGCGGAAAACTTTCGGGTGGCCAGCGCCAGCGCATTATCATCGCACGCGCGATCATTCGGCAACCGAAATTGCTGGTGCTCGATGAGCCGACCAGCGCACTTGACCGTGACAGTACGCAAGCCGTGTTCGATGTCGTCAAAAAACTTTCTAAAACCATGGCTGTTGTCCTTATTTCCCACAATCCGCAGGTTCTCCCCCTCGCCGATCAAACGATAGAACTTTCATGACAGCCAATTCTGCCGCATACAGCGCAAGTGGCGCTCCCCATGTGATAATAAACCCAGCCTATCGTTGGATATCGGAAGGCGATCTGCATTATGCGGGGCATGGTTATCTTGCGGGCGAGGCTTTGGCGGCGCTCGATCGGAACCTGACGCCGTCCATTTATGCCGAACATGTGATGCGTGCGTTGTTCGCACAAAAGGAATTTGGTGCGGGCATTTTGACCATGGGACGTACCACGGTTGCATGGGTGGATCACATCCGCGCTTATCCCGTCTTCTATGCTTTCGGGACCAACGGTGTGATCGTTTCCAACGATGCACGCTCCGTTCTGGCGCAATTGGGTTGCGCAACACCGAGCAAGATTTCCGCGCTCGAATTCGCCATGTCCGGTTATGTTACCGGTCAGGAAACATTATACGAAGAAATCAAATGTCTTTTGCCCGGAGAGGTATTGATCGCCGAAGACGGTTTGAAACCTTTCGTAGTACGTTATTTCCGTTATATGCCCGTGCCCGACCATACGAAAGGCCGCAGGGAATCCCGCGAAGAACTTTCCGGTATTATTGATGCCATCATGCATAAGATTATCGCACGCGCAAACGGCCGCCCTATTTGGGTGCCGCTCAGCGCCGGTCTGGATTCCCGCATTATTTTGTGCAAGCTGCATGAATTCGGTTACAAAAATCTCCACACTTTTACGTATGGCCCTCGTTTCAATTTCGAAGCACTGCACGCGAAAGCTATTGCACGCAAACTCAATGTTCCGTGGCATTTCGTGAGTTTAAGCGGCAAGGAATGCTCCGATATGTTTTCGGACAAGACTCGCCGTGCCTATAGTGATTTTGCCGACGGTTTGAAAGCCGCTCCTTGTTTCCGTGAATACACCGCTCTAAAAACACTCAAAGACAAAAAAGTCTTTCATACCGATGCGATCCTTATCAATGGCCAATCGGGCGATTACATTACGGGTGGGCATGTCAATCAGGTCTGGTTTGAAAAGGATTCAGCGAATTTTGAAACGCTCACTCGCGTTCTGGTTGCGAAACATTATGATTTATGGCGAGGCCTGAAAACAAAAGAGAATATCAGCGTCATAAAATCCAAAATTCTGGAGACAGTTCCCGAGGCACATCGTGAGCATACGCCGTTTGAGTGGGCGGCTTTGGAAGAGTGCTGGGAATACGACGAACGCCAGGCGACATTGGTGGTGAACGGCCAACGTTCCTATGATTTCTTTGGTTATGATTGGGAATTACCGTTGTGGGAGCGCACGCTATGCGATTTTTATGCGAATGTTCCTTATGAATTAAAGCGCGGTCAGTTCCTATATAAGGATTATTTGAAGGCCTATAATTATCAGGGATTGTTTGCCAAGCGCGAACCCTATATCTGGCGTTGGCCTTTGCCTATGTTGTGGGTGGTTCCTGTGGCTAGGGTAATTGGTATTTTTTCAAAGAAAAAGAAGGCAGAGCTTTACGATTTGCTGCGTTACTACGGCCACTACGCCAATCAATATGCTTTCTTCCCGTTTGCGCTACATAAGGAAACTTATATGAAGACGCGGAATATATTTTCGCTGTTTGTACGCAACTGGTTCGCGGAAAACGGCTTCCCGCTGTCCAAAGACATCAAAGACGTTTTAGGCCTTAAATAATTTGCCCGAAATTTTGTGGTTCTTCATGGCGTTGCGCGTATCGACGATGATCTGCGCATGTGCGGCGATTTCCGCGTATGAAACTTTGTCATGATCCGTGACTATTAATACTGCATCGTAGGATTTTATCTTTGCGGGTGAGAGTTCGACCGATTTGCGACCTGTCAGTGTGGGGAAGTGACGCGATGGCAGGATTTCGGGGATGTGGGGGTCATGGTAATCCACCACCGCTCCCTGCTCTTCCAGTAATTGCAGCAGCGGGAAGGACGGTGATTCCCGTTGATCGTTGACGTTTTTTTTGTATGCCATTCCGCACATAAGGATTTTCGCGCCGCTGAGACCACGTTTGTGGATGAGATTAACTGCGCTCATAGTTTTCTCTAGCACGTAACGCGGCATGGAGAGATTTATTTCCCCCGCCAGTTCGATAAAACGCGTCGCCGTGTCGAATTCTTTCGCTTTCCACGTCAGGTAGAAAGGATCAATCGGAATGCAGTGGCCGCCGAGACCCGGACCCGGATAAAACGGCATGTAACCAAAGGGCTTTGTTTTGGCGGCTTCGATCACTTCCCACACATCGATGCCCATGCGGTCGTAAATAATCTTTAATTCGTTCACCATTGCGATGTTCACAGCGCGGAAAATGTTTTCCGTTATCTTTACGGCCTCTGCTGTTTTAATATTGCTGACGGGTACTATTTTATCAATAAACAGTCCGTAGAATTTTTGTGCGATATCCAGCGTTTCCGGCGTATCACCGCCCACGACTTTAGGAATCGTATTTGTTTGGAAATCTCGGTTACCTGGGTCTTCGCGTTCGGGCGAATAGACGAGCATAAAATCTGTATCTTCTTTCATGCTTGTTTTCGCAAGGATAGGTCTGACGATGTCGTCCATCGTTCCGGGGTATGTGGTGGATTCCAGACTGATGACCTGCCCCTTGCGCAATGTTGCGGCGATGTCGTGTGTGGAATTTTCGATATAGCTCAGATCAGGATTTTTGTGTGAGTCGAGTGGCGTCGGCACGCAGATGATGATGAAATCCGCTTCGGCCAGGCGTTTCATATCGGCAGTTGCTTCAAAAAGTTTTTTACCGCGCGCATCCGCTATTTCGGAATCTTTTACCGTTTCCAGATAAGATTTTCCGCCGTTGAGTGTTACAGCTTTTTTAGGATCAATATCAAAGCCGATCACTTTGATGTTTTTGCGTGCCATGCTGACGACCAGCGGCAGGCCGACATAGCCAAGGCCGATCACGCCAAGCACAGCGCTTTTGTTTTGATAGCGCGCCAGCAGGGCGGCAACATCGCGTGCAGGGGCAGTGGCGGTTTTATGGGCGGATGACGTCATCGGTGTCTCTTTCATGGTGGCGCAAATGCCAGCGTTTTCACGTCATTGACTTAGCATGAAAGAGGAAAACGGCGCAACAAAGGGGCAGCGGCGCATAGGCACACTGCGGCCGATTATCCGCTTTTCTTGAATGATTTGAACTGCTTGGCACCACGGTTGCGGGCCTTGATGTCGCGGTCGATGCGGCGGTAGGTCGCCATCAGCGCGCGCGATTCTGCCAGCGGGTAGTGCGAAGCACCAAGGCAGACACCGCGCAGGTTGCGGCCACGGAAGAATTCAACGAAGTCTTTGTAGTGACGGTGGCCATTTTCGCGGATGTCTTGGGTGCGGGCACGCTCATAGGCAGTGGCCAGCAGGTTGTTGAGCTCAAGCAGGCGCGGGCGCAGGGTTTTT
>DLGR01000015.1 GCA_002482805.1 Micavibrio sp. UBA7689 | reverse complement strand
ATTCCAAGGACGCTAAAACGCTGACGGTGGCCCAGCATAAGGGCGATGGCCCACAAATCGTCACCGCCCATATCGCCGTCGTAAATGACACTTTTTCTTTTTATCATAAACACCACCCTTTGAGGCAGTTTTGTATCTTTTTTTCATATTAATGTCAATAAAAACCCGCGGAAGGGCGTGTAACTCCTTCCGCGGGTAGAAGATGGGAATAAAGTTCGGCTACGAAGTAATATTCCCAAAACGCATGAGGGCGTGTCCGTTCAGAGCCATCCAGCTCTTGCCTTCCTCGTAATCACGGGAAGCGCGTTCGCAGACACGCCAGAAATTGTCGGAGTGATCCATGTGGCAAAGGTGTGCCACTTCATGGGCCACAACATAGTCGAAGGCCTTGGCAGGCGCGAAAATCAAACGCCAGCTGAAAGAGATTCTGCCGTCTTCAGTGCAGCTGCCCCAACGGGACCGCGTGTCTTTCACCTGAACCTCCATGATACGGCGGCGAAGCAGGGCTGCTTTTTCGAGCGCCATCTCGGTCAGCTTCTCGCGGGCCAGGTCAATCAGGAAGCGGCGTATGCGTACACTCGGATCTGCCTTATTGGTCAACACGATCAATTCATCTTTTTTCAAAGTGATCTCGGTCGTTTTTAAAGCCGGATTGTAACAAACGATTATCGTACGGTCGCGTCCGAGAATAGGGAGTACTTCTCCGTTTTTAAACGGGACTTGTTTGGGCAGGTCGCGTAATTTTTCGCGGATCCATTCCTTGTTTTGTTCGGCAAACAAATATGCGGTGCGCATGCTGGCACGTTTCGGGATCACAAGGTGAACGAGACGGGAACGTGGGTCAAGGCGCAGAGCCATGCGTTTGGCGCGCTCGCTGACCGACAGTTTCAGGCGCGGAGAGATATCGGAGAACGGCAAGCCGTACCATCCGCTTTCCTCTTCCAAGGTAAAGAGATCTCTGCCGGAACGTGCACGTGTACGTTCCGAATTCAAAGGTTTGACCCTCTTCTTCATGCCGTCCTCTGTTGAAGTCTTAACTATAGAATAACACGAACCTAGCCAGATTGAAAATAATTGGCAAGTGACAAATGAAAAAATATTTTTGCAATTTTGGGTAACAAAATTACAAAATATTAACCATTTGATATTACAATGTTTTTTTGCGATTCTAGGCAGCGAGAGAAGGGTGGTTAACGCCATCGGATTTCTGCCAAAAATTAGGTGGTATTGACCGAGTATTCGTCGGAATCTTGCTATTTATCAGACCGTTATCCACAGCCGTTTGCCGTATAAAATGGGTGACTCTCGGGCAAACTTCCGTACGCCATTTTGACCCTTCAAATATGCCATAATGTCCGGCTCCTGGCTGTAAATGATGAAAATGTTGCGCCGCGGGAAGCCCGTTAACCATTCTATGCGCAGCGACGGTCTGTCCCGGAGGGGCAATATCGTCCCGCTCGCCTTCCACGGTGAAAAGAGCTGTTTTGCGGATGCAGGAAGGCATAACCCTTTGGCCGTCCAGCACAAGTTCGCCTTTGGGCAGAGAATGATCGATGAAAACTTCTTTCACAGTGTCCAGATAGAATTCCGCCGTCATGTCGAGTACGGCCAGATATTCCTTATAAAACGCCTTGATCTTGTCGGCTGATTCGCCGTCGCCACGGCGCAAATGCTCGAACATTTCGAATTGGGACTTGGCGTGACGCTCGGGATTCATGCCTAAAAACGCGGTCAGCTGTCGGAAACCCGGGTAGACCTGCCTGCGGGATCCGGCGAATCCCATAGGCACTTCCGAAATCACATTTCTTTCGAACCAATCGATAGTATGTTCCTCGGCATAACGGTTAACGTCGCCCTTGGCATATCTTGTATCTAAAGGCCCACCCATGAGGGTCAGGGATAGAGGCTGATTCGGCGCGTCACGTTCCGCCATACGCGCCACAGCTGCAAGAACGGGCACGGTAGGCTGGCACACGGCTATGACATGTGTATGGGGACCGAGGTGATGAATGAAATCTTCCACGTACTGGGCGTAGTCACCCAGATCAAACTTTCCGGCGCTCATGGGCACGTCGCGCGCGTTCTTCCAGTCGGTGATGTAAACGTCGTGATGCGGCAACAGCGCTTCCACCGTGCCGCGCAGGAGCGTGGAGTAATGTCCGGAGAGCGGCGCAACAAGAAGCACAGTCGGGTCGTTGCGTTTGGTGTCGCGTTTAAAATGCAACAAATCGCCGAACGGTTTGCTCAGGGCGATTTCTTCGGTCACGGCAACGCGCTTGTTGCCGATCTGCGTTTCGGGAAGATTGAAATCCGGCTTGCCGAAGTTTTGCGCACTGTGTTTGAGGTAAGAGGCCATGGCATCGAATTCACAACTCAGCCGGCCAAAGCCCCACAAACGTGCTTGAGCGGTCGCGAAGCCCATATTCATCGCGCCTATTTTGCAGGCTCCTTGAAAGGATTTTTCAAAAAGCTGTTGGGCCGCGTAATCTTCAAGCATGGTTATCTCCCACTATGATGGGGAAAGGGTAGTGAGTCACTTTGGGCGAAGATATGCGCGGTGCAGCAGAATCATCAGGTTTATGTGGGTAAGTCACTAAGCAAGTGCCTTGAAATCATCACAATGTTTTTCTTTACATTATTGGAAGTAAAGCCTTACAACGCGCCCACAAGAAAAACAAAAAAAGAGGTGTAAGATGTTGTCCCAGTTCCTGTCTGCCGCGGTCCATGCGGTTTTATCCAAACCCAGATCCTTCAGAACGCCCGTTCCAGATCATTTCGGCATGACGCATTCCGATTCTTTTATCGGCAAAGCCATCTCTATCCGTGAAACCAGATTCGGAAGCGGTTTTTGGAATGTGGAAATTCAAAGGAAAGAAAAATCGGGCGGCGTCTATGACGGAAATCTTGATGGTTTCAGCAGACCGCAAACCACCGCGCAGGTCATCGCCGGACTCGACAGAGTTTTCGTGCCCGAAAAAATGTCGAACAAATATATCGGCCTTTATCAGGCGGCGATGCGCCCCTATCTGGTGGATGCGCTGCAGAAGCCCGGCCCTAAAAGAGAATTCAATCTCCCTTAAGCGTCTTGCGGTGCGTCGCGATGCTCTTTTTTGTTAAGGTCGCGTTCTTTCAACCATCTGCGTACGGCGGAAACGCCGTGCGTGTCGCGGTTGAAGCGTGCGGGGGCTATATCAGGAATCTTCTCTAAATCTTTTGCAGGAACAGGATCGCAATCAGGATCGAATTCGCGCATGAAGTGGCGGATGCGCGGCATAATTTCTTTCTTCCATTTTGTGCCGTTGAAAATGCCGTAATGGCCCGTGTTCAACTGGAACAGATGGTACTGCTTTCTCTGGGGCAAATTGTAGCAAAGATCATGCGCCGCGGTTGTTTGTCCGCGCGATGAAATATCGTCCAGTTCGCCTTCGATGGTGAAAATGGCTGTATGTTCGATCGCCTTGGGCTTCACATCAACCAGTTTGTGCGTAAGAGGATCGCGCCATTTCATTTGTCCGCGCGGGAGCAGGTGGCGTTGGAACACCGTATCGATCGTCTGTAGATAGAATTCCGCGGTGATGTCCATGACGGCGTTATATTCGTTATAAAACTTGCGGTGGAAATCCGCGCTCTCACCGTCGCCGCGCACAAGATGCTGATAGAATTTCATGTGTGATCCGATATGGCGGTCAAGGTTCATGGACATGAATCCCGAAAGCTGGGTAAAGCCCGGATAAACTTTTCTAAACGCGCCGGGATAATAGGCAGGCACAGTATCGATAACGGTGTTTTCAAACCACGACATCGGGCGTTCTTCCGCCAGAACGTTAACAGCGGTTTTTGAAATACGCGTATCGATAGGTCCGCCCATCAGCGTCATCGTCAGCGGCTGGTTAGGATCATCATCCGCCGCCATCAATGATACGGCCGCCAATACAGGAACGGCAGGCTGGCAAACCGCAATCAAATGCGTGTTCGGGCCAAGCAAAGACATGAATTCGCGCAAATAGGTGATGTAATCATCAAGATTGAATTTGCCGTCGTTCATCGGCACCTGACGCGCATCTGTCCAGTCGGTGATGTAAACATCGTGGTGCGGCAACATCGCCTCGACCGTGCCGCGCAGCAGTGTAGCGTAGTGGCCGGACATAGGTGCGACGATCAAAACGCGCGGATCGCGGCGTTTGGTGGCGCGCCTGAAATGAATCAATTGGCAAAAAGATTTTTCAACAACGATCTCTTCTGTGACTTCTACTTTCTTGCCGTCGATTTCAGTAAAGGGCAAATCCCAATCCGGTTCGCCAAAACGACGTGTGACACGCTCGAACACTTCAGCGTTCGCTGCGATGGTACGTCCGACTTGCGTGTAGGAAAGGGGGTTCCACGGATTTTGTGTCACGGTACGAACGAGTTCGGCCATGATACGCGCGGGCGTCAGGAGTGCATGTTGGAGATCGTAGAAGTGATAGAGCATGTTCTTTGCCTTTATGAGAAAACTATAACATAGAGATCTTCCAAATCGTTAACTTCTTAACGCGCGTAAGCAGTGCATCAAAAATTATCGAATGGAATCAAACGGGAAGGGATATAGAGGAACTCGGACTCCGATGGTGTTACCGGATAGCCTATGATACATTTTTGTACGGATAAATCCAGTGAGGAATATTATGGAACATAATTTCAATAAGCGTTATATCGGGCGCTTCATCGCTATAGCAATTCCGGTGTGGTTCGTGCTGGCGTTTTTGCCTTTGCCTCCCATATTCAATATCGTGGCCCTCGCCGTGGTGGCCTATTTCGTCGGTAGACGTTTCGCCAAAGACAATGCACGGGTACCCGTAGCCTCCGAACAAAACCGTTTTTCAGGGATTTGTTTTGTGGCGGTTGTCTTGATCATGGGGGCGATTGCATTTTTGTCTTACAACGTCCTTCCTCCTGCGGATCAGGCCGCGATGATGGCGCCTTTCCAAGAAAAATCATGGTCGGTTAAAATTTTCGGCACGCTTCTTGCTGGTTTGATGCTTTGGGGGTCGATCCACGGAGGATTCAGTATTGGCGCGCGGTTTTACATGAAGAAGCTTAGCAAGAGCGTTTGATGAATTTCGATCCTGCCCATTTCTTTCAACACATACACGACCAGATTTTTGATCCTGCACGCTTGCCCGTCGCGATCATTGCAATTCTGGTCGTTGTTTTTGGCGGGCTGGTCTTTGGTCCGCTTGGCGGCAATGCCAATCCACTTTTGTGGCGTGTGGTCGATTTTCTTTTCGGACCGCTTGGCGGCAAGCTGGACAAGACCGAACGCAAGTCTGGCGACCTTGCAACGCGCGGTTTCATCGTCACTGTCACGGCACTTATCATCGGTTACCTGATCGGCCATTTTTTCCAGACGCTTTCCGTGACATACCCGAATTACATGATGGTGGATATCGCCGCTCTGACTTTGGTTTTGAGCGCGGGCGCGGGTTGGTACGCACTGTTACGTCTCTATCGCGCGGTTGAAGGTAAGGGCGGGGTCAAAGGCGCGTTTTATGCGATCGCCACTACGACGCGCACGAACCTCACAACCGCCGATGAGTTTACCATCACACGAGTGGGTATAGGCATGGGCGCAAAACTGCTCGACAAAGGAATCGTCGCGCCTGTCCTGTGGTATTTGATCGCGGGTCTGCCTGCGGCTTATTTATATGCGACCCTCGCGGCGCTCAGCTGGCGGTTCGGCAAGGAAGGATTCTCCAAAGGCTTTGGATTGACCGCGAACCACCTTGAAAAGCTTATGGGCATGATCCCGAACCTGTTTTCGGGGGTTTTGATCGCTCTTTCGGGTCTATTAACCCCCACGGCGGGCATGACACGTTCTTTATTGTCCCTTTTTCCTGCAAAAAGCGGGCATTCAGACTATTTTCAAGGGGGTGCACCCGTGACCTCTATGGCCTATGCGCTCAAGGTAAGTCTTGGCGGGGCGACACAAGATACAGACGGTAGTGCCATCCAAAGGGTATGGGCGGGACCGGAAGGGGCCACTGCCAAATTGGAGGCCAAACACCTCCACCGCGGCCTCTATATTACTGTAATGGCTCACCTCCTGCTGGTTTTGGCCCTTTTGGTGGCCATTGTGGGCCACGGACGGGGCTTTTTCTCTTAACGAATTGCTTGACTTGGGCCGTTTTTATCGCCTATTGTCCGGCTCGATTTTAAAGATTCTGGCCGCAAATAAGGAATAAGACCATGAGCCGCAGATGCATGATTACAGGCAAGATGAGAATGGTAGGAAACAACCGTTCCCACGCTGAAAATAAAACCAAGCGCACGTTCGAAGTGAACGTTCAGGACACGACGGTACACAGCGAAGTGTTGAACCGCAAAATCGCCCTGCGCGTAACGGCAAGCGGCCTGCGCACGCTGGAGAAAAAAGGCGGCATCGACGCTTTCATTCAATCCACGGCGAAAACCAAGCTGGACCCCGCCTTGCGTCCCTACAAAGCGCAGATCGAGAAAAAGCTGGAAGCAAAGAAGAAGGCCTAATGGCCGAAGCTTCTGCAAAGAAGAAACGTAAAATCAAACCCGCTCCTCCGCAACCGGTGAGCGGGTTTTTCGACACGCAGATCGATTACCCGAATTTCGGATTTGAAATCACGCATGAAGATGAAAAATCCGGCGCACGTATCGGTAAACTTACCACGCCGCACGGTACGATAGAAACGCCCAACTATATTTTCTGCGGCACCAAGGCCTCCATCAAAAACCTCTCGCCTTATCAGATGAAAGAGGCGAAGACCGACATCATCCTCGCCAACACGTATCATTTGATGATCCAGCCGGGCGCGGATTTGATTGAGAAAATGGGCGGTCTGCATAAGTTCACTGGCTGGAACGGCCCTATGCTGACGGACTCCGGCGGTTTTCAGGTTTTCTCTATGGGTAACGGTTCCTGCGCCGATGAAATCAAGGGCCGTAACAGAAATCAGCGCGAGAATCTTTTGAAGATCAACGAAGACGGCGCATATTTCAGATCGTATCTCGACGGGCAAAAACTCTGTCTCAATCCCGAAATCTCGATGGAGATTCAGCGCAAGCTTGGCGCCGACTTGATCGTACAGATGGATGAATGCACGTCCTATCAAGTTACCAAAGAATACACCGCGAAATCGATGGAGATGAGCAAGCGTTGGGGCGATCGTTCGCTTCTCGCATTCAAACAAACACATGACGGTAAACAGGCCATGTATGGCGTGGTACAGGGCGGTGTGTATGAAGACCTGCGCATCGAAAGCGCAAAATACGTTGCGTCGCGTCCGTTCTTCGGTACGGCCATCGGCGGATGCCTCGGCGGATCGGACGAAGAGATGTACGGCATTCTTGCATTCACACGTCCGCATTTGCCGAACGATCGTCCCGTGCACTTTCTCGGCATCGGCCGCATAAAGGATATTTTCAAATCAGTGCGCCACGGTGTCGATACGTTCGATTGTGTAATGCCGACGCGCATCGCGCGCCACGGCATGGCATTGATGAAGGGTCGTCGAGACGAGCGCATCAATCTTCTCAACGCGAAATACAGGGACGATCCGACGCCGCTTGATGAAACGCTCGATCTGCCGTCTTCCCGTGACTTTTCCAAAGCCTATATACATCACTTGTTAAAGGCGGGGGAGTTGCTCGCCTACCAGATATTGTCCCAGCATAACGTCGCCATCATCAACCGCCTAATGCGGGAAGTTCGCGCCGCCATCAAGGCCGGAACCTTGGATTCCCTTGAAAAAGAGTATCTGCCTGACTAAGTAATTTGCAAAAAATTAACCGATTTCAAACTTTTCCATGTATAATAAATAACGGAAAACAATAGGTTAGTTGTACCATGCCTTTGGAATACAAATCACAGATCGGGCTAGAGGCTATTATGCCTGTGCTGGACGAATATGTCGTCTGGTACGGCCGTTTGGTGCGTTCGTATTTCGAAGCCAAGCCAGCCGATGAAAAGCCGCCGGCCGTGTTCATGGAATGGCTGGAAAAGGCAAAAGCCGAAGGCAATATTTCCACCAACATGGCGGAGCGTGTCAGTCGTATCCACGCGGATATGTGGGCTTCTGCTCGTGAATTCACAAATAAATTCGCCGCGCGCGATATTTCCCCGCTCAAGGAATACAACGAGCTTTCCCGTCACTACGAAGAATTCATTCAGATGATGCGCCGCATGGAGCTGGACGAGGCGGTGGAGAATAGCGGTTTCGATGAAAAAACCGGTCTGCGTTCGGTCAAGCTTTTGAAAGACGATGTCAGCCGCGAGATGGAACGCCGCGCACGTCGCGGCAACCCGTTCTCGCTCGCGCTTGTAAAAATCAATGGCTTTAAGGAAGAATGGCGCGAGAACGAAGATGAATTCTACATCATGATCCGCAAGATTACGGATCAGGTGAAAGAATGCTTGCGTTCTTTTGACGATGCATATTTTCTGGGCGGGGAATATTTCCTGCTTTGCCTGAAACATGCCGACATGCTCGGTTCGCAGGCTGCCATCGCCCGCTTGAACATGAGCATTAATTCCGCCGATATCCCGACACCAGACAATGCGAACGAACAAATTTCCGTTTCCACGGTGGTATCCGAACCCACACAGGGCGACAACCTGGAAAACATGCTCGAAAACATGAAAAAAGACCTGATCGGCATTGATTCCAAAGGCACCGTCGTTCAATACAACGATATCAGCCCGCTCCAGCGATATATCCATTCCATGGGTAAGGATAAGTAAGTATAGTGGCTTCGTATTTGACGGAGCCGCATATGAATAAACATCCCGATTTCAAAAATCTACACATTGTTTCCCATTCTCTGGTTCAACACAAATTATCGCGCATGCGTGATGAAACCTGTCCTACGGGAGAGTTTCGCAGACTGTTGCGTGAGATTTCGTATCTGCTGGGTTATGAAGTCACGCGCAATTTGCCGATGATCACGCAAGTTATCCGCACTCCGATGCAAAAAATGAATGCCCCAGTTCTTGATGGCCCGCTGCCGGTAGTTGTGCCGATTTTGCGGGCAGGGCTGGGTATGGCCGAAGGACTCATTGAACTCATTCCCGATTGCCATATCGGCCATATAGGGCTTTACCGCGATGAAGAAAAACACACACCCGTAGAATATCTGGTGAAACTGCCGGCAGCGTTGGACGGTTTAAAATTCATCGTCACAGATCCTATGCTTGCGACGGGTAACTCATCCGAATACGCGTTCGACGTTTTGGTGCGTCATGGCGTCAAACCCGAAAACATTATCCTCATGTGCCTTGTGGCCGCGCCGGAAGGGGTCAGAACCCTCGAAAAACGCTATGGCGCGGTGCCTGTGTACACAGCCTCGCTTGATGAAAAGCTCAATGATACCGCCTATATCATTCCGGGCTTGGGGGATGCCGGCGACAGATTGTTCGGTACCCTTTAGATTTTGTTAACACACTGAAACTAAATAATTTTTGTCAGTAAAGGTAAGGTTAATTTTATATTAACCGGTGCCACCTAGTATAATACTAGGATAGCTGTAATAGGGGTCGCTAATGCCCGTGGGCATGGATCATAAGATCTTTTTCGAACGTATGCCGGTGCCAAACATAATTGTCGAGCATCGTGCCGGTGCGTTTTTTATCGCGTCCATGAATAAAAAAGCGTGCGAGTTTTTTGGCGTGCAAGAGAAAGATATCATCGGTAAACCGCTCGACGTCCTTCTTGATAATGAAAACGCACAGCACATAACACATTCCCTTGATGTCAGTACCAAGCGTCAGAAACCTGTAACAATTCAATCGCTTCCGACATTCCCGGGAAATACGCAGGTTCCGGGTTTTTGGATAAATCCGATCGTGGATGACAACGGCGTGGTAACTTACCTCGATGTTATCGCACAACCAACGTTAAGCGATGATTCCGCGCTTCAACGTGAACGCGACGATGCTTTGCTTTTGTTGACGTCTATCTTCGATGTGTCCGAAGTCGGCATTTTGGTGACGGACCACAACCGCCGTATCGTAAAAGTGAATGACAGCTTTATCCGCATCTACGGTTGGAGCCGCAATGATCTTATCGGTCTGGATTTCATCAATATTATCACGAACGATGAACAAGATCTCGCGCGCCGCAATCATGAGGAATTCATTCGCGGTGGTATACGCAGTTCCGGCGAAATGAAATTGTCCCGCAAGAACGGCAGCACCGCCAACGTGTTATTTACCACGGCCACGTTGGAACTTTCGCAAAAACGGCGCTTCCAAGTGACAACGATCATGGACATCACGCTACGCAAGCAGATGGAATATTCGCTACGTATCGCGAAAGAGCAGGCGGACGCCGCGAACCAAGCGAAATCCGCGTTTCTTGCCAACATGTCGCACGAACTGCGCACGCCGCTCAACGCCATCATCGGCTTCTCCGAAATGATTATCAAAGAAACCTTCGGCGCGCTCGGCCATGCGAAATACAAAGAATATCAAGGCGACATCCATATGAGCGCCAAGCACTTGCTGGAGATTATCAACGAAGTGCTCGATATGTCCAAAATCGAAGCCGGTAAGGTGGAACTGGACGAACAGGAAATCGATTTGGGTGGCCTTATCGATTCCGTCGTACGCATCATGGCCAACCGTGCCTTCAGCAGTGCACTCGATATCAAGGAAATTATTCAAGACAATCTGCCCGTGCTCTACGCCGATCCGCGTCTCGTACGCCAAATTCTGATCAACTTGATCACCAATGCCATCAAGTATTCGGATAAGAGCGGCTCCATCGAAGTCATGGCGCATATGGACGATGTGGGACAACTGGTTGTGGTTGTACAGGATCACGGGGTGGGAATTCCCAAAGACCGCATCCGCGAAGCCATGCAACCATTTGGGCAAATTCATGACCCTGTGCGCGCCAACACGCAACAGGGCACTGGTCTTGGCCTGCCGCTCTCTAAAGCCATGGCCGAACTGCACGGCGGTAAATTGCTGCTCGAATCCGACACGGGTCTGGGTACCAAAGTCACAGTCACGTTCCCCGTGTCCCGCGTTCGTAAAATCGTGGAAATCCCGCCAAAAACCGCCATGGACATCGCCCAGACCGCAGAGTAATATCCCTTATCCATATAAGGGGAGATTGCCATGACGGATCTGGAACAGCGCTGTATCAACGCCGGCCTCAAAATGACCGGACCGCGTAAAACCATTTTAAAAGTTCTTACGGAATCTATGGACCATCCGTCCGTCGAAGCTGTATATGAGCGCGCCAAAGCCATAGATTCTTCCATCAGCATCGCGACCGTCTACCGCACGCTGAACATGCTGGATGAGCTTGACCTTGTCACACGCCACGAATTCAACGAAAGCTTCTCCCGCTACGAAACCAACATGGAGCATCACCATCACCTGATCGACCTCGAAACGGGCCAGGTAATTGAGTTTCAGAATTCCGAGCTGGAAAATCTGAAAGAACGTATTGCCAAGGAAATGGGCTTCGAACTGGTAGATCACCGCCTTGAACTTTATGGCCGCAGACTAAAAAACAAGATTGCCAAGTAATGAGCGGCGCCCACCCATCAGAAAGCGTCACCTGCCACGAAGTGTTCGATAAGGCGGAAGACCCAGATACCTGCAAATGCAAAGGTATTGTTCTGAATGCTTATTCTGCGCTACGCCATGACGGTGTATCCGAGCGTGAAGCTATAAAAATTGTTACCAAGGTTTTGAAATATCATCATCCAAGTCCCAGCGTCGAAGCCAAAACGGTTGTTGAATGCTGGGTGTTCGAACAATCCCAATCCAGCGCGCACTGATGGTCTTCACCCATGAAACAAACCGTATACCGACCCATGTATGGGTGGAAGCGGAAGTGCGCCGTTTGTCTTCGGAAGGCTATGGCATTTATGTTTCCAACCGCGGCGATAAAACCGGCGGTATGGTTTTGCAAAAAATCGCCAACATGGAAGGGCTCTGTAAGTTGATGGGTCTGCAGCGTGATTTGCTGGGCAAGCTGGTCTGGATCAATGTGCTTCAGGATGAAATCGTGGAAGAACGCGAAGCCGATGCCTATATCAAACGCGCTGTGGATCGTGATCCTGATTTGTGGGTACTGGAAATCGAAGACAAGGACATGCAGGTTGTGGCGGGTGATAACCTCCACCAACCCGTTCTTTTTGAATAATTCCCTTGAAAACAATTGGCCGATATGAGATGTAATTGGTACCAAAATAATACCAATTACTAAGCTACTGATTCAGATGATAAAATTATCAAAAATGACCGACTACGCTGTAGTGATCCTCGCCCAGATGGCGCGCGGAGAGGGCGGCCTGCAAACGGCGGGTGGTTTATCCGAAAAAACCAAGCTGCCCGAGCCGACGGTCGCGAAGGTTTTAAAGCTTCTGGCAAAGTCTTCTTTGATTGAATCCACGCGCGGCATGAACGGTGGCTACAAGCTTTTAAAACAGCCCGACGAGATCAGCATGGCCGCAGTCATCAACGCGCTCGAAGGGCCTGTCGCGCTTACGACCTGCGTCGATGGCAATCATGATTGCTGTTCGCATTCCGAAAATTGCTCCATGAAAGGCAAATGGAATCCCGTTAACGCCGCGATGACGCAGGCGCTCGAAAATGTCAGCCTAGCCCAGATGATCGGGGGCGCATAATTATGAGCAGTATCGATCTCGAAACCATCGACACGGTTAAAAGCTTGAACAAATACGATGCGGGTTTTGAAACCGACATCGAAATGGAATATGCGCCCAAGGGTTTGAACGAAGACATTGTCCGTTTGATTTCCAAAAAGAAAAATGAACCCGAATGGCTCCTCGAGTGGCGTTTAAAAGCTTATCGCCATTGGCTCACTATGCCGGAGCCAACATGGGCCAAACTGGAAATAGCGCCGATAGATTATCAGGATGCGTTCTATTATGCTGCGCCCAAGAACATGAAGACGATCAAGTCTCTTGATGAAGTAGATCCGCGCATACTTGAAACCTACAAAAAGCTTGGCATTCCTTTGCGTGAACAGGAAGTTCTCCTCGGTGTTGAGGGTGCGCCTTTGGTTGCCGTGGACGCTGTGTTCGATTCCGTCTCCGTCGGAACTACCTTCCGCAAAAAACTTTCAGAAAGCGGCGTGATCTTCTGCTCGATCTCCGAAGCCGTGCAGGACCATCCCGATCTGGTTAAAAAATATCTCGGTTCTATCGTTCCTTATGCAGATAACAAACACGCCTGTCTGAATTCCGCTGTGTTTACGGATGGATCGTTCGTTTACATTCCGCCGGGCGTGCGCTGCCCGATGGAACTTTCCACCTATTTCCGCATGAACGCGAAAAACACGGGCCAATTCGAACGCACGCTCATCATCGCCGATAAAGGCGCGTACGTTTCTTACCTCGAAGGTTGCACCGCGCCGATGCGCGATGAAAACCAGATGCACGCCGCCGTGGTTGAACTTATCACGCACGACGATGCCGAAATCAAATATTCCACCGTTCAGAACTGGTACCCCGGCGATGAAGACGGTAAGGGCGGCATCTATAATTTCGTGACCAAACGCGGCATATGCGAGGGCCGTAACTCCAAAATTTCTTGGACACAAGTAGAAACGGGCTCGGCCATCACGTGGAAATATCCGTCGTGCATTTTAAAGGGCGATAATTCCCAAGGTGAATTCTATTCCGTCGCCATTACCAATAACCGCCAGCAAGCCGACACGGGTACAAAGATGATCCATATGGGTGCGAACACGAAATCGCGCATCATCGCCAAAACCATATCCGCGGGCCGTTCGGATTCCACCTATCGCGGCATGGTTAAGATCATGGGCGGCGCAGACAATGCGCGTAACTTCACGCAATGCGATTCGTTGCTGATCGGCGATCAATGCGGCGCGCACACGGTGCCGTATATCGAAAGCAAGAACAAATCGGCGCGCCTCGAACACGAAGCCACCACATCCAAAATTTCGGAAGACCAAGTATTTTATTGCCAGCAGCGCGGCATTTCTGAAGAAGAGGCTTTGGCCTTAATCGTTAACGGATTCGTCCGTGACGTACTTCAGCAACTGCCGATGGAATTTGCCGTCGAAGCGCAAAAGCTGGTCAGTATTTCATTAGAAGGAAGCGTCGGATAATGCCCAACCATTACGATCCAGTTCGCCAGAAACAAGCCAAGCAAATGGAATATTACGATACCGAATTGCTGGGGAAGAAAAACCGTAAAGCGTTTAAAAGCGCCGCCTATGCTTTCGGTATAGCCATCGGGTTCCTTCTCATGTCGCCGTTGCTTCCCGAAATGGGCAACAACAAGGAACAAAGCGAAGCGCTGTTGTCCGCATTCCGCGATATTGCCTTTTGGATGATCGGCTATGCGGTTGCCACGGGTGTTGCGTTTATATTTTTCCGCAAGGATGTTTATAAAATACTGACAATTCTCAACTGGGTTGTTGTGCCGACCATCGGTATTAGCGCTTTCATGGAAATATCGGGAATTTTGCAGGGCCAATAATGCTGGAACAACTTTTAACCAAACTCGACAGCCTGATAGCGCTGCATAAACGCAACGATGATATGTGGGTCGACTTTTTCGAAGGCAGCAAGGAACGCATTCTGAAAGATTCTGCGTTCGGCTGCGAATATCTTCTTACGGGCTGGCATGGCATAGGTTCTTATGATGATGAAAAGATATTTGCAGACGAAAGAGACGAAGCATTGCGTCGCGAATTACATCCACAAGTTTACAAGTTAGCTACAGAGATAAAAAATGATCAAAATTAAAAACCTCAAAGCCGAAATCGACGGTAAGGAAATCCTCAAAGGGATCGATCTAGAGATCCAGCCCGGCAAGGTACACGCCATTATGGGGCCGAACGGGTCGGGAAAATCCACGCTGTCTTATATATTGGCTGGGCGCGAGGAATACACCGTCACAGGCGGCGATATCGAATTGAATGGCCAAAGCATCCTCGACATGGCACCCGAAGAACGCGCGGCCAAAGGCGTGTTTCTGGCGTTCCAGTACCCTGTGGAAATTCCAGGCGTACAGATGACACCCTTCATGAAAACCGCCCTCAATTCCGTACGCAAGGCGCGCGGGCTGAAAGAGCTCGATGCCATCGACTTCCTGAAACTCATGAAGGCGAAATGCAAAGAACTGGGCATTTCCGATGATATGATGAAACGCGCCGTCAATGTCGGTTTTTCCGGCGGCGAGAAGAAACGTAACGAAGTACTGCAAATGGCAATGCTTGAGCCGAAATTCTGCGTCCTCGATGAAACGGATTCAGGTCTTGATATCGATGCACTCAAAATCGTCGCCGACGGCGTCAACAAGATGCGCGGCGGCGATAAATCCTTCCTCGTCATCACGCACTATCAGCGTTTGCTTGATTACATCAAACCGGACGTCGTTCATGTTCTGGCTGGCGGCAAGATTGTCAAAACGGGCGGGCCGGAACTGGCACACGAACTTGAAAAAACGGGCTATGCCAATGTTGCCTGACGTACCTTCGCCAAAACTGGAGCGTTGGAAATACACCAATCTTGAGCGTGCTCTTAAGAAGCTTAATCTCATGCCTGCAGCATTGGGCTGGGGTAGCGATGTCAAACTGCTCAATCCCCACGCGCCGGGCGAAGCACAGTACAAAGACACGCAACTGTGGGATTTGAACACCTCCCACACCAAAGACATCAAATTCATCACATCAGATGAAATCATAGAGATCAGTGCAAAAGATGGCCAATGGCTATCGCCGCGTCTGGTTATTCATGTAAAGGACGGCCAGACCGTCACCGTTATCGAACGCCAGAACGGGCAGGGCGGTTACTGGAAGAACGGCGTGGCGCAAATCATCGTCGGCAAGAATGCCAAGCTGCGCCACTACCGCATCATCGACGAAGCGGAAGGCGCGGTTTCCACACAGTTCATTCACGTGAAGATTGACCGTGACGGAAGCTATGAAGGCTATAACCACATCGAAGGTGCGGGACTGATCAGAAATCAGGTGCACGCGGAACTGAACGGTGAAAACGGCAATTTCAGTATTGCAGGCCTTAACCTTCTGCGCGGCGAACAACATGCCGATACGACGATAACGATCGAACACAAGGCGCCGCACTGTAATTCGAACCAGACTTACAAATCCGTGCTGGACGGCAAATCACGTTGCGTGTTCCAAGGCAAGGTCCACGTCCACCAGATCGCGCAGAAAACCGATGGTTATCAACTGTCCAATGCGCTCATCCTGTCGCCGCAGGCGGAGATGGACACAAAGCCGGAGCTGGAAATCTACGCCGACGATGTGAAATGCTCACACGGCGCGACCACCGGAAAGCTGGACGAAGAGCCGCTGTTTTACATGCGCGCACGCGGCATACCGGAAAAAGAAGCAAGATCGCTCCTCATCACATCGTTCTGCGCGCAAGCTGTGGACACGATCACGGATGAGGGCATGCAAACCCACATCACAGAGAAACTGGCGCAATGGCTGGCATCACGGACATAGGCTATTGCCGCGAGAATTTTCCCATTCTGTCCGAAGAAACCAACGGGCAGAAACTGGCCTATCTCGATACAGCATCGTCCGCGCAAAAACCGCAGGCGGTGATCGACAAAATGTCGGAGATGATGTCTTCTTACTATGCGAACATTCACCGCGGCTTGTACCATTTTTCGCAGATGGCAACGCAGGAATATGAAACCGTGCGCGGTAAGGTTGCCGATTTCATCAAGGCTTACAGCGTAAACGAAGTCGTATTCACCAGAAACACCACCGAAGCGATCAACCTCGTGGCAAGCAGCTGGGGCAAAGCGAACCTTAAATCAGGGGATGAGATTATCATTTCGGCCATGGAACACCATGCGAACATAGTGCCTTGGCAATTGATCGACGGCGTAAAGATTAAGGTCGTCCCTTTGATGAAAGACGGAACGCTGGATTTTGAAGCATTCGAAAATATGCTGAGCGACAGAACCAAACTGGTTTCCATCGTCCATGTATCGAACGCGCTTGGCACCATTAATCCAGTCACCAAGATTGTAAAAAAGGCGAAAGCGTTTAACGGCGATATCATGGTTCTGGTCGATGCATCGCAAAGCATCGTGCATGGAGGTGTAGATGTCCGCGAGATCGGGTGCGATTTTCTGGTGTTCACCGGACATAAATTATACGGGCCCACAGGCGTCGGCGTCCTTTGGGGGCGCGAGCAGATTTTAAACGACATGCCGCCCTACCAAGGCGGAGGAGACATGATTGAAAACGTGTCATTCGAAGGCACGACATTCAAGAAAGCGCCTGGGCGTTTCGAAGCGGGCACACCTGCCATCGTCGAAGTCATCGGTTTGGGCGCGGCGATCGATTTCGTCCGCACCATCGGACAGGACAACATCGCGGCGCATGAAAAGAACATGCTGGATGCGCTAATGCGTGGCCTCGCCAAAATCGACGGCCTTAAATATTACGGGCAAAGCCAAGACAAAGTGGGGATTGTGTCTTTTGTCCCCGAATGGGCGCACCCGTCCGATGTCACCATGATCCTCGATAAATGCGGGGTAGCGGTCAGAACAGGCCATCATTGCTGCATGCCTCTGATGAAAACGCTCGGCATAGACGGCACGATCCGCGCCAGCATTGGACTTTATTCAAACCAGAACGATATTGATTCACTGGTATCAGGCCTTAAGAAAGCAAAAGAGTTGCTGTCATGACGAAATACGAATTGGTCGCAGACGAAGAAATGGTCAAAAACGCCGTCGGCGAAGAATACGATGAAATGGCGGAGCCGCCCGGCGTCGAAATTTCGGACCATCCGTTGGCGCGTGCCGCGGTTGAAGCTTTGCGCAAAGTGTTCGACCCCGAAATTCCGGTCAATATTTACGAGCTCGGCCTGATCTATAAAATCGATGTCATGAAAACCGATGTCGACGGACAGCACGATGTTTACGTCGAGATGACTTTGACGTCGCCTGCATGCCCCGTGGCGCAGGAAATGCCGGCATGGGTGCAAGGCGCGATCTTCCCGATCGAGGGCGTGCGCCATGTGGATGTCGACATCGTGTGGGATCCGACATGGGACCCGTCTAAAATGGCAGAGACTGCTAAGTTACAATTAAACATGTTTGTGTAGGATAGAAGTTATGGATGCCATCAAAGTCACTGCAGAGGCCGCAGAAGCCATTAAATCCAAAACCGCTGCACGCGACGGTGCAAAAGGGTTGCGTCTGACGATCAAATCTACGGGCTGCAGCGGCCATTCGTACGAAATGGAATACGCGATGGATGAAAACCTCGCCGCCGACGACAAGATCGAATCAAACGGCGCGGTTTTGTACATTCCCAAAACCAATTCATGGATGCTGTTCGGCATGGAGATCGGGTTCGCCGAGGACAAGATGGGCAGCGGGTTTACCTTCACCAATCCTAATGAGACGGGCAGATGCGGTTGCGGTGAAAGCTTCTCCGTAGAGCGCTCCAAAGCGTAATTACCGTAATCTGGAATCGTTCAGTTCGTTTGCAGGATTTTTTATACGGCACTCAAAAAGTGAGCAAAAACAAAGGGCCTCGAAAGGCCCTTTTTCATTACTTATCCCTTTAGGGGATATTACGAGGCTTGGAAGTCCAGGCCTGGCTTGACACCGAGGGTGTTCAGGAATTTGTGCGTGTGCTCCAATGTGGATTCAGCTGGCGTTACACGGCTAGGGTGTACGGCTGCTGCTGCAAAGTCACCAATATTAGCAATCATATTAACTTCTCCCTCTCATCGCATCATAAGCTGATGCATACTGTTCATAAAGGACTTCTCTGGGCTTTCCATCGATGTACGCTTTATAGACCCCATTTAACCCCAACTCGGTTAAAGAGTCAAGTAAATTAGTGAAATGGGGAGTCTTGGTTAATTCTTTTATAACTTTGCAGACTTCCGTAATGGAATCAAGGTTTCGGCCATGGATAAAGCTGGCATAGGCCATGATATCCTTACGGGGGTCCGGGGTGCGGAAACCCGCCAATTCTTGGGCGGCCTCGTTTAAACCTTTAATGAGATTAATGATAAAGGCAGGATTCGCGGTGGTTGCAGAGCCTGGGGCCTGCATATAAATAGTCATCGCTTCTGGGGAAAAACCCGACTGACCAATCCCTTTGATAACGTGAACAGGAACCCGTTTTAGGTCCAAGAGCTTCAAAAGCAGGCGTCCGGTTTCTGATTCGCGTATAACGGCGGATGCGCTCTGAAGGAGCTCTTGGCTGTGGGGGTGGCCATAGTTGATCTGGCTGCCGCTCGTTTTGGCACCAAACTTACCACCCAGACCTGATTGTTCGTTTTCAGTCATTCATTGAACTCCTAGGCCATTATTCCAGAAACGGCGGATTGTGCAATCGCATTTACGATCATTTTGCGGCTCTGGATCGTAACGCGGCCTGTGCCTGTTACTTCAATAGTGGCGCGCATCAAAAGTCCTTCAGCATATAAATCCGCATCCACGGTGTATTTATCAAACCCCGCGTCATAGCTGACTTCGGCGGCTGTGTGATTGCGTATAATGGAATCACGGCTTTGTTTATCCATCGATGCCAAAAGGGGCATGTCGTAAGGATCTTTGATAAAAAACATCTCATCGCCATCGAGCATCACATGCTGAAAAAAGAATTCGAGATAATCCACGACTGTGCGTTCATTGAGTGAAAGCATGCCGCGGTCGTTGATCGTATAGATAGGCAGTTCCGTACCGTCGAGCTGATGAAAATGCACGCCGTTGCCGAGATATTTGAAGCTGAACGAGGGCAGCGAAGCGAAGTTCGTTACCTGATAAAGATTGGTAGTTTCATAGAACGGCAAAATCCATTTTTGGACTTCGCTGGTCGTAGTTGAAAACATACCGGCGGCGCCGCCTGTGGCGAGCACGCTTTCTACGACTTTAATGCTGTCTTCGCGGTTAAGCCTTTGCCATGCCATGGTTCGGTGGGCGCCTTTGAAAAGATAAATCTGAATACATTATCAACCAGTTGGAAAAAAATGCAAATTCTAACGTGGTTAAAAGCGAGAACGGCTTACAAGGCCATGGATTCAAGGGCTTTTTCCAGAAGGCGGGGCTGGGCGTTGTCGTTGTGCGTTTCGGTCGAAAGTGTGCGTCTCCATGCTTTGGAGCCGCGCATACCTTGGAACAGGCCGAGCATGTGGCGCGTGATCGACTTCATAGGCGTGCCGTAATCGCGGGCCTGACGCTCGATATAGGGTATCATTTTCATGACCGCTTCCTGCGCCGAGACCAGGTTCGAATTGCCGAAAATATCGCGCTCGATATCCAAAAGAAGTTCGGGGTTTTGGTACGCCTCGCGCCCGATCATCACGCCGTCGAAGGTATCGAGATGAGCTTTTGTTTCGGCGACAGTTCTAACTTCGCCGTTCACAATGAATTCAATATGCGGATAGGCGGCTTTCATACGTGCGGGCAGATCGTAATTGATCGGCGGTTTGGTTCTGTTTTCTTTGGGCGAAAGGCCTTTCAGCCAAGCTTTGCGTGCGTGAATGACGAACATCGAGCAGCCCGCATCGGCGACAGGTTTGATAAAGGCCGGCAGGAATGTTTCAGGATCGCATTCATCGATTCCGATTCTGCATTTCACCGTGACGGGAATCTTCACAGCCTTTGTCATGGCCTCTACACAGCGTGCGACCAGATCGGGCTCCGCCATCAGGCAGGCGCCGAACGCGCCTTTTTGCACGCGTTCCGAAGGGCAGCCGCAATTTATGTTGATTTCATCATATCCGAAATCTTCGCCCATCTTCGCGGCGAGGGCGAGGTCGGCAGGTTCGGAGCCGCCGAGTTGAAGCGCGATCGGATGTTCTTCATCGGAAAAACGAAGATGGCGTTCAGCATCGCCGTGAATGAGCGCACCCGTCGTGACCATCTCCGTATAAAGACGCACATTGGGCGACAAAAGACGGTGGAAGAAACGGCAATGCCGGTCTGTCCAGTCCATCATCGGCGCGACGCTTATATGCGCTTTTTTCGTGTTCACGGTTTCATCCCCTTGAATGCGGGCGTTTTTTAGCATATCCAGAATAGATTATGGGTAAAAAAATCGTCCTCACATTAGCTTTTTTGCTTATCTCCCTTGTTCCAGCACTGGCCGGTAACGGCCAGAAACCGCCTCAGGAGCCCCCACAAGGCTCTTTGGCGGTGGATACGCCCACCGGTACGGTAGGGAGCAAGAATTCCTCGGGCCTGCCGATACCCCGTTACGTGACCCTCGCCACAGACAAGGTCTTCGTCCGCACGGGTCCGGCCCTCAGATATCCCATCAAATGGGTCTTGCAGAAAGAGCATCTCCCCGTCGAGATCGTGCAGGAGTTCGATACCTGGAGAAAAATCCGCGATATGGAGGGTGATGACGGCTGGGTGCACCAATCGATGCTTTCGGGCAACAGGTCCATCGTCGTCAAAGGCGAGGCCAATCTGGCCGTCAAAAAAGACCCTGACGCTAAATCTCGTACCTTGGCTTATCTGGAACCCCACGTAATAGCAGGCGTCGAGGAGTGCAGGGGTGCATGGTGTGCAGTCTCCGCGGAGGGCTATAAAGGCTGGGCGGAAAGAAAGTTTTTGTGGGGGATTTACGACTCAGAGGACTTCGACTAAAATTTATAGAGTGATTCGTTTTTCACACCGCACCTTAAGTATCCTTCCCAAGTATCTCAATTAAATAACAAAACAGAAACCATGAGCACGCAAACACATACCGTAAAGGCAGATGTGGCCATTCGGATTCACGCCGCGATTCAGGCGATGGCCGAAGAGCCCGAATTGGGCACCGACGCAATGAAGGTGCTGATGCTCTACGCCGGCATGCTCGTGGAGTGCGCGTTCCTGTTCGACAATTGCGAGGAAGCCCTCGAAGGTTCCTTCGCCAAACTTTCAGAATTGCTCGATTGCGAGCCTTATGGCGGCGATCTCGGCGGCAAGGCCTTGCCGCCGTCACCTATTATAGATTTTGACACCGAGCAGGGCCGTTCTATCGCCCGCGAGTTTTTCGGCGAATGGCAGGACTGCCATTACGAATTCCAAAACATGGTTTTGTTTTTGATCCAGCAATCTTTGGCGCGTTGGGAAATGTTCGGCATGGCCAGAACGGAATCTTTCCGCATTCTGATCGAGGCGACATATAAGTCCATGGCGTATGAATTGGCGGCGCAGGAATTATGCGACGCGCTGATCGAACAGAAGATCGGTATTTCCCAATGGAAACTCGCCGACAGCGTGGCGGCCCTTGCAGGCACGGCGGGATATAAGCTCGCGCAAAGCCACGAAGGCAAAAATCAATGCTGCTGGTTCAGAGGATCGGATCTTCCCGATGTTCTAGACCAGACTGCGTATGTAATGACACAAGAAGCCGTTCGCCATGGTTTATGCTCCAGCACCGACTGGCGTTTCGGATTGCCGGCGAACGATACGCCCGCAAACCCGCCGACACAGTTGATCCGAGAACTCGATCCATTGTGCCAAGGTTTCTTCAATGCGATTGAAATGTTCGATTTGAATGATCAGGCCGTTGCCTGCGCCAAAGCGGCGGGCCGCATGCTTGCTATCACGTCGGGCGGTAAAAAACCCGAGCTGGAACCCGCCATCGCCAAACCTCTGGCCATGGCCGCCATCTCCGAATCCTACAAAAGCGTGTGCATGGAATATGCCTTCATGGCGTAAGTCGGCCTAAATCCTTGGGAATGCTTCGCTTTGGCCGCTTGATTCCCCATTATTTAACCGCTATGAATCTCCGTATGTCAGCACAAGATGCGGTAAAGAAAATCATGGATTTCGTTCCCAAGCCTTCCTACTCGTTCGAAGATCTTATCGAATGCGGTAAAGGCACAATGTTTGGCCCCGGCAACGCACAATTGCCGTTGCCACCGATGTTGATGTTTGACCGTATTACCAAAATCGCGGCCGAAGGCGGCGCATTTGACAAAGGTGAAATCGTCGCCGAGCTGGACGTGAAAGAAAGTCTCTGGTTCTTCGAATGCCACTT
>DLGR01000016.1:23498-23681 GCA_002482805.1 Micavibrio sp. UBA7689 | reverse complement strand
CTGCAGGTTGACGATGAAGTCGGCATCCGGCGCAGCGAGTTCGGCGGCGGCGCGGCAGCGGTCTGTGCCTGAAGGAAGATCGGGATCGGTCATCACTGACTGGACGCCGATATCGCGGCAGTGGGCGGTGATGCGGTCATCGTCGGTGGCGACGAGGACGGAGGCGCCGGTCGCCTGCCCTGC
>DLGR01000016.1:632-23413 GCA_002482805.1 Micavibrio sp. UBA7689 | reverse complement strand
GCTTGCCCGGCAGGCGTGTGGAGGCGTAGCGCGCGGGGATGACGATTACGGATTTCACGCGAGGCCCGACTTCAGCAGGTCGTGCATGTGGATGAGACCAACGGGCTTGCCGCCATCGAGGACGAAGATCTGCGTGATCTTGCGCTCGTTCATGGTGCGCAGGACATCGGCGGCGAGTGAGTCCGGCGCGGCGGTGAGCGGCGACTTCGTCATCACGTCGTCGATCACGCTGACCGATTTTCCGGAGGTGAGATGGCGGCGGAGATCGCCGTCGGTGACGATGCCGGCGAGCTTACCGTCCTTTGCGACGACGCCGAGAACGCCGAAGCCCTTGCCTGACATGGCCTTGACCGCCTCGATGAAAGGCGCGCCGGCGTCGGCGAGCGGCAGGCCGGATGAATGCATCACATCGGCGGCGGTACGCAGCATGGCGCCGAGCTTGCCGCCCGGATGGAAGACCTTGAAGTGGTCAGCCTTGAAGCCTTTGCTTTCGAGCAGCGCGACGGCGAGCGCATCACCCAGCGCGATCATCAGCGTGGTCGAGGTGGTAGGCGCGTTGGTTTCGGCGCAGGCCTCGGCGGCGTCCGGCACCTGGAGCAGGATATCGGCGGCGCGGCCGAGCGTTGAGTCGGCCTTCGCCGTCATGCCGATCAGCGGGATGGAATAGCGCTTGGCGTAGGAGATCATGTCCGCCAGCTCTTTGGTTTCGCCGGATTTGGACAGGGCGAGGACGACATCGTCGGGGCCGATCATTCCGAGGTCGCCATGGCTGGCTTCGGTGGCGTGGACGAAATAGGCCTGCGTGCCGGTGGAGGCCATGGTCGCGGCGATCTTGCGGGCGACATGGCCGGACTTGCCGATGCCGGTGCAGATCACCCGGCCTTTCGCGGCGAGGATCGTTTCCACGGCCGCAACGAAACGCGCATCGAGGCTGCGGGAGAGCTGGCCCAGCGCCTCGGCTTCGAGGGCGAGGACGCGTTGCGCCGTAACGATATGGCCGCCGTTAGGGGTCTGTTCGGTCATGCGGGCCTTTTGCCCCGGAATTGCTGGATTGTCATCCATCCGGGCCCGGAGTGTCTTCATTGCTGCAAGCCCTGTTGAGGGCGGATTGCGGGCGCGCTAAGCAGGCTGAAGAGTGTGGGAGAAGTCGTGCGCGGTTTCCTGATCTTTCTCGGGCTGCTGGTGATGCTGGGCGGAGGCGCCGTTGCCGGGGCGCAGTATGCCCCGCCGGACGCATTGGCGATGCTGGACAGCCAGCCCCAGGTGAAGGAGTTCCTGGCGACGCCGATGGCGCTTTACGCCGGCGCGGGCGCTGCGGGGTTTGGTTTCCTTGTGATCCTTCTGGCGGCGTTTGTCGGCCGGAAGCCGAAAGACAAGCCGGCGCCGAAGGTGAAGGCCGAGAAGGCAAAACCAGAGCCGAAAGCCAAGGCCGAGCCGAAGAAGGCAGCGGCTGAGCCCGTGAGGGAGGCTCCGAAACCGGCTGCCCAACCAGCGCCGGCGCCGCAGCCTGTGCGCATGCCTGAACCAGTTGTGGCCGCTCCGGCGCCGCGCCCTGCACCTGCTCCGGCTGCTGCAATGGCGCCCCGCCCGGCTGCGCCGCAACCTGCCGCACCGGCTGCCGCGCCGCCAAAGCCCAAGCCGCAGGCGTCGGCCAATCCTCCCAGCGCACCGGATATTGCCGAGCAGATGCGGAACGATCCGCGCCTGAACAACCGCAAGCGTGTCGGCGACCTCGTGACGCTCAACGATGCGCTGAAGTCATACCACAAGAAGCGCGGCGCCTATCCGGTCGCGGCGGGTCTCGCCGGCCTGCCTGATCGTGGCGCAGCGTGGATACCGGGACTGGCGCCAGACTTCGTGCCGGAGCTCCCGCGTGACCCTGCCCTGTCGATGGACAAGGACGGTCCGCAATACGTCTACGTGTCCGACGGAACGGATTACAAATTGCTGGCGCGGAATGTTTCGCTGGTGGGCGGAACGAACGTTGAAGTGCTGGGCGTGAAGATCGACCCGGCGCACAGCAAGACGGCGGAGAGCGCCTCGTTCGGGTTCTGGACGCCGGGATTCGCGTCGATCTGATGCGTTCGGACTATATCGCGTTCGCCGAGGCGCTGCGGACTTCGAAGTAGCGATCCTAGAGGATCGTCTGTCCCGTCGCGGCCCAGTCCTTAAGGAACGCGGCGATGCCGCTGTCCGTCAGCTCGTGCTTGTAGAGCTCGGCGAAGATTTTCGGCGGCAGGGTGGCGCAGTCGGAGCCAGCGAGCGCGGCCTGCTTCACATGCTCGGGCGAGCGGATCGAGGCGGCGAGGATGTTCGTGCCGAACCCGTAATTGTCGTAGACCTGCCGGATCTCGTGGATCAGTTCCATGCCGTCGACGCCCTTGTCGTCGAGGCGGCCGATGAAGGGCGAGATGAAGAAGGCGCCAGCCTTGGCGGCGAGCAGCGCCTGCACCGCTGAGAAGCACAGCGTGACGTTGACCATCGTGCCGGCGTTGGATAATTCCTTGCACACTTTCAAACCTGCGGGCGTCAACGGAACTTTCACCGCGACATTGTCCGCGATAGCGGCGAGTTTTTTGCCTTCCTTCAACATCGTCTCGTAATCGGTGCTTGCCACCTCGGCGGAAACGGGGCCTTCAACCACGCCGCAGATTTCTTCGATCAAAGGAATGAATTGTTTGCCCGATTTCGCGATAAGCGACGGGTTCGTCGTCACACCATCCAAAAGGCCCGTGGAGGCGAGGTCTTTGATGTCGTTGATGTCTGCTGTATCGACGAAGAATTTCATGGCGTTACGCGTTCCTTATAATGGGTGTTTGTTGCCTTAGGAATAGCGTTTACGGGCGGCAACGGCAAGGGGCGAAAGAGCCAAAGACGGGGATATCCTTAATAAGGCCTGTGGCGCGGTGCCGGTAACTGTTCGGCGAGCTGTTTTTCGGGTCCTGCACGGATTTCGGTGCCGAACTCGGCGAAGTTGGCCAGCTGCTCGAACCTGGCGGCAAAGACGCGCAAATTTTCAGCTGCGGCTTGCGCGGCGATAGGCATGACGACCTGTCCTTTGGATTTCTCGGCGCTTTGATCGTAAAGTTCTGCCGCCTGAACAAGGCGCTCGCGCTGGCTTTGGAGGAAATCCCAATGCTGGCGCGGAATGCGTGCATTGTCAGCAGCGGTTTGCATGGTGGGCAGTCTCTTGCCCAGAACGATCAGTCTTTCGCCATACTCTTTGAATGTTGTGTTTTTATCGTTACTGACAGGCGCCGACACCATTATTTTTCCGGCATGAACAAAGCTGTGCGCGATATCGCCCAGGCTTAAGGGGCGATGGTCGTCTTGGTCTCTATGGAAGTGGTGGACGACTTCTTCCAGCCGCTGCAGAGGAACGTAGGCGAAAGACAGCGGCTTTGCCTTTGGTGTTTCAGGCGCAGATGTCCGTGTGAACAATATGCCCAACATTTTACCCACCCAATTCATCGCCGTTTTACTTCCTCTGACCCGACTTTTTGTTATAGTCGTTTATCCATACATAGAATTGGTTATTCTTTATGTCAATAAAAAGTGTCCTTGTGCCTTATCCCGTGGAAAAGGCCTACGATTACAGCGTGCCCGAAGGGGTGGAGCTGCTTGAGGGCGACTATGTGATAGCGCCTCTGGGCGCGCGCAATGTGGCGGGGGTCGTCTGGGGCGGCGGCGGAACCGAAAAGGTTTCGGCGGGAAAATTAAAATCCGTTTACTCGAAATACGATCTGCCCGCCATGCCCGAAGCGCACCGCAAATTTTTAACATGGGCTGCGCATTACACCATGTCGCCCGCGGGATCGTTTTTAAAATTGTGCCTGAGTGTGCCAAGCGCTCTGGAAACGCCCAAGGAAATAAAAGCTTTTACCATCGGCGATGTGAAAGAAGACGAAACGGGTTTGTCACCGCAAGCCAAACGCGTGTTGAAAATCGCTGCCGATGGGCTGGCACGCAAAGCATCCGAACTCGCGAACGAAGCGGGCTGCGGTGCGGGCGTGATAAAAACTCTCGCCGCCAAAGGATATTTAAAAGAAATCACTGTGCCGCAAACACCGCCCGGGCGCACGCCCGATTGCGATTTGAAAGGCGCGACGCTTTCGGGTGCGCAAAAAAAGGCCGCGGATTTTCTGGTCAAGGAAGTCGAAAGCAATCTATATGGCGCTTCATTGCTAGACGGTGTTACCGGTTCGGGCAAGACGGAAGTGTACTTCGAAGCTGTGGCCGCCGCGCTTAAGGCAGACAAGCAGGCATTAATACTGCTTCCCGAAATTGCGCTCTCCAATGCGTTTTTATCGCGTTTCAAAGACCGCTTCGGTTGCGCGCCCGCTTTGTGGCATTCGTCTTTGTCGGATCATATGCGCAAAATCACATGGCGAGGCGTGGCGGATGGACAATCGCGTGTTGTTGTCGGCGCACGCTCGGCGTTGTTTTTGCCTTATAAAGATCTCGGCATCATCATCGTCGATGAAGAACATGATCCTGCGTACAAACAGGAAGAGGGTGTCATCTACAACGCCCGTGATATGGCCGTGGTGCGCGCGCACATGGGCAATATTCCCGTTGTGCTGGTCTCCGCCACGCCGTCTTTGGAAACCATGCAGAATGTCTGGAATGAAAAATACGATCATCTGCATTTGCCCGACCGTCATGGCGATGCGGGTATGCCCGATATTCATTTGATCGATTTGAAAAAAGACAAACCAGAACGCCAGCATTTTATCGCGCCGTCTTTGAAAGACGTGATGACGCAAACGCTGAGCGATAAAGGACAAATATTGCTGTTCCTCAACCGCCGCGGTTATGCGCCGCTCACGCTGTGTAGGAATTGCGGTCATCGTTTTGAATGCCCGCGTTGCACGGCTTGGCTGATCGAACACAAGAACACGAAAAAACTGCACTGCCATCATTGCGCGTATGAAACGAAAATCCCCGATGCGTGTCCGAAATGCGGTGAGGCGGATTCGCTGGTGCCATGTGGTCCCGGCGTGGAGCGCATCATGGAAGAGGTGAAAGAATATTTCCCCGAAGCACGCACCATGATTTTGTCGAGCGATACGACAGACACGCATGAAAAACTTAAATCCGCGCTGGATGATATCCGTGATCACAAAATCGACATCATCATCGGCACGCAGATTATCGCGAAAGGCCACCACTTCCCGAAATTAACATGCGTCGGCGTGATCGATGGCGATTTGGGTTTGGCGGGCGGCGATCTGCGCGCAAGTGAGCGCACATTCCAATTACTTCATCAAGTCGCGGGTCGTGCGGGACGTGAGAGCGAGAAGGGGCATGTCTATTTGCAAACCTTCCATCCGGAATCGCGTGTGATGAAAGCACTGGCAAGCGACAACCGCGATGATTTTCTGGAAGTCGAAGCGCAGCAACGCGAAGCCGCACGCATGCCGCCTTTCACGCGCCTTGCCGGGATCATTGTTTCGGGCCGCGAAGAACGCGATGTAATAACGGTATCGAAACAACTCGGTATGAGCGCACCGCATGGCACGGGCATTCAAACGCTCGGGCCGGCCGATGCGCCGATGTACCGCCTGCGCGGAAAATACCGCCGCCGTTTATTGGTTCGCGCGGAAAAAAACATCGATATTCAAAAGGCCATATCCCACTGGCTGAATTCCTTGAAAATCCCGTCCGCTGTAAGGGTTCAGGTCGATATGGATCCGCAAAGTTTCTATTGATTTACAATAGTTTAACAATAATTATATTGACATAATAATTAAAATCTAATATTCTCTGTAATGCAAAACAAGGAAATAAAACATGTCGGACGCACCCACTTCTGAACTTCAAACCGCGCACAATCAAGCAGCCGCACCTTCGGCCGAAGCCATAACCAAACGTATCGAGTGGGTCGATAAGCTTATCGAAGCGGCAGAGAAAACCGAACGTGATTATATTACCCAGATATCTATACCCGAGGATTGCACTTTCATGGAAGTTTTTGCACATGCGATGCTTGATTCTGTAGACAAGGTGAATGCATTCTTCCGTCCCAATGCGGCGGCGGCTCACAGAAGGGATAATATAATGCTGATGCCGGTGTCATGGGCCCAACACGCGTTTGACGGGCTTAAGCGGGCTGTTTTCAAGACAGATCCCGACGAAACCCAAATGGAAGCCCTGGCCGAGCGCGGCGCAAGAATCTCGGCTCTCAAAGAACGTTACGGCATTACAGATCAAATGCTGGCCGAAAAAAGACCCTATCATAATTTCGAGATAACTTCGTAAGGGCAGGTATTACAGGCTCTTGAAATAATGTATGCTGTTTCCTGTAATTCTTCGCGGGAAATGCCATGTCTCAATTACTCTTCTCTTCCAAAACCGCTTCGTTATCGCCCGTTCTGACGTCGTATGACTTTCTCAAAACAGCGGCGATCGTTATAATGGTTATCGACCATATCGGTTATTTCTTTTATCCTGAAGATATGTGGCTCCGCGCCGTCGGTCGTTTGAGCGCGCCGATCTGGTTCTTTCTGATCGGTTACGCGCAAAGCCGCGATGTCGGCCCGCGTTTGTGGATCGGCGCGGGGGTGTTGATCGTTTCCGCTTGGGTAACGGGGTTTCCCATCCTGCCCTTCAATATTATTGCGACCATGATCGCCTTCCGTTTGTTGCTCGATCCCATGATGGCGGTCATTCAACGCAAACCCGAGACCCTTTATCCGATATGTTTTGTCTTTTTCCTGATCGGTTTTCCGTCCGCCATGGTGCTGGAATACGGATCGACGGCCATGCTCCTCGTGATGGCGGGGTATTTCACCCGCAACCGTGAATCGCTGCCTTACGATAAAACCGAATACGCGATGTTTTGTTTGATGGCCGCAGCGGTTTACATGCTCTACCAAATCAAGGTGTTCTTCCCCGCGTTTTCCTTACCGCAGGAAATACTGGCGGGGGCGGGGATAATGGGCGTGATGATGCTGTGCATGTGTTTTCGTCCGTTCTCCTACACTGACCTCACGGCCAAGATGCCCGTGCCCATAGCCGCGTTCTTTCGTCTGTGTGGCCGCTACAGTCTCGAAATCTATGTTTTGCACCTGCTGGCCTTCAAGGGAATCGGCATCGCAACGGGGCACATACGCGTCGATTATTTTAGTTTCCATATTTTTTAACCGAAGCCTTTAGACAGCCTGTAACAGGGGCTTAAAAATGGGCGTGAATTCGGCGGGTTTCAAAGCTTGCAACGGGCAGAGCCGTATGCTATTTCAGGCGCAACTTTTGACACATAATATGAACCTAAGGGACATGCGTGGCTTCTAATAATAGATCCTCAGGCACTGCCGCCTTCCGATATGCTTCTGCTCTGGTCGATTTGGCCATGGATCAGAAATCGATTCCCCAGATTGAAAAAGACATCGCCGAACTGCGCGCCATGCTCGAATCGTCCGAGGATTTGCGCGGCGTGATGAAATCACCTCTGGTGAAAAAATCGGCACAGCAGGCGGTGTTGGGTGCGATTGCGGATACGGCGAAATTCTCCGCGCTCACAAAAAACTTCCTCCTGACGCTGGCGCACAACCGCCGCCTCATGGATATCGACAATGTTCTGAAGGCCGTGGATGACAATCTGTCCGCACGCCGCGGCGAACTCCGCGCGAAAGTGGAATCTGCCACGGCATTGTCCGCAGGTCAGAAAAAATCGCTCGAAGAATCGCTGACCAAAACCATCGGCCAACCGGTGATGGTGGAATCGGAAATCAATTCCGAACTCATCGGCGGCGTTGTCGTCACGCTGGGTTCGCTGATGATCGATGACTCGGTCAAAACCAAGCTGGAGCGTTTAAGCCGCGCCATGAAATACCAAGGAAACAAAGCCGCCTAAGCGGACGTAAATTTTAAAGTTCAAGAAAGAAGAGAAGAAAGAGACCATGGAAATTAAAGCTGCAGAGATTTCACAAATCCTGAAAAAACAGATCGCTGATTTCAGCGCGCAGGCAGATGTTGCCGAAATCGGACAAGTTCTGTCCGTCGGCGACGGCGTTGCCCGCGTGTACGGCCTTGACCGCGTTCAGGCCGGAGAGATGGTTGAATTCCCGGGCGGCGTAAAAGGCATGGCCCTGAACCTTGAAACCGACAATGTCGGCGTCGTGGTGTTCGGTTCGGACCGCGCCATCAAAGAAGGCGACATCGTCAAGCGTACCGGCCAGATCGTTCAGGTTCCCGTCGGCAAAGGTTTGCTCGGCCGCGTGGTCGACGGTCTGGGCAACCCGATCGACGGCAAAGGCCCGATCAAAAATCCGGAATACCGCCTCGTCGAAGTGAAAGCTCCCGGCGTTATCGCGCGTAAATCCGTTCACGAACCTATGCAAACGGGTTTGAAAGCATTGGATGCTTTGGTTCCTGTCGGCCGCGGCCAGCGCGAACTGATCATCGGCGACCGTCAGACGGGTAAAACCGCTGTCGCTATCGACGCGATCATCAACCAGAAAAACGTCAACAAAGATCCCGACAAGAACAAGCACATGTTCTGCATCTATGTTGCTATCGGTCAGAAACGTTCGACGGTTGCGCAATTGGTACGCGAACTCGAAGAAAACGGCGCGATGGAATATTCCATCGTTGTGGCCGCCACGGCATCCGACCCCGCGCCGATGCAGTTCCTCGCACCCTACACGGGCTGCGCAATGGGCGAATTCTTCCGCGACAACGGCCAGCACGCTCTGATCGTATATGATGACTTGTCCAAACAAGCCGTCGCTTATCGCCAGATGTCTTTGCTGCTCCGTCGTCCTCCGGGCCGCGAAGCTTATCCGGGCGATGTTTTCTACATCCACTCCCGTCTGCTGGAACGCGCCTGCAAAGTAAACGACTCTCTCGGCGCCGGATCTTTGACGGCTCTGCCGATCATCGAAACGCAGGCCGGCGACGTGTCCGCTTACATTCCGACGAATGTTATTTCCATCACGGACGGACAGATCTTCTTGGAGACGGGTTTGTTCTTCAAAGGTATTCGTCCTGCCATCAACGTCGGTCTGTCGGTTTCCCGCGTGGGTTCCGCAGCTCAGATCAAGGCTATGAAACAGGTTTCTGGTTCTATCAAACTCGAACTGGCACAGTTCCGTGAAATGGAAGCGTTCTCTCAGTTCGCCTCCGACCTCGACGCCTCTACGCAAAAATTGCTCGCACGCGGTGCGCGCCTGACGCAGCTTTTGAAACAGCCACAATACTCGCCGCTTCCTGTGGAAGAGCAGGTCGTCGTTATCTATGCCGGTACCAAAGGCTATCTGGATAACGTTCCCGTCAACGATGTTTCGAAGTTCGAACACATGATGCTGGATTCCTTGCGTGCCAACGGCAAAGACATTCTGGAAGGCATCAAGAAAGACCAGAAGATCGACGGTATCGAAGCCCGCATGAAAGAATTCCTGACAAACTTCGCCAACAGCTTCGGCGGCGGCGCGGTTAAAAAGGCGGCGTAATATAGATGCCTAGCTTAAAGGACTATAGAAACAGGATTGTGTCCGTTAAATCGACGAGGAAGATTACCTCGGCGATGAAGATGGTCGCGGCCTCGAAACTGAAGCGCGCGCAGGAACGCGCCGAAGCGTCTCAGCCTTACGCCCGCGCAATGGGCGAAATGATGGCGCGTGTTGCGAAGAACGCAGTCATCACATCTGCCTCTCCCAAACTTCTGGCGGGTACGGGCAAGGATGACACGCATCTTCTGGTCGTCATCACCTCCGACCGCGGTCTGGCAGGGGGTTTCAACGGAAACCTCGTGCGTTTGGCGCGTCAGGAAATCCGCCGTCTCGTGTCCGAAGGCAAAAAAGTAAAAGTCGTTACGGTGGGCCGCAAGGCACGCGACCTTTTGAAACGCGATCAGGCGGATAAGATCGTCAAAAGCTTTGCCAATCTCGGCGGCGGCAAATCATTGTCTTTCGCCGATGCCGATGAAGTCACACAATTCGTTCTCGCCAATTTCGAAGCGGGGGAATTCGATGTCGCGACGATCATTTATAACAAATTCGTTTCGGTTCTGACGCAAAAGCCGTCCGTGCAACAGGTTATCCCCTTCAAGGCGGAGGAGCCTACGGTCGCGAACGAAAACAAAAAGAAAGCCGAAGAAAAGCATGATTCACCCGCACTGCTTTCGCCGTATTCTTTTGAACCCGAAGAATCAGAAATCCTCGCATTGCTTTTGCCCCGTAACCTCGGCGTGCAGATGTTCCGCGCACTGATGGATTCTGCCGCTGGTGAGCAAGCCGCGCGTATGACCGCCATGGACAACGCGACGCGCAACGCGGGCGACATGATCAAGAAACTGACCATCCAATACAACCGTGCGCGTCAGGCGTACATCACAAAGGAACTGATCGAAATCATTTCCGGAGCGGAGGCAGTGTAATGACGAAATTTATGAGCCGTATGGATGGCGCGGAATCACTGGGACCGACAGGTGGGCCATCAACGGTTAAACCTGCTCCTCAAGTGGGTGTGCCATTTACGACGAATGCCGAAACGTCTGACTTTTCCAACAATGCGATTCCGGATCATCCGGGCGCGGAAACAGGTTTGCTCGGTGTAAAGGCACCTTTCAGCCCACGTCAGACGGGCGAAATTGAAGACCGCTTGAGAGCGGCCGGTGTGAAGTCACCGTATGAACACGACAAATTTTAAAGTTTGAAGAAGAAGGAAGAAGAAAATGTCTAAAGGTTATATCTCTCAGGTGCTCGGCGCGGTTGTCGACGTCACGTTCAGCGAAGGCGAAGTGCCCGCGATCTTGAACGCCATCACCTGCGTCAACGACAATAAAACGCTCGTGCTCGAAGTGGCACAGCACTTGGGTGAAAACACCGTGCGTGCTATCGCCATGGACTCCACCGACGGTCTGGTGCGCGGCGCCGAAGTGACCGACACGGGCAACACGATTTCCGTTCCTGTCGGCCCTGAAACGCTGGGACGTATCATGGATGTTATCGGCCAGCCGATCGATGAACGCGGCCCTGTTAAAACGGCAAAACGCTATGGTATCCACCGTGACGCGCCTTTGTTCGTCGACCAATCTTCCGAAGCGGAACAGCTGGTCACGGGTATCAAAGTCGTTGACCTTCTCTGTCCGTACCTCAAAGGCGGTAAGATCGGTCTGTTCGGCGGCGCCGGCGTCGGCAAAACCGTTACGATTCAGGAATTGATCAACAACATCGCCAAAGCACACGGCGGCGTTTCCGTGTTTGCAGGCGTTGGTGAACGTACCCGCGAAGGGAACGACCTTTATCACGAAATGATCGACGCTGGCGTTATCAAGCTCGAAGGCGAATCCAAAGTGGCGCTCGTGTACGGCCAGATGAACGAACCACCGGGTGCCCGCGCACGTGTGGCTCTGTCGGGTCTTTCCATGGCTGAATATTTCCGCGACGAAGAAGGTCAGGACGTTCTGTTCTTCATGGACAACGTGTTCCGCTTTACGCAGGCAGGCGCCGAAGTGTCCGCTCTTCTGGGCCGTATTCCTTCCGCTGTGGGTTACCAACCGACGCTCGCCACCGACATGGGCGCGCTGCAAGAACGTATTACATCGACGAACAAAGGTTCTATCACGTCCGTTCAGGCCGTTTACGTTCCTGCCGACGACTTGACCGATCCGGCTCCTGCAACAACCTTTGCTCACTTGGATGCGACGACCGTTCTGTCCCGTCAGATCGCGGAATTGGGTATCTACCCAGCCGTTGACCCGCTGGATTCCACATCGCGCATTCTCGACCCCCGCGTTGTCGGTGAAGAGCACTACAAATGCGCCGCAGACGTTCAAAAGACGCTGCAGCAATACAAGGCTCTGCAAGACATCATCGCGATTTTGGGTATGGATGAATTGTCCGAAGAAGACAAACTGGTTGTTGCGCGTGCGCGTAAGATCCAGCGCTTCTTGTCCCAGCCGTTCCACGTCGCCGAAGTCTTCACAGGCTCGCCCGGTAAATTCGTCGAACTCGCCGATACGATCAAAGGCTTCCGTGCCATCGTCGACGGTAAGTACGATCATCTTCCTGAATCCGCCTTTTACATGGTCGGTACGATTGAAGAAGCCGAAGCGAAAGCCAAGAAAATGGCAGCAGAGGCAGCTTAATCCATGGCAAAAAAAGACCGCGATATTGAAAAGGGTTATTCCAACGACGAGATCGTCGAAAAACTGCGCCGTCTGGCCGACTGCATCGAAGAAGGCAAGAATTTCGAAATACAGGTCGCGGGTGAGCGCATTTATGTTCCCGCCCGCGCCGAATTTACCGTCGAGCATGAACGCGATGGCGGCGATGAAGAACTGGAATTCCAGTTTAAATGGAAGAAAGCATAAGAATGGCCGAAGCAGCTGGCACTTTTAATTTCGAACTCGTCTCTCCCGAGAAAGTCCTCGTCTCGCAACCTGCGTGGCAAGTGACCATTCCGGGCGAAGAGGGCTATTTCGGCGTCCGCGCCGGCCACATGTCGTTGATCGCCGCTGTTAAAGCAGGGGTAGTCGAAGTGATCGCGCGCGAAGGCGAAGCACCGCAGAAAATCTTTATCGCGGGCGGCTTTGCCGATGTCACGGCAAAAAATTGCACGCTGCTGGCTGAACAGGCCGTCAATGTTAATGAACTCGACGCTGAAAAAATCCAGCAACAGGTCAACGAACTTGAATTCGATGTGAAAAACGCCACTGACCCTGTTCAAAAGGCTATGGCGCACAAAAAACTTGAAACCGCTCTGGCGAAACTCGCCGCCGTCAAAGGCAACGCCGCTCACTAAAAATCCCGCATAAAAAAATGCCCCGCTGACGGGGCATTTTCTTGGGCGCAGTCTGATTATCTCAACGCCAATTCCATTTCCAGTTTTGCAAGCATAACCGCGGCTTTGGTTTGTGCATCCGTGATAACCGCGTTCGCTTCACAGCTTGCAGTGTAATCCTCTTGCAGAAGATTTCGTTTCATCTGGCCCCTCCTGTGATGTTTGCGATGGACGAAATATACCATAAAATATGAGCGGCCCGATTTAGAATCTTGATTCTTTAATCAAACCAATATCTTCCGAGTTACGTTATGAAATACTACGAACCCTGCGCACACCGATCAGGCTGTTGGTGAGGTATACCGCGTCCGCGCTGCGCAAGCGAGGCTCGTTGATACTTTCCTCACGTGCGCTCCTTTCGGTGATGAGTTTTGCGCGTGTGATGCCCGCCATTACACCGTCCGACAAGGGCGGCGTGATGAACACACCGTTTTCCTCGATAAAAATATTGGCGACAGCGCCGCACGCAATAGTGCCGTTGCTGTTGGTAAGGATTGCTTCTTCCGCGCCTTTTCTTTTTGCGGCTTCGCGCGCGGCAAATGCGCGGGTGTAATCCGTGTGTTTTGTATTTTCGAATTTGCTGTCCGCCTGCCGTGGATAATCGCGGATGAGCGCGCATTTCACGGGCGGAAGGCTGTCAGGGTTTTGCGTGGCTTCCGCGCTGATAACCACCGAGGGATTATCGCTCTGAATAACGAGCGTGCGCAACCGTGCGCAGTCTGTTTCCAACCCGTTGCTCTCCAGAAGCGCGGACCAAATTTGTGAAAGTTCGCCAAAATTGGGCAGGGCGGTCTGTGGATAACCCAGCACGCTATCCACATCGCGGATCAGGCGTTCGAAATGCGCCCGTGCGTCCTGCACCGCACCGTTCAATGCCAGCATGGTGTCGAACACGCCTTTAACGGTTACTTCGGGCGCGAAAATTTGTGGCGCCGCTTCTTCCTTGTAAAAGCCGTCCTTGAAAATGACGGCCATCAGACGGCCTTTTTGAGCGGTCGTTGCGTAGGCGCAAAGCTTTCAAACAGTTTTTTTGCTTTGGTCAGCGTTTCATCAAGTTCTTTTTGCGCGTCGGATTCCATCGTGATACCGCCGCCAGTCTGTAATTGCACTTCAGTAGCGCTATACACCAGAGTGCGTATGGCGATGGATGTGTCCATGGTGCCGTCGAATCCGATATAGCCGAGCGCGCCGCAATACGGACCGCGTCGGTTGGGCTCCAGCTCTTCTATAATTTCCATCGCGCGGATTTTGGGCGCGCCTGTCACCGAACCGCCTGGGAAGCAGGCTTTCAACAATGCCGTGGCCGAAACACCTTCTTTCAATTCGCCGGTGACGGAAGATACCAGATGGTGTAGCCCTTCATAGGTTTCGATGCCGAACAATTGCGGCACCTTGACTGAACCTGTTTTGCAGACTTTGCCGATATCGCTGCGCATAATGTCAACAATCATCAGGTTTTCTGCACGCTCCTTTTCGCTTTCAAGCAAAGCAGAGGGGGGAAGGGCGTCGGACACCGTGCCTTTGATGGGCCGCGTTTCCACGAGGTTATCCTGCACGCGCAAAAAACGCTCGGGCGACGAAGAAGATATTTTGACATCGCCGAAATTCATGAACGCCGAAAACGGCGCGGCGTTGATAGTGCGCAAATTTTTGTAATGTTGATACGCATCGAAATTTTCGGGAAGAAGGGCTGTGAAACGGCGCGAAATATTGACCTGATAAATATCGCCTGCCGCGATATAATCCCGCACTTTTTCGATTTTCTTTAAATATTCTTTTTCGTCGCAATCCGCCCGCCACAGTAATTCCACGGGTGGATTAGGTGTGAATTCAAGTTTTGAATCGAGCATTTCCATGATCTGCAACACGCGCTTTTTGCCCGTATGCGATAGAACGGTGCATTTTTTGAGCGCATGATCATATGCCACAACTGTGTCGTAAATTCCCACGACCATATCGGGCATTTCCAAATCTTCCTGCGCGGTCGCGGGAAGTTTTTCAAGATCACGTCCCAGATCATATCCAAAAAATCCCGCGGCGCCGCCTTGGAATGGGGGGAAGGAAGAATCGGGTTTGGCCTTTGGATCGTGTAGAGCTATGCGTTGTGCCAACACATCGAACGGATTGCCCTCCTGCGGCTCGCCGTCGATGGCCACAGCGCCGTCTTTTGCCGTGATGGTTTCGATGGGGTCGACGCATATATAAGAATAGCGCGAGCGCGGGTCACCCGCGCGCATGCCGTCGAAGAAAAGTGCAAAGGGCATGAATGACAAAGCCTCGAAGGCTTCCGCTGCGCATCCGTACTTGTATGTTTCCGTATAGGTTTTCATTTTTGCAAAAACTCTTTTATCTGTTCTGCCGCTTCCGCCAATCCCACCTTTTGAATTTCCACGCCATCCGGAAACGCGCCGTGCAAGCGGGACGGGAGCATGGAATCCAGCATCACGAACACGCCCTTGTCGCCTGCGCGGCGGATCAGGCGGCCGAACGCCTGTTTGAGTTTAAGCCTTGTTATGCGCTCGTCATACTGTTTTTTGCCGAAGGCTTCGCGGCGCGCACGGTGCAAAATGGTCGGGCGCGGCCACGGTACGCGGTCGAATACAATCAGACGCAGAGAATCGCCGGGCACGTCAACGCCGTCCCGCACGGCATCGGTGCCCAACAGACAGGCATTCACGTCATCTCTGAAAATATCTACCAATGTGCCGTTATCCATGGCGTCCACATGCTGGGCGTATAAATGCAATCCCTTGTCTTCCAGAGGCGCCGCGATTTTATCGTGCACGGCTTTCAATCGTTGGATGGCCGTGAACAGGCCGAGCGCACCGCCACGCGCCGCTTCGAACAATGTGCGGTATGCGGTTGCGACCTGTGTCAGATCGTCTTTGCGCACATCGTTGATAATAAAAACTTTGGTGCGTGCGGGGTAATCGAACGGGGATTCAAACGCTTCCTGATGAATGTGCGGCGTGAGATGGCCTAGGCCCGAAATATCGCGCGCGACCTTCCAGTTTTCGTTTTCATCGTCCGTACCGTCGCGTAATGTGGCGGATGTCACGGCGATTCCGTGCGCGTGGTGTGAAATACTTTGCGCGAACGGTTTCATCGGGTCGACCCAATGGCGATATAGTCCGACATCATAGGCGCGGCCTTCTATGCGTTCGATCTCCATCCAGTCCACGAATTCGGGCTGACCTTTCGCGCTCTGCAATGTTTTGAGCATACCCATCCACGCGGAAAGACTCATGGTACGCAAACCGATGCTGGAAATGATCGCATCCAGCCTTCTGCGCGTGTCGGCATCCAATGTCTCCGCTTGATCGTTCAGTTTTTTGCGCAGGCCGTTGGCGAGGGCGGTCATGGGTCCGTGTAAATTTTCCAGCGCTTTTTTCAATTTTGCGGCGGCTGGGCCTACTTCATCTATCAGCGGAAAAGTATCGGTTTCGAGTGAATAGGGACCGTCCCTTCCGTCCGCGCGTGCGAACACTTGTTTGTAAACCGCATGCAAAAACTCTTCCGCTTCGCCTTTGGGCTGGGAGTCTTTCAACCGTGCGGCCCATCCTTCGGAAGTCAGACAACGGCTGGCTTCGACGATATCGCCCAGCAATCTTTCCAGATCGGGATCGCCTGCAACCACATCTTCGGCCCGGCGTTTGAGCCCGCGTGCGCGTGATTTTCCCGTGCCCTCATTGCCGCGGAGCCAACGGCGCAGTTCGTATGTTTCGAGTGCTGTGAGATGTCCGGCATATGCCGAATCCGCGGCATCGAACAAATGATGCCCTTCATCGAAAATATAATGGCGCGGCAGATCGGAATCCGCGCCGCTGTCGGCCGTTTGAATCATCACAAGCGCGTGGTTGGCAATGACGAGGTCCGCGTGCTTGGCTTTGCGTATATTGCGTTCGACGAAACAGCGGTGGTAATGATCGCACGCGGAATAAATACATTCACCTCTACGATCCGCTAATCCCGTGGTGTTCGCAAATCCCAGAAGTCCTGTGAGCCAACCGGGGAAATCGCCGCTCGAGAGATCGCCGTCCTTGGTCGCCGCTGCCCAGCGCGCCATCAATCCCATGGCAATCGCGGTGTTGGCTTGTTTGGCCAGAGCCGCGCCCGCCGCGACATCTTCGAAATTGAGCAGGCACAGATAATTCTCGCGGCCCTTGCGCACGGCCACTTTCACATTCTTCATGTCGGGGTCGGGAAAGATGCGGTCGAGTTCCTGCCCTATCTGGCGTTGCAAATTTTTGGTGTAGGTGGAAATCCACACCGTGCCTTTGTTCTTTTCCGCCCACACCGATGCGGGGGCGAGATAGCCCAATGTCTTGCCGACGCCCGTGCCCGCCTCGGCCAGCACCGCATTGGGAAGACCGTCGGATTCGATGGGACGGAACGCCGCTGTCATGCCGGCGGCATATTCCATCTGGGCGGAGCGTTTTTCTGAATCATTGCCCAAAATCGCGCCGAGTTTTTCGCGCGCTTCCTCGCCCGTGACGGGATGGTGCGAAGGCGGCGGGGGCGGGGCTGTCTCCGTGAATTCGGGCAAATTTTTCCAGATGTTCAAATCCGCTTTGGACATCACGGTTTCTTTTTCATCGTATATGTGGCCGAGCGCGGCGAAAACATACGGCGTCCATACCCATCCGCGTCCGTTTTGTCCCATGACGCGGGCGATGGCTATGGGGTCGGCTTTCGCGCGCCACTGATCCTGCCTCAAATCGGACAGCAACGCGGCCGCCGCTTCCATCAAGGTGAACGGATAATCTTCCGCGCTCGTCGGCGCAGGCAATCCGACGGCCTTGGCAACGCCTGCGGGCGTTGGTACGGCAAATGATGCGGGATGCACGAATGCGAAGAGTTCGAGAATGTCAAACGCGCGCAATGATTCAACGCCGAGGCGTTTGCAGGTGTAGGGCGCGTGGCAGACGAGCACGGGTTTGTCGTGGATGATGCGTTTGGCCTGTTCATGCCCGACCTTCGAAACCTCGCCGTCCGCGCTCATGACATAGGCTTCGCGCGCGTTCACGTAAATCGCCGGAATATTCGGGATTTTTACCTTTTCGGGCTTGGCTTGGACAGCGTTGGTTGTCATAGTCTATGACATAGCACGGCTGGCCGCCGTATCAAAAGAATAGGTGAAAAATGGCTCTGATTATCCTGCACGATCTGGACGACGAAGCGGTTCTGGTGAACCCCGATTGCCTGAATGCGGCCATCCGCAAATATCCCGATTCGAACTCCATGATCAAAGAGCCGTACACGAAGCTGTATTATGTGAGTCGTGACAAAGGTGTGGACGCGGCGGGATTTCCCGATTCCGTGAAAGAGACGCCCGCGGACATCGCCAAGCTGGCGAACGGCGCCAAGGCCGCCAAGTAATTATCGTGCGATCAGCACAGTCCAGAAATGATATGTACCTTGCCCTTGACGCTCCATGCAAAAATGTTTTTTGCCTTCGATTTCTGACGCGTCATTACCAATAGTACCTGTAGCAGGAGCGTAGTTTCCCTCCCATGTATATGTTGCCCCCGGTTCGTCGTCTTCGACCGGAGGATCCCCACCTGGGTTATCTATACCGACAAGCCGGTTTATTTCCACGCATGCTGCTCTGGTGAGGCCGAATACTTCCAGCCCGAGATCATTGGCAGGGGTTCCTATATTTACGAAGTTCTGCACACTGGCTGCCATAGTTCCCCACTTCCAATAAGTAGGGCATGCCGATGACTCCAAGATCGCTTCGGATGGATACTTTGCTTTTATGCCTCCACCACCTACATTGAATACTTCGCACTCCGGCTTTGTGCATAAAGTGTTTTGTCCGACAGGTTGTATGGGTGTGTCATCACATGCTTGGAAAACATCATTCCCGAAACTTATTTCATTTTCGCTAATGCCGTTGGAGAGCATTCTTTGAATCGCAATCTGAATAGAACTGGTATAGGTCAAAAGTTTTGAGGCTTCGATCCTTGCTTTCTCCACATCTCCCGTTTCTTCGGTGTTGCTCGACCCGCGGTTCAGAAGCACGGTGAGCGCGCCGAGCAGGAACACGGCCAGAAGAATAAACCACAATGCGTTTCCGCGTTGATGTTTGCGCATCATCTATCTCACCCACAACACGTTATAGAAGTAATATTTTACAGGTGGCGCGCAATCCGTAGCCGCGTCGCAAAAGCATCCTGTCATCGGTGGCTTCAAGCTGTCGTAATTGGCGCCATTATGGGTCATCTGCTCGTCGTAAAATATTCCGTTGGAGCCGCTGGCGCTGTAATCGCCCTGAAAATAATCATTCTCTAGCCAGTTATCGTTCGCTAAATTGCGCGTGCCGTTTGCTGAGTTTCCGGACTCCCACATCGTGTAGATTGTTGAGCCGCTTGTCCATGCAACAGGGTTTCCCAGCAACTTGTTGATCTGACCGCATGTGGTGGCGTCTATCTGACGTATCATTGTAAGATCGGGTTCCGACGTGCCTAAATGTTGTGCGCCGTCAGAAGCTCTCACCTCGTTTGGTCCGAAGAACAAACGGTCATCACTCAGATCATCGCCGAAATCGGGAATGCGCATTTTGCCGCCCGTGCCGAACACGTCACAAGATCCGTCTGCGGGTGAATTTGGGTTGGTGTAGTTGCCTGCTGCCCCAACGAAACTGATTTGCGTGTCGCCGCAATCATTGTTTAGGCGCATCGTGTTGATGGTGTCTTTCATCTGTCGTCCGAAGTCGATCAACTCACTGGCCAACAGCTTGGCTTGCTGGTCCGTAAGGCTTGCGGCGCCCGTTCTGGAGCCTTGGGACACCGCGAAACTGAAAGCCGCAAACAGGGCTATCATCACGAAAATCCATATAAATATGCTCCCCGACTGGGGGTTATGGGGGGTGGGAGCTTGATTTCTCATAGGGAAATGGTCCATAAATACCTACACAATCAATATTTTAGCACAGAAACATCGCCATGGCACAACCGGAAACGAAAAAAGACGCCCTATCCACCAATCCGCGCGAGGCGCGCGAGCAAAAGCTGGCGGAAATGAAGGCCCGCGGGATAGAGGCTTATCCCCATAAATTCGACCGCTCCCACAAGGCACAGGAGCTTCAGGACAAATATGCCGCCCTCGAAAACGGGGTGGAAACCGAAGATGCAGTCGCTGTGGCGGGCCGCATCATGGCCATGCGCAACAACGGCATGTTTCTGGACCTTCAGGACGCGTCGGGGAAAATTCAGGTGTTCTGCCATAAAGACACGTTGAGCGAGACTGAACTTTCCAAACTCGAATTGTATGACATCGGCGATATCGTAGGCGCGAAAGGCACCATCCGCAGAACGCCGCGCGGGGAATTGTCCGTGCGCGCGAAAGAAACGATGATGCTCGCGAAATCGATGCTGCCGTTGCCGGAAAAATATCACGGGCTGACGGACATCGAACAACGCTACCGCCAACGCTATCTCGATCTCATCATGAATGAGGAAAGCCGCGAGACGCTGCGCAAGCGTTCCAAAATTGTTTCATACATCCGCAAATATATGGAAGAACTCGGGGCGATAGAGGTGGAAACGCCCGTGCTCAGCCCGCTTTTGGGCGGCGCGAACGCGAAACCTTTTATGACACACCACAATGCGCTGGATTCCGATTTCTTCTTGCGCATCGCGACCGAACTGCCGTTGAAACGTTTGATTGTCGGCGGTCTCGCTGACGCCGTGTTTGAAATCGGCCGTCTGTTCCGTAACGAAGGTATCTCGATCAAACACAATCCGGAATTCACGACTATCGAAGGTTACCATTCCTACATGGATTACTTCGATATCATGGACCTGACGGAAAACCTGATCCGCCAATCCGCTCTGGCCGTGAACGGCTCCATGGAAATCACCATGGGCGAAAACGTCATCGATCTTTCGAAACCTTTCGCCCGCAAATCGATGGTCGATCTGGTCAAAGAAGCCACGGGCATTGATTTCCTGTCATTCGCTGATGAAAAGGAAGCCGCCGCCGCCGCGAAAAAACTCGGCGTGTTCACCGAAACATTCGCGAACTGGGGCGATATCGTTGCCGCCGTGTTTGATGAAAAAGTCGAACACACGCTGATCCAACCCACGCACGTGACCGATACGCCGATGGATATTTCGCCGCTCGCGAAAGTGCATCGTAACAATCCGCGTCTGGTGGAACGTTTTGAAACCTACATCAACGGTTGGGAAATCGTGAACGCGTTCACTGAATTGAACGATCCGAAAATCCAGTTGCAAAGATTTGAAGAACAGGTTGCCGCCAAGGAAAAAGGCAACGAAGAAACCCAGATGGTGGATGAAGATTACGTCACCGCGCTGGAATACGGCCTGCCGCCCACCGGTGGCTGGGGCATGGGTATTGACCGCCTGTGTATGTTGCTTACCAATTCCGCGAACATACGCGATGTTATCGCGTTCCCTACATTGAAACCGAAAAAAGATTAATCAAAAGGACTGAAGATTATGGCTGCTGCATCGAAACTCGATCAAATCAAAGAAAATATTTACGAAGCCATTCGTAACGACAATGAAGGTCTGGACGAAGCGCTCGCCGAACTTAAGGCGGAATTGAAAGCGGCCGGTACAAAAGAGGCCGTGTTCGAACCGACGAAACTGGTGCAGAATAACCGTCAGGGCCGCCAGATGATGAAATCCTATTTCAAAAAACGCGGCGTGATCGTGAAGTTCGATAAGTCCGGCGAAGCCGAAGACGCCGAATAATTACGGCGCTCTGGGCAAGGCTTTCATACCCGCAACAAAGTCCGACAAATCCATAAGAATGATTTTTTCCACGGGCATAGGCTCCAGCATGCTGGGTCTGGGAAACGCTTCTTTCATCTTTGCGGCAATTTCGCCGTGAAGCTTTTCGAATTGGCGCGTATTGGCTTCGAGAATGGTCAGCGCCAGACCGCGCATGTTAAACGGAAGTTGGCTGTTGTTTTGAAATGCCATACGGTAGCATCGCTCCTGATATTCCTTGTCATCGCTTTCACGTGCAAGGACAAGACATTGAGAGTGGCGTAAAGAGGGTTCGATCGTGCCCATATTGTCCATCGCCAGTTCAAGTCCCATTTTGTGTACATAAGAATCGCGGCTCGTGTGATTGACTACCAAGACCGATGCTTCATAACGTTCGTGGATCGGCAATTTGCCTATCAACAAATCTATCGCCATGTTGATTTTTTGCGCGCTGAGTTTGGATTTGGACAATTCGCGCAGCGTTTCTCTGGTGTGGTCGTTCAAAGACAAGGTTTTGTTACTGGCGGCTAAAAATGCGCGTCCGAGGAACATTTCTAAATTATCGGCCATTTATTCGTACTCTGTTTGGGTGAGGGCGAAAAATAGCACCCGCTTTTGAGTTATGTCAATAAATTTACTAACTTACTGACTTGAAACCCGTTTTTGGAATTCCCAATCCCGCTTTGCCGTATTTATCGCCCTTTTGCGGCGTGTAATCGGGGCTCCAGTAATTCACGACATCGGCAAGGGCAGGGCGTTCGCGCTCTTCCTGCTTTTCCGTTTCTGTTCCGATGTAAATGAAGCCTGCGATATGGTCGCGGTCGTCCAATCCCAATTCGCGTTGGACTTCGGTGTTGTATGCCGTCCATTCGGTAACCCAGTTGGTGCCGAAACCGAGCGCATTTGCTGCCAGACATAAATTATACGCAACCGCGCCCGCGCTCAAAACTTGTTCCCATTGCGGCGCTTTGCCTTCCTTGATGCGCGATATGACGGCGATCACCACAGGCGCGCGCGTGAAACGCTCCGCTTCCAAATCCAGTTTCGCCGTTGCGGCTTCTTTGTCTTCCAATGCATATGCGCGTTTCAACACTTCGCCGAACTTTGCGCGGGCTTCGCCTTCGAACACCACGAACCACCACGGGGAGAGTTTGTTGTGGTCGGGCACGCGCGTCGCGGCCTCCAGAATGGTTTTGATCTGGTCTTTGTTCGGGCCAGTTGCGCCGAGTTTGCCGATGGAGGCGGAGCGGCGAG
>DLGR01000016.1:0-572 GCA_002482805.1 Micavibrio sp. UBA7689 | reverse complement strand
TTCCTTTGCTGATGGGCTCTCACCTTACTACGCCCGCCGTGCGGGGCAAATTTCTTGATTTTTTCCCTAATAACTGTATGATTAATCCATATAAAAAGGTGTGATATGGGACGCAAAACAACAGAACGCACGGCGGCGGATGACGAACTGCGCATCGCGGTCGGCAAGGCCGCAGGCCATCAAGATTCCCGCATCCTGCACGGCAACCGCCCGTTCATAGCGCGTATGGGCGGAACCAAATACATGCTTCCGCTGAGTGATCCTTTTATTCCGCCCGCCCATAAAAGCTTTACTACCTACGAGGAATGGGGCGCGCGCATTCTCGACCATTTCGCCAAAGTCGGCAGACCCGCCGCCAGTATCCGCATAGACGATGCTTTCGCCGTGCCCCTTATCGTTCGTGCCAAAGCGGGTGCCGAGCCCACCTTCTGATCCTTTGCCTTTTCCGTTGGATGTTCTATATATGTCCCATGCGCGGAGCAGTAGAAATCAACATGGCGGCGAGCACCCCGTTCACGGACTCCCCCCGCTTTAAAATCAATTCGGAATTCCAGCCGGCGGGCGACCAGCCG
>DLGR01000026.1:16589-65121 GCA_002482805.1 Micavibrio sp. UBA7689 | reverse complement strand
ACGATACTTTGTTGCGCAAGCGCCCAGTTTGGCTTTTCCACGCTCTGCAATCCCAGGGAAGGACCTATTCGGCGCTGATCAATCCGTCGGCGGCCAAAGATGAATGGACCGAATGCACTGCGGCCAACTTGCAGGACCTGAAACGCCTCGGTGCAGCACCCGCTTATGCGTTTTTGTTATGGGTAAGCCAGGTTACCAAAAGTCAAGCGTGGGATGAAAGCGAAGCGCTGAGTCAAATGGCAGCGCTTCTCACCAAGTGGTTCTTCTGGCGGAACTTGACTGACATGCCGGCAACCCGTGAGCTCGATCCTATGTTTGTAGAGTTGATTGGCGAGCTTCTGGAAGAGCTGCGCTCGCAATCAATTACCCAGCTGGAAGAATTTGTGAAGCGCGCCAGCGATTGGTTGCTGGCGCGAGCCGCCCCCGAGGATGTGTGCGACGCGCGCTTGAAGGGCGCTGTTTACCTCGACAACTACGAGGCAACTCGTTTCATGCTGTGCAAGCTAGAAGAAGCGCACCAGACTCGCGAGAACAAGCGCGATCTGTGGGCACACGACACGAGCGATCACCCAGTGTTCACTGTTGAGCATATCTTGCCCCAAACAGAAAACCTTGGCCCAGGCTGGGTGGAAATGCTGGAGCTCAACAGCAAGGATACTGCTGACGCCATACGCCAGCGCTGCGCCCACCAGCTCGGCAACCTGACCCTGAGTGGGTACAACTCCAAACTTGGGACGATGGAGTTCATGCGGAAGCGTGACCGCCAGAGCGACAAGGGCGACTTCATCGGTTATCGCAATGGTCTTTATCTGAACGCTAATTTATCCACCCGCACCGAATGGAATGAGGCCGCGATAACGGCACGAACAGACAAGATGCTCAAGGAGGTGAAGTCCATCCTGAGCCTAAGGAGTAGCTCATGAGCATTGCTGAATTCATTCAGAACAAAATTCTTCGTCCCCGCTTACAAAAAGCGGGCAGTCTTGTGGTGTATGACCCCGCTGGGCATTACCAAGATGTCTGCAACGGATTGGCCGACGAAAAGCTGCTAGTTGTAGATACATCAAAGAGTAGTATTGAGAGCCGGGTTGCCGCGATGCAGGGCCTGCGTGATGTGATAGATCAGCGTCTCGTCGGGATGCTAGTCTATGTACCTGCAAAAGCGCCCGAGAGCGATGAAGAACGGCAGTCTGATCCATTTGCCTCTATAGCCGCAGCAGGAGCGATTTTCCCGGAAGGTGATGGCGACGGTTTTGAAAGCTTATGCCTCAAAGGAAAGCCAGATCATACCACGGCCATACGGGCAATTTTTGAAGAGAATACTTCGCCCAGTTTTGCCATGGTGGATGCAATAGGAGGTGGTTTGGGCTGGCCAAGCCTACGTTCGCTATTGGCCGTTGAATCAGCCCGAGACATTTTGTTTGCACTTCTTGTGCCGAACGATGCGCAGCAAACAGCATTGAAAGGCAGTGATAGCTGGGTGACAGAGGCGCGTGATCTGCTCCGCAATAGCATGAGTCTGATACTGAAAACCCGGGGCAAAACATGGGACTCCGTTGCAAGCGAGCTGTGGCGCTTTGTTTTGTTTAGTGAGTTTGTATTTGATCTGCCTGGCGAATTGCCCATCAGTTTGGCTGATGTACCGCGAGCCGAAGCTCAGGCGAAGCCGTTGATTGAAGATTTATGCGATCGCCTTCGGAATGACCGCCGAACCCAGAGTGCCTACATCGACCGCGCAGAAGAAATTGAGAAGGACCTTAACCTGGCCAGCCAATTTGATGGCTGGTCTGATTTGGGTGATCGCGACACCTTCCCGTTTGAAGAACGCACGTTTTTGACCCAGGCTATCGAAGGTATCCTACGTGATGACATGGATCGGGTGCGGGGCATCTCGGAACGACATCATCAATCGGTGTGGACAGGCAAAGGCGAAAGCAGTGCCCAGTGGGATTTGATTAGATCGGCCACTGAGCTGCTTCAAACCTGCGACGACATGGAGCGGCAACTTTCAGAAAACGCGCGCAATCCTGATGTCCTGTTGGCCTTCTACGTGAGCAGCCTGCGTGAAGCTGATCGCTTGCATCGCGAGTTCGAGCAGACAGTAAGCGACTACGACTGGCAAGACGCGCAAGGTATCATGACGCCAGTCAAGCAGCAGGTTCGTAAGCAGTACGGCAAGCTGGTCGAGAAGGTTCAGGTGATCTTCACTCGCCATGTCGAGCAGAGCGGATGGCCATTGGCTGGGCAACTATCGAATGCCGATGTATTTGACCGTATTGTAGCTCCCAAGCTGCAGAAGAATGGCCACAAGGTGGCGTACTTCATGATCGACGCGCTTCGCTATGAATTAGGCGTGGCGCTGGAGCGGCAACTAACTGAAGACGGACAAGTTGAGGTGCAAGCTGCAATGGCGCAGCTACCAAGCATCACGGTAGTCGGTATGGCCAGTTTGTTGCCAGGGGCAGGTCAGCAGCTTTGTATCAAGAAGGACGCACAGAGCTTGGTGCCAATGCTGGGTGAGCAGATGGTGGATACGGTTGCGCGACGCATGAATGTGTTTCAGAAGAAATATGGCCAGCGCTTTGAAGAGGGGCGTCTGGAAGACTTTGTTCGCGGGCGTTTCGATTTCTCGCCTGAAACCGATTTGTTAGTGTTGCGCGCGGTGGAGATAGATAGCCACTTTGAGAGCCACCCTGACACTGCGCCTACAGAGATTACCAATGCGCTCAAACGGATTCGGGTCGCAATTCATAAGCTGAAAGAGCGTGGCTTTCACGAGGTGGTGATCGCGACCGATCACGGTTTCTTCATGAACACCCACGCTGGCGCTGGCGATTTTTGCAGCAAGCCCGCCGGCAACTGGATTGGCATTCATGACCGTTGCGCGTTGGGTGACGGCTCTGACGATGGTAATCACTTGGTGGTCTCAGCGGAAAAGATGGGCATTCGTGGCGACTTTCCTAAGTTCGCTGCCCCACGCTCCCTGGCTGCCTATCGCAGTGGCTTACTCTATTACCACGGGGGTATTTCTTTGCAGGAATGCGTAGTGCCGGTGATAACGATGCAGTTAAAAGCGTCCAATCAACCAACCTTACATAAAGCATCTGTGGTGATGAGCTACAAAAATGGTGCTAAGGCCATCACCACGCGTATGCCCGTGATTGATCTTGCAGTTGATACAGCAGACATGTTCTCTATTGAAAACAACTTCGAGATTTTGCTCGAGGCACACGACAGCAAGGGCGAAGTGGTAGGCGAAGCGAAGGCTGGAGGCGCAGTTAATCCGGCAACAGGAACTTTGTCATTGAAGCCCGGTGACAAGGTTCAAGTCACTATCAAAATGCAAATGGATTTCGAGGGGAAATTCAAGATAAAGGCTTTGCATCCAACGACTTATACGGTGTACTGCGAACTTGACCTGGCAACCCACTATGCGGTGTAAAAACTATGAATGAACTAGACCAAAAACTGACAACCGTCTTTGACGGTAAGGTATTGCGTAAAGATTTACTTCACCGAATTAAGAAGGGAACCAATGTTCCCACCTTCGTTCTGGAGTTTCTTTTGGCTCGCTTTTGCGCGAGTGATGATCAGGCCGAAATGGATTCAGGCATGGAAGCGGTGCTAGCCAGTCTGCAAGACAACTATGTAAAACCTGACGAGGCCAATGCCGCTCAGTCAAAGGTAGCGACCAAGGGAAAGCACCGCTTTATTGACAAGGTCCATGTTCGGTATGTCGAGAAGGAAAAGCGCCACTGGGCATCATTGGAGAACTTCAATTCACAGCGTATTGCTATCGGCGAGAAGTTCTACCGAGACAATGACCGCTTATTGGAAGGTGGTATTTGGGCCGAGGTGACATTGGCACATAACGCGATCGAAGAAGACGACTACGCGTTCTACATTGAAGAGTTGCGGCCCATCCAGATCAGTCGCTTTGATTTTGACAGCTACTGTGAAGGTCGTACTCAATTTACCCGTGACGAGTGGATAGCTGCGATTTTGCGCACAGTTGGCCTAGAGCCAACAAAGCTGTCAAAGCGCGTTTGCATGCACTTTATTGCTCGCCTAGCCGCCCTCGTTGAACCCAATTACAACTACATTGAACTTGGACCACGTGGCACCGGGAAATCTTATTTTTTCAGTGAATTTTCACCCTACGCTACTCTGATTTCGGGTGGCCAGGCCACCAAGTCGGCGCTATTCTACAACAATGCACGCCGCAAAGTTGGACTGGTTGGGTTTTGGGATACCGTAGCTTTTGACGAAGTGGGCGGCATTAAAGTCAAAGACCCGGACACCATTCAAATCATGAAGGATTTCATGGCAAATGGTCGCTTCTCACGCGGCGCTGAAGTTATCGCGGATGCCAGCCTGAGCTTTGTTGGCAACTTCGATCTATCCATCAGCCAAGTAGTTAACTCGGTTGAGCATGATCTTTTCCAGCCATTGCCCGCTGAGTTTGACCTTGCGATCATGGATCGATTCGCAGCATACATACCTGGCTGGGAAATGCCCAAGAACAGCAGTGAATTTCTCACCAGTAACTACGGGTTCATTACCGACTACCTGGCGGAAGCATTTCATTACCAATTCAAGCATACCAATCGGTACGAAGAAGTCAGCAAACGTATCCGACTTGGTAAGAGCGTTGAAGGCCGTGATGAGAAAGGCATCAAGAAAACCGTCTGTGCCTTTCTAAAGATTCTACACCCTACTGGTTTTCCGACCGATGATGAGTTCGAAGAATATGTTTCATATGCTATTGAGTGCCGTCGACGCGTAAAGGAACAGATGAATAAACGCAAGCCAGATGATGAGTTTGCGCGTATCAATCTCTCATTCCTTAATGCCCAGGGGGAGGAGGTAGTTGTGTATTGCCCCGAGTCGAAAGATGCAGCCGCCACACAGCAACCGTTAAGACGGCAACTCAACAACACACTTACATCCGAATGTGATGTTGAATCCGATGCTATAGATTGACCACCCCTATAAATGAGGCCATATCAGGTGTGAATCCGAATAGATTATGGACAACATTGAGAAGGTATATAAATGGTAAGGAAGGGTTATAAGGCGGAGCAGATTATAAGGCGCCTTGCGTTGACCCACCTCATATATGAGCCGAGATCTGGGGTAAATGCACAAATTAGTGAACGGCGTCAGGCACGCTGCTTGAAAAGTCCCAGAATCATTATCTCTATTTGACTGGACTTCTTGCTCCAAGGAAGCCGTGTATGGACATGTAAAAAGGAGCATACATGTCCCAAGATCTCAGAAAAATGCCATTAAATATACTACGTCAAATGTGGGGCGAAGCCTGGGGTAGAAAGCCGCATGCGCGCATTGGGCGCACCATGCTGGAAAGAAGCCTAGAACTCAAAATCAGAGAAAACCAAGGGTATGGATTTTCACCGGATCAGAATGAGCAGCTTTCCAAGCTAATCAAACAGTATAATAAAAGGTCATCTAGTTTTGAATATTGCGCAACCTTAAAACATGGAACGCGTTTGGTGCGAATGCATAGCGGGAAAAAACATAGCGTTTTAGTGAAGCACGATGGCTTTGAATACTCTGGAAAAACCTACACAAGCCTCTCAAAGATCGCCAATGACATTACTGGCAAAAAATGGAACGGCTGGGTTTTCTTCGGGATCAAGAATGCAGGCCAAAAATGAAGAAAATCTGCGCTATTTACACTCGTAAATCTACCGACGAACGCCTCGACATGGAATTCAATACGCTTGATGCACAACGCGAAGGCTGCGAAGCTTATATCCTGAGTCAGAAATCAGAAGGCTGGATTGCCTCCAGAGATAAATACGATGATGGTGGTTTTTCCGGCGGCTCTCTGGAGCGTCCTGCCCTTAACAAGCTTCTCGATGACATTCGATCAGGAAAGGTACACATCATCGTTGTTTATAAGATTGACCGCCTAACCCGTTCCTTGATGGATTTTGCAAAACTGGTACAGGTGTTTGATGAATATGGAGTTACATTTGTAAGCATTACCCAGTCCTTCAACACCACGACATCAATGGGAAGACTGACGTTAAATGTTCTTTTGTCCTTCGCCCAGTTCGAGAGAGAGGTTTCGGGAGAAAGGATCAGAGACAAGATCGCCGCGAGCAAGCAAAAAGGAATGTGGATGGGCGGTGTTGCACCTGTAGGTTACAAAATAGAGCACCGAAAACTGGTAGTGAACAAGCCGGAAGTCAAACTAGCCAACCATATTTTCGAGCGCTATCTAGTTTTGAAAAGTGTGCTGGATCTTAAAAGAGAACTTGCGCTCGGAAACATTAAAACTCCTGTACGGACATCTCTGAAAGGAAGGGCCTATGGAGGCCTGAACTTCTCCCGTGGTGCCTTGTATGCAATATTAAAAAACCCTGCGTTTATAGGAAAAATATCACACAAGGGTAAAATCCATGAAGGTCTGCATGAAGGTATTATTCCGGTCAAGCTCTGGCAGCAGGTGCAGACACAACTCAAGGAGCAGACCGTAGCCAGGATGGGGCAGACTAAACATAGGCACATGCTCCAGGGATTGATTTTCGACCCTTACGGAACCGTCTACAGCCCGACTTTCACGAAACGCCATGGACGACAATACCGGTACTATATCTCCCAGAATCTTGCACAGAACCGAGAACATCCGTACGGCATCATGTCACGCTTCCCCGCACAGCAAATCGAAACATTTATAGAAAATATCTTGCGGAAAAACATCGCAAGGCTGGGCGCCAAAACAGAAGGAACTGCCCTCGCCTACATTTTGGATCATCACCATACTATCCCCGGACAAGAACTTGTCAGGACATGCGTTGAAAAGGTTACGGTAGGGTTGAACACTGTCGAGCTCTCGATCAATCCTGCAGGCTTTAAACACCTTGTAGAAACGTATCTAAACCTGACGATTGAAGGAGATTCCGGAACCTTCCGTATCGACCTCCCGTTTACCGTAGGCAAAGCCAGGAGCGGAGCCGTTGTAATTGAACCGGATGGACCGAAAGATATTTTCGATATACCGCCAACCAAACTCAAAAAGCTTGTCCAAGGTTTCATCTGGAGAGACGAACACTTCGACGGCCTGACCTTACGGGAAATTGCCAGTCGGGAAGGCTGCTCCGAAGGTTATGTGAGCACCGCCATCTTCGGCAGCTTCGATATCCTGCAAGCTGCCTGATTTCCCGCATCGGAAAATTCCCTGTTATTTTCCCTGTTAGCAGGGAATTTCCCCCGCCCGCCACGCGGCTTTTTTGCCCTTAGAGAAAACGCAGAGATTTTGCCTGAGAAAGGGTTTTCTCTGCCTGTGGCAGAAAAGCTCACCATCGAAATTGGCGCAGAACTGCGCGGCGTTGAGGGTGTTTTTCTCTAGTGTGTGGCAAAGGGATGACTAGATGGCTGGCCTTAGTGAAATCGAACCTACGAATGGCAGGCGCAGTTTTGGATAATAAAGTGACAGTTTCCTTCGATTTTTGAGCATTTGCAGATCAATTATCGTCCCCTTTTGATCATCGTATGGCTCTAATTTTTTGAAAGAGAAAAGTTCGTTTTCGCCTACATGGTAGGCAGTCGATTTTCGCGAAACTGAAATTGATGAAGTTCGTGATTGTTTTCTCCCTCTACCTAGATGAGATCGAACCTGCGCATGGCTGAAATAAAGTTACAAAATCGGATTCCGACACGCGGCTTTTTCGCCCGTAGAGAAAATGCAGAGATTTTGACCAAAATCAGGTTTTCTCTGCGCGTGGCGGAAAAACCAATCATCGAAAATGGCGCAGAACTGCGCGGGTTTAAGGGTGTTTTTCTCTGGTGTGTGGCAAAGGGAAGACTAGATGGCTGGGGCGGCTGGATTCGAACCAACGAATGGCGGTACCAAAAACCGCTGCCTTACCGCTTGGCGACGCCCCAACAAAGGACCCCATTAAGGGCCTGAGAAGGCCGAAAACTATCGGATTATCCTGCCTTCCGCAAGCCCCTTTTTGGCGCGGAAATCCGCCCCTTTCGGCCCTGTGGACAGAGTTCCATAATTTCCTTGGTACGATTATACAAAATCGCTATATTTACCTTAATTCAAAGCCAGTTTTGCGAAAAGGATAGCGCCTATGAAACAAGGACGCACACCCGACAGAGTTCATGTGGTCCGCCCGCCGGAAAACGATCATGAGGGCCAATCTTCCATGACCACCCCCATGCCCGCGACGACGGGGCAGAACCGTGCGATGGAGATCATCCGCACGCTGGCACAAATAAGCGACAAGCTGAAACGCTCCGAAGCCGAGCGTTATGAATTGCTGGCAGAGTTGCGCGAGTACCGCAAATCCCTGCACGAACTCGAAGACAAAGCCGACAAATCGGAAAAGGCATATCTCGCCCTTGAAAACAAAATAAAAAGCTCTGCCGTCGATCCCGAAATCCTGCAACGTCAGGCCCGTTTCGAACGCGCACTCAAAGAAACCGAAAGCAAACTGGTACAGGCCGCCGCGGGGCAGAGCCTGCTCGACAAACGCCTTTCCGATACCGAAGCCTATCAGGCGGGTGTCACGTCACGCCTCGATGAAACCGTGATGCAGCAGGCGCGCCTTGACCGCACACTTGAGAAAATTGGACAGGATAAAACCCGCGTGCTTCGTAAAGTAGAGCGCATGGAAGAAATCCTCACCGAAACGCAGGATACATTGAAAGCCCGCGCGCTTGTGCTGTTGACGGACCAAAGCAGCGCCAACTCCTCCCCCTTCCCGCAAATCGCCGCTTATAAAGGCGAAGCCGCCAACGCGAATGCGGACCTGCCATGGTGGAGACAATCCGTACGCCTGCAGGGTATCGGCATGGCCGCGATGATCGTGACCGCCTTGCTGTTTGGCTGGGCCATCAATCAGGTGCAACAACCTGAAATTCCCAAAATCGCCGTGCTCGAAAACGGCGGCCTTGCACGTTTGAACCTGGAGAACAACACGTGGGAACCTGTAAGCGCGACCACGGCCGATGCTCCGCGCGCTTCGCAAACCCCCGAAGCCGATGCGACATTGATCGAAGCGGAACAAAATGCGGTGGATGCCCTCAACCAACCCCCTACGGAATCCGAACAAACCCCGGCTGCGGATGCCGCGATCAATGCATCGGATGAACAATTGATGAAGGCTCTGGAAGAAGATCCGGAAGGTCTGGCTTCGCAATTGAACGAAATCGCGCCGGGCGCATCGGCCGAACTGGCCGCGCCGACGGAAACAGCCGCCTTGCCTCCCGCTTCGTCTTCTTACAATCCGCTGGCGTCCTCGGGCGCGAAAGCCTTCGCGCAGGACCCCCAAGTGGCCAACCTTATCGCAAAAGAAAAAGGCAACGCGCCCCTGAATGAGCGCATCGCAAGCGATTCCACCCTACCCGCGACGTTGAAAGATCTGGAGGCACAAGCTTATAAGGGCGTGCCCGAAGCGCAACATGACCTTGCCGCCATTTACACAGCAGGCCGCGCGGGCGTGACGCAAAACTTCGACAAGGCCGCCCTGTGGTTCCGCGAAGCGGCCGATAACGGCATCGCCAACGCATCGTACAATCTCGGCGTTCTCTACCACCAAGGTCTCGGTGTAGAAAAAGATCTGGATCGTGCGCTTTACTGGTACCGCGAAGCTGCGAAGAACGGCCACCCCGAAGCGCAATATAACCTCGGCATTTCCTACATCGAAGGCATCGGCGTGGATTATAACGCACCGCTCGCGGCGGCATTCTTCGAAAGCTCCGCCAATCAAGGCATCGTCGAAGCGGCCTACAATCTCGGCCTTATCTACGAGAACGGTTTGATCGGCAACGCGAATAAGCAAGAAGATGCGCTGATGTGGTACAAGATCGCGGCCGATGGCGGCTCCACGGATGCAAAGGCGGCATTGGCACAACTGGCGAGCAGTATGAATATCGGTGACGCCGAAGTGAACAAGCTGGCGGAGAAAATGCAGGGTCTCTATCAATCATCCAAGGGCCGCCGCGCTGGTCCCGATGGCGCTTCGAAGAGCGTCCAGAAAGCCGATCCCAACCGTGAAATCGTTGCACAAATTCAGGAAGTCCTGAAAAACGAAAGCATTTACAGCGGCCCCGCCGACGGCGTAACGGGACCGCAGACCGTGGACGCCATCCGCCAATATCAGGCCAGCCATGGCATGAAAGTTACAGGCCTTGCCACGCAAGACCTCCTCGCCGCGATGCTCGCAGGCCAATAATATTTCCTAAACTTCGTTGCTTTCTTTCATCTCGCGCTCGAGGCGTTTGGTTACGTCCATGGGCGATCCCGTTCTGCGCGATATCAACTGATATGCAACGGGCACAACAAACAATGTGAAGATGGTTGCGGCGGCAACGCCGAAGAAAATCACGATGCCGATGGCTGAACGCGTTTCCGAACCCGCACCGCCCGTGAGGATGAGCGGCACCGCGCCCGCCATGGCTGTGATCGATGTCATCAGGATGGGACGCAGACGTAATGAACAAGCTTCGATCAAGGCTTCCTTGAACTCATGTCCTTCGTCGCGCAACTGGTTGGCGAACTCCACGATCAGGATGCCGTTCTTGGCCGCGAGACCGACCAGCATGACGATGCCGATCNNGCGCAACTGGTTGGCGAACTCCACTATCAAAATCCCGTTCTTGGCGGCAAGCCCGACAAGCATGATCAATCCGATCTGTGTGAAGATGTTGATCGACTGGCCCGTCACGTATAGCCCTACCAATGCGCCTGCCATAGCGAGCGGAACGGTCGTCAAAATCACGAACGGGTGGACGAAACTTTCGAACTGTGCCGCCATCACCAGGAACATCACTAGAATGCCGAGCAGGAACACAAAATAAATCGATCCGCCGGAATATTTGAAATCCTGCGATTGTCCTTTGTAATCGATTACGACCGTGTCGGGCAGATTTTCACGCGTGGTCTTTTCCATGAACTTCAGCGCCTCGCCAAGCGTATAGCCTTTATCGAGATCGGCCTCGATCGTGATGGAGCGCACGCGGTTGTAACGGTTGAGCGTGTTGGTATCGGCAAATTCGCGAATGGTCACGAGGTTCGAGAGCGGGATGAGCGCTTGCGTGGTTTCGGAACGGACATAGATGTTCTCCATGCTGGTCGATGTGCGCTGCTCGTCGCGCTCACCTTCCATGATGACATCATATTCTTCGCCCGCATCGATATAGGTCGTGACGCGGCGGGACCCCAGCATCGTTTCCAGCGTACCGCCTATGTTGGATACGCTCACGCCCAAGGACGCCGCGCGGTCGTAATCGATCACAACTTCGAATTGCGGTTTGGTTTCCTTGTAACTCCAGTCGATGGAATTCAGGCCCGGATTGTTTTCATTGATTTTGGAGATCAGCGTGTCACGCCATTCGCGCAGCTGTTCGTACGTCCCGCCGCCGATCACAAATTGCACGGGCTTGCCTGCCGCGCCCGCGAAACCCTGACGCATGATGGGTGATGCGCGCACGCCTGTTAAATCAGAAAGCTTGCCGCGCACCTCGTCCATGATTTCCTGCGCGGGGCGGCGATCACCCCAATCGCTGAGCACCGCAATCACGATGCCGGAATTGAACGATGCCGTGTTGCCGAACGAACGCGGGGCGCGCACCAGAAGGCTCTCTATCTCGCCGTTCTCCTGATAGGGCTGCAAACGTCGCTCGATCTCGTCCATATAATCTTTCATATATGCGAATGTCGCGCCTTCGGGGCCGTTGACGTTTATCATGAACGCACCGCGGTCTTCCTTGGGGGTGTATTCCGTAGGTGTGATGGCATAGAACAACACCATCAACCCCAGAATCCCAGCAAAACCTGCGAACACGTAGAAAGGCCGCGCCAACATACGCGTCAAACCACGCGCGTATTTTTCACGGATTTTGAGGAAGCCTGAATCTATTTTCTGCGTGAGTTTGCTCTCGCCCGATTTGTAGGTGAGGAATTTTGATGCCAGCATGGGGGACAAAGTCAGCGCCACAATACCGGAGAACCCGACGGCTGCCGCCATCGTCACGGCGAATTCGGAAAAGAGTCGCCCGATATCGCCTTCGAGGAATGTGATAGGCAGGAACACGGAAATCAGCGTGAGCGTCGTGGCGATAACTGCAAAACCCACCTGCTTCGTGCCGCGGTAAGACGCTACCAATGGTGTCTCTCCCAATTCACGCATACGCCGCACGATATTTTCGACCACGATAATCGCGTCATCCACGACCAACCCGATGGCGAGGATCAATGCAAGGAGCGTGAGGATGTTGATGGAGAATCCCATCGCCAAAAGCACCATGAAAGAGGATATGAGAGATACGGGCACAGCCACGGCAGGCACGAAGGTCGCGCCGAAGCTTCCCAAAAATCCGTAAATAACCAGAACAACCAGCAATATAGCTATGCCGAGCGTGACATAAACTTCATGGATGGCCTTTTCCACGAACACAGATGTGTCATAGCGTTCTTCGATACGCATTCCTTGAGGCAAAGATTTGTTGATCTCTTCGGCTTTCGCCTGCGCGGCGCGTGCGACGGAAATGGTATTGGCGGTAGATTGCTTGATAATGCCAAGGCCCACTTGCGGGGTGCCGTTGCCGCGGAAAATATTGCGGTCTTCTTCGGAGCCGCGCTCGACACGGGCGACGTCGCCCAATCGCACCAGATAACCGCCGTTGCCACGCCCGATCACGAGGTTTTTGAATTGGTCAGCATCCCGGAACACACGCACCATGCGCACAGTGAACTGTCGGTCGGAGGATTCGATAGACCCTGCCGGCAATTCCACGTTTTCATCGCGCAAAGCCTGTTCAACATCGTTAACGGTCAGCCCGCGCGCCGCCAGTTGCGTTCTGTCCAGCCATATGCGCATGGCATAGGTCTGCGCGCCGCTGATCCGGATTTGCGAAACCCCGTCGATCACGGAAAACTGGTCCACCAGATAGCGTTCGGCATAATCCGTCATTTCCGCGATGGATAATCTATCGCTGAGAAGCGAGAGCCAGATGATGACATCGTCGCTCGAATCCACTTTTTGCACTTCGGGCGGATCGGCCTCTTCCGGCAGATTGTCCATGATGCCCGAAATTTTGTCCCGCACATCGTTGGCGGCGGCTTCGATGTCGTTGCCCACTTTGAATTCGAGCGAGATACGCGATCTTCCGTCTTCGGATGTTGATTCAATGAAGTTAATGCCGCTGATGCCCGAAATACGTTCTTCCACCACTTCGGTCACGCGGGATTCCACGATGGCGGCGGATGCGCCGGGATAATTGACGTTGATGGATACGATGGGTGGATCAATGTCGGGATATTCGCGCAAAGAAAGGCGCGTGAAAGAAACAATCCCGAACGCCACAAGCAGAAGCGATACAACGGCGGCAAATACGGGTTTTTTGACGAAGACGTCAGAGATAAACATGATTATTTCTTCTCTTCGGGTTTTTTCTCGTCGGTTTTCTTACCTTCTTCGGCTTTCGGTCCTTTCAAGCGTTTCAAAACATCCTGCAGGCTTTCGTCCTTGCCCTGCTCCGCCGTGATTTTTACCGCGCCGCCGTCTTTTACCGTCATGGTGCCTTGGGTGACGACGGTTTCGCCCTCTTTCAAATTCTGAACAATCTCGACCTCACCGGGTTTGCGCGTGCCGATCACGACTTCGCGTTTTTCCGTGACGGGAGGGGTTTGCGCGGTATCGACAACAAACACGAAATGCTTGCGGCCTTCGGGGATGATGGCGTTTTCGGGAATGCCAACGCCTTCACGCGGGTTTTTGAGCAGGTTGACCGTCATCAACAATCCCGGTTTCAATGCACCGTCGGGGTTGGGAATGATGGCGCGGACGATAACGGAGCGCGTGGCTTCGTCGATCTGGGAATCTATCGCAGAAACTTCGCCTTTGAATTCACCTTCGAAACCCGTGGCCTTTGCGACAATCTGCGTCCCCACTTTCAAGGTTTGCAGAAATACGCTTGGCACAGAAAAATCCAGTTTCATCACGGAATCATCATCCAGCGTTGTGATGACGGTCGCGGGCTGGAGCAGAGCGCCGACAGAAATATTGCGAAGACCTACCACGCCGTCGAATGGCGCTACTATAATATGGTCATCGAGGCGCGATGCAAGCGCTGCCAAACCTGCGCGTGCCGATGTGGCGTCACGCTGGCGTTCTTCAAGTATGGATGCGGATACTGCGCCCGACTTCGCAAGCTCCCGCGCGCGTTCCAATTGTTTTTGCGCTTCACTGACCAATGCTTTTTGCTGATCGAGCAATGCCTTCTCCTCGTTGTCCGTCATTTCCACAAGCACATCGCCTTTCATCACGCGTTGCCCGTCGGTGAAGTTAATAGCGGTAACCGTTTCTGTGACGGTGCTGGCCACAGTGATGGTTTCATTGGCGCGAAGCGTGCCGATGGCTTCAACTTGATCCACGAATTGTTCGGTATAAGCCTTGGAAACGATGACGGGGGTTGGTCCTTGCGGACCTTTGTTTTGGGCCATGGCGGGCATGTTTACCGCAGACATATATATAAGAGCAGAAAGAACGGCCAAAAATCTCATGTTTTTTCCAATTATATCAATAAGATAAATTATAGCGGCGGCGGTATAAGATCTATACGCGCCAAAACAGCAAACCCTTCGTTCATAATTAGGGAGAAATGCCCTTTTCTCAAGGGCTTAGATTCTAGGAATTTCAGGCGGATTTGCGCATTTCATCGAGCTCGAGCCAGCGGATTTCCGCGTTCGCCAGTTCTTCTTTGAGTTTTTCGAGTTCCGCGGTCGTTTTCAAGAAAGCCTGCGGATCGCGCGCGTAAAAAGCGGGGTCGCCGAGCATATTCGTCAGATGGTCGATGGTGATTTCCATCTGTTTCATTTTTTCGGGCAGCGTGTCGAGTTCGTGCTGTAATTTGAAGCTGAGTTTTTTGGCGGAAACCTTTTCAACGCTTTCCGTTTCTTTCTTCACCTGTTTCTTGATCTCGATGACAGGCTCTTCCGCTTTCTCGCTTCTTTTCTTTTCAAGATAATCGCTGTAACCACCGACCACGCCGTCCACCACGCCATCGCCTTCGAACGCGATGATCTTGGTAACCGTCTGGTCGAGGAAGTCTCGGTCGTGCGAGACGACTATGAGCGTGCCATTATATTGCGAAATGATATCTTCGAGCATGTCGAGCGTGTCCATGTCGAGATCGTTCGTGGGTTCATCCAGAATCAAACAGGTTTTCGGGTTGGCGAGAATTTTCGCCAACATAAGGCGGTTTTTCTGGCCGCCTGAAAGCGTTCCCACCGCATGGTGCGCCTTGGCGGGATCGAACAAGAAGTCCTTTAAATAGCCGCACACATGGCGCGCCTTGCCCATTACGTCCACATGGTCTCCGCCTTCGGGGCAGAGTGTTTTCCAAAGGGTCAGATCGTCTTTCAGGTCTTTGCGTTTCTGGTCGAAGTAGGAAAATTCCAGTTCTTTCTTGCGTTTGACGGAACCGGAATCGGGCTCTACCTCGCCGATCAACATTTTCAGGAACGTGGTCTTGCCCGAACCGTTCTTGCCCAAGATTCCGATCTTGTCGCCCTTTTGGATACGCAGATGGAAGTTCTTTAAAATGACTTTCTCGCGGCCGTCTTCAACGAATGTTTTGGAAACATTGTAGAATTCGCACACGATGCGCGATGTCATTTCCACATCGGCCATTTCAACCTTGATCTTGCCCATCATCTTGCGGAAAGAAGACAAATCCGCCTTCAACTGCTCTCGGGCGAGTTTTACCATTTCGACGCGACGGACATTGCGTTTGCGACGCGCTTTTACGCCGCGCGAGGCCCATTCGGATTCCGCTTCCACGAATTTCTGGCGGTTGGCCAGTTCGCGCTCTTCTTGTTCGATGAGCAGCGTGGACCATTCCTCGAAATATCCGAAACCCTTGGGGCAGACTTTTAGTTTGCCGCGATCCAGCCAGAAGATGGTGTTGGAAATATTGCCCAGAAACGTTCTGTCGTGCGAAATACAGATGATCGAACCCTGATAGTTTTTCAGGTGATTTTCCAGCCATTCGATAATGACGAGGTCCAAATGGTTGGTAGGCTCATCAAGGAGCAACAGATCCGGCTCCTCCACCAAAGCCCTCGCGAGCGCGGCGCGGCGCAACTGCCCGCCCGAGAGCACTTCCATGCGTTCGTCCACATGCAGGTCGAGCGGCGTCACCACCATGTCGATCTTGTAATCGCGCTCCCACTCTTCGTGGCCTTCGCCGAATGTTTCGAAGATGAAATCGTAAACCGTCTGGCCGGGTTTGAAATGGACTTCCTGTTGCAGATAGCCGATCTTCAGGCCATCCAAAATCCAGCGCTCGCCGTCATCGAGATCGCGCGCGCCCGTGATGATGTTCATCAGCGTGGATTTGCCCGCGCCGTTCTTCCCGACAAGGGAAACACGCGTCCCCGCCTGAATATTGAAGGTCAAATCCTTGAAAAGCGGCACATTGCCGAAGCTGACCAGCGCGTCCTGCACGCTTAATATGAGTTGCCCGTTGTTCATCGGGCCCGAAAGTGCCTGTTTCGGGGCGGAAATTCAACCTTATTCGGCGCCTAAAATGCTTATTTTCAAGGTCTTTGGCCATGGCTATAATGGTTATTTATAACGAGCGCCTAAGCTTTCCCTGTAAAAAAATATTAGTTAGTGCCTGATTAAGCTTGAGTATTAAATATAAAATTTATTTTTAGAAAATTGTTTAAGGATTTTTGCAGATGTCAAATGAATGCCTGTCTAACAATAAAAAAAGTGATATTTTTGTAATGGATTATGAGATCATTTCCATGTCCAAAGAATATATAACATTAACCTTCATTTCACCTGTTGGGATAAGATATAATTTTTTATTAAGCAAACAATCATCCCACTCTCATGTGAAAAGCATCACAGAAAGATTATCTTCCGATCTTCAGTTTGTGGGGTCTCATTAACTTGAAGGAACATACAGGTAAGAATTTTTAAAATTTCGTTTATATTTTTTACTATCACTCTTACTTTAACTTAAGAGCGTGGGCGATATTGAAAATTCTGCTTCAGGAATTCGGAGCCAAATAGGCAACAGCACTGGCACTATTAACTATCAATTGTGCAATTTCTACACGTACCGTGTAATTCGGCGTCCCATTTTTTCAGGTGGAAGCCCTGTTTCTTGACGTGGGATTCCAGATCCTGCGGAAGCTCGCACAAATGCGCCTCTATCACCGTGCCGCAGGAATCGCACACCATGAACTGCGATCCCGCATGGCGGTGGTCGGTATCGCACAACACATAGGCGTTCAAACTTTCGATGCGGTGGACCAACCCCTGCTCCATCAAAAATTCGATAGCGCGGTACGCAGTCGGCGGTTTGGGATCATCTATAAATTTGCCGAGCGCTTCGAGGATGTCATAGGCTCCCATCGGTTTTTTGGCACCTGCGACAATCTCCAGCACATGCTGTCGGGAATCCGTAAAACGCAAACCGTTGGCCGTGCAGAAATCCGCCGTGGATTTCACGAGCTTGGCGATATCGGATTTGGAAAGGGCTGCGGTCATGGCTCTTATATATAGTGTCCGTTTGCCCGCTTCAATCATATTATTGTCATAAGGAAAAAGTTAAGGCCGCGATTGAAGCCATTAACTTTCCCTCCTATAGTCACACTCACACCAACATCATCACCGAAAGTCGTCTTCCATGGGTCGCACGTTGCTTTGTCTTATTTTCCTTTCCTTCCTGATGGTTGCGGGCGGCCTGCCCGTCCTCGCCCAAGACGCCAAAGAGTTGCGGATTTTGCGCATAACGCCCGAAGGCGAAGACGTCACTGCGATGCGCCAGATCGTTCTGGAATTCAACCGTCCGGTTGTCCCGTTGGGCGACATGGACCGTACCGCCGAAGAAGTCGGTATCACCATCACCCCCGCCCTCGATTGCCAATGGCGCTGGCTGAACACCACCACGCTGTCTTGCAATCTTTCGGACCAAGCACAGATGACCGATGCCACGAAATATTCCGTGCATGTCGAACCCGTCATCAAAGCCGAAGACGGCGCGAGCATAGCGGCGGCGCAGGACCACACCTTCAGCACACAACGCCCCAAGGCTATCGAAGCCTATGTGATAACGTGGAAGTCTCCGGGCACACCCTATTACCGTGTGCGCTTCAACCAGAACGTCACAAAATCTTCCGCAGCGGCACATATTTATTTTGAAGATTTTAACTCCAAGGAAAGCTATGCGGCGTCTGTCATCACCGATGAAGAAGACACCACCGAACCCGTCATGGTCGGCGCCGAAGAAGCGCGGATGACATGGTATGTCTCCCCGCAAAAAGAATTGCCACTCGCGACGCAGTTTGTCTTGAAACAGGAAGCGGGCCTTGTCTCCGCTACGGGGCCGGAAGCAAGCGGCGATGTTTCAGATATCAAAAGCTTTTACACCTTCCCCGAATTTTACGTGCGCGGCCTGAGCTGCCGCAGCGTCATGGGCGGCGATGTGTTCATACAGGCGGGCAGCAAACCGCTTCCTGAACAAATGTGCGATCCGCTTTCGGCGGTCAGCCTGTCTTTTTCCACACCCGTGTTCCGTTCGCAGTTGAAAGAACATCTGGATATCACTCCCGAACTCGGCGGTGGCAACAAAGACGCCAATCCGTGGGGTGAAATTTCGAATGAATATTCGCGCCTTTATGACGATCGTTCACAACTCGAAGGCGAATACCGCGTCAACCTGCCCTACGGCCTGAAGGCCGCGCAGGATTATGTAGTTTCCGCAGGCAACCAAAAACCAAATCTGTGGCAACGGATCGTCGCCTTCTTCAAAGGCACCGCACCGATAGCGACCAGCAAAATAGTCGATGAATTCGGCCGCAAACTCCCCGCCTTCTCGCTCGATTTCGCAACCAGCCACCGCAAACCGAATTATGAACTCGTCTATAAACATGTCGTGCTGGAAAAAGGCGTGGATTCCGACATGCCGCTCTATGTCAACAATCTGAAAAGCTTTTCGATCGACTATCACTCCATGAATACCGCAGGGTCGGATGACGGCAGAACACTGGGCACCATTCTTCCCGAAGTGGAAGACGTGCAGTTCGCCGTGCCGGTCGGTATCCGCAATCTTCTGGGCGGAAAAAGCGGCGCGCTGTTCGGACTTTTGCAAACCGAACCCGCCGTCGATAAATGGGAAGGCGCCAACAAGCTTTTCGCACAGGTCACGCCTTTCCAGGTTTACGCCAAACTCGGCCACTTCAAATCCACCGTTTGGGTGACGGATCTTGCGAGCGGCGCACCCGTCGAAGGAGCCACGGTCACGGTGTACAACGCACCCATGACGGTGATGGAGCCCTCGGGTGATCAGGCCATCGCAGCGACCGTTACGACGGATGCAAACGGTGTTGCGACGTTTGCGGGGCTTTCGGAACTCGATCCCGATCTTTCCCTGATGCAGTCATGGAAAGACGAAGACGACCGCCTGATGGTGCTCGTGCACAAGGGCGACGATATGGGCCTGCTCCCCATTAGCTACGAATACGGCGTGCAGATGTGGGATGTCGCCACCGACATCTACGCCAACAACGAAAAGAAATACGGCCACATGAAAGCATGGGGCATGACCGCGCAGGGTATCTACCGCGCGGGCGACACCATGCAATATAAAATCTATGTGCGTGATCAGGACAATGAACGCTTTATCGCACCGTCGGACGGCAAATACGCGCTTGAAATCACCGACCCCACGGGCAAAAGCGTAGAAAAAATTGAAGACGTGAAGCTGAATGATTTCGGCACGCTGAGCGGCGACTATAAAATCGCCGAAACCGCGCCTGTCGGCTGGTATCAGTTCAAACTGACCGCGACCTTTAAAATAGAAGGTGCGGATACGGTGCGCGAATTCTACCCGCTCTCGGTGCTGGTCAGCGATTTCACTCCTGCCCCCTTCCGCGTTACCACGGAACTCAACGGCGATGCGTTTAAAGTGGGCGACAAACTCGATATCGATGCGGATGCCAAGCTGCACAGCGGCGGCGGATACGGCAATGCCGCCATACGTTCCACCATCACGCTGAAATCCCGCCCGTTTACATCCAAAGACCCAAAGGCACAGGGCTTTACCTTTGATTCCTTCAAGGAAGAAACGGATTCCGAAGATATCTTTCAAAAAGAAGACAAGCTGGACGACAAGGGTGAATGGAAAACCTCCTTCACCATCCCCGAAAAGAAAATCGTGTTCGGACAACTGGTCGTGGAATCCGCCGTGCGCGATGATCGCGGCAAATCCATCGCCAACGCCGCGCGTGCTGATTATGCGGGCGTAGATCGCCTCGTGGGCTTGAAGCCTTCTGCATGGGTGTTCGAAACCAAAAAGCCCGCCAACGTACAAACACTGGTCGTAGATACGGCGGGTAAACCAGTTTCCGGCGTGCTTATTACTCTCGTCGTTGAAAAAGAACAAGTCGTTACCGCGAAAGTCAAAAGCGCCGGCAATGCCTACACCTCTGACAACACGGTTGAATGGGAAAAAGTAGGAGATTGCACCATAGAATCCCGTGAAGACGGGCCGGGTTGCGCTTTCACGCCGGACACTGCGGGCACGTACCGTATGACCGCCACCATCAAAGACACCAAAGGCCATGAACACAGCTCCCAACAAACATTGTGGGTGAGCGGCGATGATTACGTGCAGTGGAACGAGGGCAAGGAAAACATGCTCACCATCCTGCCCGAAAAATCCGAATATAAAGTCGGCGACACGGCACGCTTCCTGATCAAAAACCCCTTTGCCGGTGCGCATGCGCTCATCACCGTCGAACGTCTGGGCGTTCTGGATAGCTTCGTGCAAAAACTTGAAGGTTCCGCCCCCGTCATCGAAGTACCCGTAAAACCTGATTACGTGCCCGGATTCTATCTCTCCGTGTCCGTCATGTCTCCGCGCGTCGATGCGCCGCCGCCCGAAATGGGCCAAGTCGATATGGGCAAGCCCGCCTTCCGCGTCGGCTATGTCAAAATGGATGTCGCCGACCCGTACAAGAAAATGGAAGTGACGGCAAAGGCGGAAGCAGAAGTTTATCGTCCGCGTGACACGATCAAGGTGGAACTGACCGCGCAACCCGCCAACGCGACTGATACCAAAGAACCTGTCGAGCTGGCGGTGGCCGTACTCGATGAATCCGTGTTCGACCTGATCGGCGCGGGATTGAAAGCCTACGATCCCTACAGCGGCTTCTACGAACTCGACCAGCTCGATGTCGCCAACTACAGCCTTCTGACGCGTCTGATGGGCCGCCAGAAGTTTGAGAAAAAAGGAGCGAATGCGGGCGGAGACGGCGGCGTCGATGCGGGTATGCGCAATCTTTTCAAGTTCGTCAGCTACTGGAATCCTTCCGTGCCGATCGGCGCGGACGGTAACGCGCATATCGAATTCGAAGCGCCCGACAATCTGACTGGCTGGAAAATTCTCGCCATCGCCACCACACCGAACGACCGCATGGGTTTGGGTACGGCCGAATTCAAAGTCAACCGCCCCACCGAAATCCGCCCTGCGATGCCCAATCAGGTACGCGAAGGAGACTTCTTCAACGCGGCCTTTACGGTCATGAACCGCACGGATAAAAAGCGCGACATCGAGGTCACGATCAACGCAAGCGGTGATGTGAAGACGGCCACGAAAGAAGAAACCGTATCGCTGGAGCCATACAAACGCGCGACGATTACGATGCCTCTGGAAACGCCGTTCCTGCCGATGGACCGTAACCGCCCCGAAGGAAAGATTTCCTTCTCCGTTACGGCGGGTGACGCCGAAGACTCCGACGGCATGGAACACACCCTGCCTGTTTTGAAATCCCGCGTGCTGGAAGTGGCGGCGAATTATGCCTCCACCACGGACGCCAAGGTATCCGAAAGCATCGCCGTTCCCGACGATATTTTCACCGATACGGGCGAAGTCAGCGTTGCTCTGTCCCCATCCGTCATTGCGGGGCTGGACGGCGCGTTCAACTACATGCGCGATTATCCCTATTTCTGCTGGGAACAACGCATCAGCAAAGCCGTGATGGCGTCGCATTTCAACAATCTGAAACCGTATCTGGACGAAAAAACCGAATGGGATGATTCCGATCTGCTCCCGCAACTCACCTTGGAGATGGCGGCAAGCTTCCAAGCTCCGAACGGCGGTATGGCGTACTACACGGCGGATGACCAATATGTTGATCCGTATTTGTCGGCCTACACCGCGATGGCGTTCCAATGGTTGAAACAGGCGGGCTATAAAGTCCCCGTCAATGTCGAAACCAACCTGCACAAATATCTGCTGGAATTCTTGCGGAAAGACGCCGCACCTGACTTTTACCAAGACGGCATGAAATCCACGGTGCGCGCCGTGATCCTTGCCGCGCTCAAAGATACGGGAAAATTGACGAAAGACGATGTTCTGCGCTTCAAAGACCATGTGAAGAGCATGAATCTGTTCGGCAAAACACAATATATGACCGCCGCGACAGCCTTCCCCGAAACGCAAAAGGCCGCGCGTGAAGCCCTCGGCATGATTTTGTCGTCAGGCAATGAATCAGGCGGAAAATTCTCGTTCAATGACACTTATGATGACGGATGGGAGCGTATATTGGCCACGCCGTTGCGCGACAATTGCGCCGCCGTATCCGCGCTTCTCGCCTATGACGACAAGGAGATGGTCGGTGACAAGCCGATGAAACTGGTGCGCATGATCACGCAAACGCGTGGAAACCGAGATCATTTTGAAAACACGCAGGAAAATCTTTTCTGCATGCAGGCTTTGATCGACTACGCCAAGGTTTACGAAAATGAAGAGCCTGATATGAAAGTCTCCACCGCGTTCGGCGGTAAATCTTTTGGCGATGTCATGTTCGCGGATGTCAAAGACAAACCCGTGACATTGGCAAAACCATTGGACGAAGGCGATGCGGGTAAAAAAAGCACGCTGAATCTCACCAAGGAAGGCTCGGGACGTTTGTATTACAACACACGCCTGACCTACGCCCCGAAAAATCCGAAAGACTCGGTGAACGCGGGCATGGATATCCGCCGCGAATACAGCATCAAAAAAGACGGCAAATGGGAATTGGCCAAATCACCAGTTTCCGTCAAGCGCGGAGATCTGGTGAAGGTCGATCTGTATCTCTCCTTACCGACGGCGCGTAATTTCGTGGTGGTGAACGATCCGCTTCCGGGTGGATTGGAGACCGTGAACCGTGATCTGGCAACCGCCTCTACCGTTGATGCGGATCAAGGCCTGTTCGATGAATCGGGCGGCTCCTACTGGTTCAAATTCACCGACTGGAAGGAATATGCGGTAAGCCGCTGGAGCTTCTACCACAAGGAACTGCGTCATGATTCCGCACGATTCTACTCGGATTATCTGACGCCGGGCAATTATCACCTTTCCTATCTGGCGCAGGCCGTCGCGACGGGCACGTTTGCCGCGCCCCCTACGCGTGCGGAAGAAATGTACGATGCCGATGTTTTCGGAACGGGTGCCAAGGGAGAACTGGTCGTTGAAGAAACGCCTTAAACAGTTTTCTGTTGTTTCTCTCGCCTGCGTTGCGATCTTCACGGGCGCAACGGTTGTTTGTTTAAAGCCTGTCACGCAAAGCTTTGACCGCATCATCGCGGATTCGCAAAACGTGCCCGTGACCGATCGGAACGGCAACGCACTTTCGGTCACCTATCAGACGCCGTGGAACAACCGCGATACGGCCGCCCTCTACGATATGCCGGAATTTCTTGTAAAAACTTTCCTTCATTCCGAGGACAGAAAATTCTACGAACATGGCGGCGTCGACTGGAAGGCCCGCGCCGCGGCACTCTATCAAACCGTTACGACGCGCCATAACACGCGCGGGGCCAGCAGCATTACGGAACAGGTGGTGCGGATGATAAACCCGCGCCCCCGCAATCTCTGGTCGAAATGGTTGGAGGGGATCGAAGCGACGCTGCTCGAACGCCACGTGCAAAAACCCGCGATACTGGAATTCTATTTGAATCAAATTCCCTACGCATCGGGCCGCCGCGGCGTAACGCAGGCCGCGCGCTATTATTTCAACCGCGATCTCGAAACATTAAGCACACGCGAAACGCTGGCGCTCGCTGTTCTCGCCCGCGCACCTTCCGCGTATGATCTTTATAAAAATCCGGAAAAAATAAACGGACCCATGGACCGCCTCGCCAAAGGCCTGATGAACATGGATGAACTCGCGCAATATGAAGTTGAAACGCTCGATATTCAAAAACCTTCCCTGCCCGTAGAGGCGCGGCATTTTGTGCGCTTCGCCAAAAGGCAAACTTCCCGCGATGTCGTGCGAACGACACTGGACGCAACCTTGCAAAACCAAGTGCAGGATATTCTCGATTCTCGCCTGAAAAAACTCTCTCCCAAACACGTCACCAACGGCGCGGCGCTTATTATAGACCACACGAACGGTCACATCCTCGCATGGGTAGTCGCGGGGGCGCGTGACAAAGAAACCAAGGCGGGCGATATAGACCCCGTGCTCTCCCCACGCCAGCCTGGCTCCACGCTGAAACCCTTTCTTTATGCCGATGCGCTCGAAAAAGGTTGGACCGCCGCGACGATTCTCAATGATGCGCCGATGGCCGAAGCCGTGGGCGCTGGACTTCATCGTTTTCGCAATTATTCCAACACGAATTACGGGCAGCTTAGCCTCCGCGAGGCGCTCGGCAATTCTTTGAACATCCCCGCCATTCTTACCGTCAATTATGTCGGCGTGGAGAATTTCCTTTCCAGCCTGCACGATCTGGGTTTTGAAAGCCTGACGCGCGATGCATCTGTGTATGACGAAGGGCTTGCGCTCGGCAACGGCGAAGTCGCGTTGTATGAGCTTACCCGTGCCTATGCGGCCCTTGCCAACCGCGGCAACACGCGGCCCCTGCAATTCCTTATGAACGACAATACCCCAGCCAAATCAAAACGCGTCTACAGCGATGAAACCGCGTCGCTCATCGGCAATATACTTTCCGATCCGCGTGCCCGTGCACTGGAGTTCGGGAATGATTCCATTTTAAATTTCCCGCACCGCACGGCGGCAAAAACGGGAACCTCCACCGATTACCGCGATGCTTGGACGCTTGCCTATAACGATCGTTACACGGTCGGCATATGGATGGGTAATCTGGACCGCACACCGATGAAAGAAGTCACAGGCTCCACCGGCCCGGCGCTCGCCATGCGCTCCATCTTCCAAGTCCTGAACAAAAACCGCGATGCGAATGATCTCTATCTCGCGCCTTCGCTGATCGAGGCCGATATCTGCACGCGCCCCGCATCGGCCGACGGCACCTGCCCCAAGCGCACGGAATATTTTGCCCATAATCCCGTCCCACAAAAAATTGCCGCAGAAAAAAATATTTCGCGGGAACTAATACGTCCCACACAGGGTTTAAGGATGGCATATGATCCGCGTATCCCCGCGGGTCATCAAAAATTCCGGTTCGAACTCGCAGGATTGAACAGCGGCGAAGAGGCGGAATGGATTTTGAACGGAAATACTCTTGGACGTACCATTGAACCGCGTTACCTCTGGCCTGTCGCGAAAGGCCCCCATAAACTGGCTGTCGTCATATACAAGGACGGCACTCCCGTTCACCACCTCCAGCCCATATCATTTAGCGTTCGCTAATATAAGAAAAGTTCCCGGATTTATTTTGTGCAACTGCACAATAAAAGCTTTAAATCTTTGGCAAACTTGGGTAAAACTAAATTGTTGCAGTGAAGCAAAAATCAGCAGGTACCATGGCAAACCTTTCTAAAACCATGAAAAATTCTCTCGGACTCGGTCACAAAGAACTTGTCATTTTCCATACTACCTGTTATTTGTGCACCCCATCACAGCATTGCCATAGTTCCAGCGTTTACATGGCACAGAAATTGAAAGCCAAAGCGTACATTTTTTAAGGACCTCTCGTTTATGACTAAACCTCTCATCGTTCCTGTTATTCTCTGCGGCGGCTCCGGTACGAGGCTTTGGCCCGCCAGCCGTGAAAAGCACCCCAAGCAATTCCTGAACCTGATGAATGATTTCTCACTGCTGCAGAACACCATGCGCCGCGCCTTACGCGTTTGCGGCGCCGATGCCTCTTCTTTGGTCACGGTGACGCTCGGCAAACTGAAAAATTCCGTTTCCGCGCACATCGCCGAAATCGATGAAAACGGCACCAAACATATCCTGTGCGAACCTGCCGCGCGCAACACCGCCGCCGCCGTTGCTTTCGCCGCCGAATACGTCTCCCGCAATTTCGGTGAAGACGCGATCTTGTGGATCCTTCCCGCCGACCACCATATCGCGGATGAAAATATTCTGGGCCAATCGCTGTGCGATGCGCTAGATGCCGCACGCGCCGGTAAACTGGTCACGTTCGGTATTACGCCCACGCGCGCCGACACAGGCTATGGCTATATCCGCGCGAAAGACGCCCCCGCCGACAAAGGCGTAATGGATGTTGCGGAATTCGTGGAAAAACCCAATCTTGCCACGGCGGAGAAATACATCGCCGACGGTAATTATCTCTGGAATTCGGGTATGTTCCTCTTCACCGCGCAATCGGTACTGGCGCATTACGCGGAACTCGCGCCCAACATTCTTTCGGGGGTGCGCCGTTCCATGCAATCCGATGCACAAAATCCCTGCGCAGACACCTACACGGTGATAGAACAAATTCCGTTCGACAAAGCCATCATGGAAAAATCGAAAAACGCCGCCGTCGTTCCATGCAATCCGCAATGGTCCGATATCGGTTCGTGGGAATCGCTGTGGGACATCATGCCCAAAGACAAACACAACAACGTTGTGCAAGGCAAAGCCGCCCTGCACAACGCGCAAGGTTGCCTCGTACAATCCAAAGACCGTTTGATCGCCATCGCCGGCCTCGACAATATCGTGGTCGTTGAATCGGGCGATGCCATTCTGATCGCCGACAAAACGGACGCCGATTCCATGAAGGCACTGGTCACCAGATTGAAAACCATGGGTGCGCCCGAAGCGATCGATCCTCCTTCCGCGCAACCGCAACAACCCTGGACGATGGTGAAAAGCCTGAATTCAGACCAGCCGTTCCACACCCGCGAAATCACCATCAAGGCGGGCCAGAAAAAAACGTTCGATGCACACGATACGGGTATGTGCCTGTACACCGTTTTGGAAGGCAAAGCCGCCTTTTCCATCAATGGCAATATCAAAACGCTGGCCGCATTCGAGAGCATGAACGTGCAGACGACTGCGGGTTACGCTATCATCAACCGCGGCACCACCGATCTGAAAATGATCGAAGTGCAAAAGTCCCAATCCGAAGGCGTATTCTTCGGCAAGACCACAGCGTCGAACGAATCCAAGAAAGTCGCCTAACACACCATGACCAAAGACATCACACCGAATTCGGAATCGTTTGAAAGCGAAGTCCTTATCGCACCCCAAGGTTTTCGCGAATATGACGCGCGCTGGCTCACGCCGGAACACCTCAATCTGCGCGGTGTGCAAAAACTCGGTCTCGGTATCGGCACGATCGTGCACGAACTTAAGAAAAACCCGCCAGCGGTCGTTGTGGGCCATGATTACAGATCCTACTCAGCCTCCATCAAACACGCGCTGATCATCGGGCTGATCGAAGCCGGCTGTCAGGTAAAAGATATCGGTCTTGCGCTGTCTCCCGTCGCTTATTTCGCGCAATTTGAACTGGACTGCCCCGCGGTTGCCATGGTCACGGCGTCCCACAATGAAAACGGCTGGACGGGTGTAAAGATCGGCGCGGAACGCCCGATGACTTTCGGTCCCGAACTGATGGGCCGTTTGAAAGACATCGTGCTCGAAAATAAAGGCGTCGCCCGTTCAGGCGGCTCCTACACCTATGTCGAAGGCATGAAGGAAAAATACCTCAAGGACATCGCCAAGGACGGCAAACTCAAACGCAAACTCAAAGTCGTCGCCGCCTGCGGCAACGGCACGGCGGGTGTGTTCGCCCCCGACGCTTTGCGCGCCATCGGCTGCGAAGTAATCGAAATGGACTGCACGCTCGATTATACCTTCCCGCGCTACAACCCGAACCCCGAAGACCTTGAAATGCTGCATGCCATCGCGGCCAAGGTAAAAGAAACTGGCGCGGATATCGGTTTCGGCTTTGACGGCGACGGCGACCGCTGCGGCGTCATCGACAATACGGGCGATGAAATCTTCGCGGACAAGGTCGGCGTCATTCTCGCGCGCGATCTCGCCAAAATTCACAAAAACCCGACCTTCGTCGTGGATGTGAAATCCACGGGTCTTTATGATGCCGATCCCGCCTTGAAAGAACTCGGCGTGAAAACCGATTACTGGAAGACGGGCCATTCCTACATCAAGCGCCGCGTGAACGAACTGGGCGCGCTGGCAGGTTTTGAAAAATCGGGCCACTTCTTTTTCAACGCACCCATCGGCCGCGGTTATGACGACGGCGTTCTCACGGCGGTGACGGTTTGCCGCATGATGGACCGCAACGAAGGCAAGTCTCTGGCCGATCTTAAAAACGCCCTGCCCAAAACATGGGGCTCACCCACCATGGCGCCTCACTGCCCCGATGATAAAAAATACGGTCTGGTCGATGCTCTTACCAAACAATTCGAAGACAAATTCAAAAAGGGCGAAAAAATCCTCGGCTCCGCCATTTCCTCCGTCGTCACCGTGAACGGCATGCGCGTGACGCTGGAAGACGGCACATGGGGTTTGATCCGCGCGTCCAGCAACAAACCCTCCTTGGTCGTCGTGGTCGAAAGCCCGGTGTCCGAAGACCGCCTGCACGACATGTTCGAATATATCGATGGGATTCTGGGGGGCTTCAAGGAAGTCGGCGAATACGACCAAAAGATCAGCCGCAAGAAAGCGGCGTAGAAATGATAAAGGAGCCTCTCGGCTCCTTTTTTTACGCAACCAGTCTTGGCTTCCTGACCTCTTGGGCCGTTTCCAAAACCTCGTTGAGAATATCGACAAGCGCGGTGATGTTTTTGATGTCGGAATGAAAATCACGGCCGTCTATGCGGACTCCGCCGTCTGCAACTTTTACGATGCTGTGGCCTTTGATGATGACCTCGAATTCGGGCGCTTCATAACACATGACGATTCTTTCTGACTTATTGTTTTTTTTGTTGAAGCGTACTCATCCATTTAGATTAGGACTCTCTGTTGAAATTTAAAAACCAATTCGGTGGTTATTCAGGTTTGTATGTTGCGCGATGCACAATAAAGCAGGGCTGGCATGCACCAACCAACCCGTTCAATTAACTAATATTTTCGGCAGAATCCCCCATCTGTTAATACAAAAATAGAATTCAGCCATGCAGATATCGCATAGCAAAAAGGCCCCTCAAACTTGTGCTGAGAGGCCTTTTCTTGATGATGGCGATGGTGTCCGACTAGTCGAGATTGATGTCGTCCTTGTCGGTCAGAGCGCCCGTCGCGGCGCCCACGGCACCACCGACGACTGCACCTGTCCACGGACTTCCGCCCGTCACGGCGCTACCCACCGCGCCGACACCGGCACCGATACCGCCGCCGCTCAATGCACGCTCGCCTTTTGTGTTACCGCATGCGGCAACGGAAAGCAGTGCAACGGCCATAATGATATAAGATATGTTTTTCATGAGAGTTCTCCTTCTTAGCTCACTTAATGTATTAAAGTTTCAAACCCCTCGAATTCGTCTTCGTATTGATGATGCAAACGTGACGCTGCATAATCGCGCGGCATGTTCAGCATATCGCTGTAAACGTCGATCAGGATATCTTCCATACCTGCCACTTGCGGCAATTCATCGCCCTTGGGGCAGCCGTAGCACATCAGCGTGGCGTTTTCTGAATCCATGGCGTCGGCGATAAAATCATTGGCTTTCATGTCGGTCTCCTTGTTGTGTCGAAACTTACACTTTACCAACTCCGCCTAAATGCGATGGTTCCGCGCCAAAACCGACTGAAACAAAACTGAAACAATAAAAAATCCGCATAAAAAAACACCTTCGCGAGGGGACTGGCGAAGGTGTTTTTATGTTGAAACGAACGATCCGGCGAATTCCCGTAAGCTGGTCCGCTCGCTCCGACTTTGTTAGTTGGCTTTCGTGCCTTCTTTGTAGTTTTCGAACTGCGCGGTTTGCTGCGTGTTCAATTGGAAGGTGATTTTTCCATCCTTCTCGACGAGATCCAGAGCTTCGAGGTTCAGGGCAGCTTTGTCGCCGCCAACGCCGAGGATCTTGTTGAAGGTCACTATCAGATAATCCGCATCGTCATCTTCGAATGCCAGCGTGTCCACGTCGGCAACTTTTTTGCCTTCGGGGTCAACGACATTCGCGTCGATGATTTTGTTTACGCTGTATTGATCGGCTGGTTTGAAGCGGATTTTCTCGCCCGCTTTGGCTTCGCCTTCATATTCAAAACGGCTGGCCGCATTGATGTTTGCTTCGGAGAGCTTCACAACGACATCCTTATCGTTGGACAAGCCTTCGATCACATCAAAGTCGAACGCGGCGAGTTTGCCGCCGAGACCCAGACCGTTATCATCGATAACAACCGTTTCGGCATCGCCGTCAGCCGTTACCAGAATGTCCTTGATGCGGCCGATATCTTCGCCTTTGGCATTCTGGACCTTTTTGCCGATCAGCTCATCCGCCGTCACGCGGGAGATGATATTGACCGTCGCATCGTCGTCCTTGTCTTCATTGAAGTAGGTTTTGACGTCTTGGTAAGCTTCCTTGGTTTTGGCTTCGGCTTTCGCGTAGCCTTCTTTGGTTGCTTCTTTGGCTTCATTGTATGTTTCTTTTGTTTTGTCAGCGGCTTTTTCGGCCGTCGCTTCTATTTTAGCGCCTGCCGTGTCCGCTTTATCTTTTGCGGTGTCCGCAGCGAATGCCGGGAAAGCGGCCAATACTGCGAGGACGGATACGCCCATAAGAATTTTCTTTGTCATAGATTTTCTCCTGTAAATGTAAAAAATTTGAGTTCGCTGCACTAACCAGCGCGTAAAGGACTTGGTTCCGTACGCGCATAGAAAAAACCGCATAAAAATGCGGTTTTCTCATAATGCTTTTTTCTGTAAATTATCGTGCGTCGGTGTTGTCGTCGATTTCGTCACCGACTTCTTCGACCATTTCGCCTACGGAATCACCGATTTTCTCGGCAGGTCCTTTTTGGCTTTCCTGATAATTCATAAACATCACGCCGAGGATGCCGATAAGAACGACAGCGATTACGACGAGTAAACCTTTATTGTTCATGGTTTCTATTCCTTAGTTTTTCGGTGGGACGGCTTTTTGAACGCCTTCGCCGGCATTCTCGATATCTTCGCCTGCACCGTGAACCGTGTTGGAGCATGCAGCCAAGGGGCCTGCAAGCATTACGGCGGAAAGGGCCAAAAGAATGTATTTCGTCATTTTATTTCTCCTGATTAATTTAATTTGTTGTCAAACGTTGTAGTGCCAACGGCTTAGGGGACAATTTGTTCCCTGCGCCATAAATTTAATTTGTCTTTATTAGTGTAAACGGTCGCTGAGCTGGTCGCCGGCTGCAAAACCTGCAATTGCGGCCATCAACAACGCCATCTTCGGATTGTCCTTCACAGGTTCCTCGAAATTATCCAACAGTCCTTTGATGGTATGTTCGATATTGTTGATCATACCGTGTTCGGCCAGCGGATTTTTGCGGGCGATCTTTTTACGGTTGGAAACGACATATCCCGTACCGGCTGTCACGATCGCGATGACGAGGATAGAAAGCCCCGTCAATGCGCCCGCAACAGGCATGGCATAATATTCAAGAAGCAAAGCATGTCCGGCTATGGCGAAAAACACCATGGCCAGCAACGAAAGGCTTCCCGCCAATACATAAAAGATCGCTGTAGAAGACGATTTTTTGGCGGTGCGGACTGCCGCACCTGCGAGCAGTCCGTTGACCAAAAGCTCCCTCACTAGTGGAGTGACGAGCGGAGACATGGTTGTTATCTCCGTCCGAGGATCATGCTGGCGATGATACCGCCGACAAAAGCAATAGCCACGGATTGACCGGGATTGTTTTGTACGAAGTTCGTCAGCTCGGAATAGGTGTCTTTGCCTTTGACCTTGGCTTCTTCCAGCGCTTCTTTGGCGCGGGCTTCGGCTTTGGACAATTGCTTGTAACCTTCTTCTTTAAGGTCTTGACCCAGAATTTTGGCATCGCGTTGCAAAACCAGAGCGTCTTCTCTGAGCGTTTCCAGATCTTCACGGATCGGGCTGACAGCGGCAGCTTTCTTGATGCTGTTCGTGGTGTCTTTGATGACTTCTTTCATAATATTTCTCCTGCAGTTTAAATGGATTAACAACAGGACAAACGGCCAAGGACCGCGAAAGTTCCTTGGTCAATACGTTTATAAAGGGCTGAATCAGGCGTTTTTGATTTCGCCGGTGAACATATATCCCGCCCCGCGGACGGTCTTAATATAAGTGGGCGTTTTCGGGTCGTCGCCGAGCTTTTTACGCAGGCGGCCTATTTGTATATCCACGGCACGGTCGAAAGAATCATAATCGCTTTCGCGGGTCAGTTCGAACAGGCGTTCACGGGACAATACTTTGTTGGGCGCGGATACCAAGGCTTCGAGCAATCTGTATTCGCCCGTGGTGAGGTCAGCCGACACGCCTTTGGAATCGAAAAGCTGGAATTGCCCTTTATCAAGCACGAAACCACCGAACTCTATTTTGCCGCCACCTTGCGTCGATTCGTTCGCCGCCATTGGTGTTTCTTCCGCGCGGCGCAGCACCGCTTTGATGCGTGCGGACAATTCACGCATTTCAAAAGGCTTTGTCATGTAATCGTCGGCGCCCATTTCCAGGCAGACGATCTTTTCTGTGGTGTCGCTCTTTCCGCTCACAACAATCACGGGGATTTTTTTACCGCCGCGCAATTGCGCGAGAATGCTTATGCCGTCTGTATCGGGCAACACGAGGTCGAGCAGAATGATATTGGGCGTATTTTCTTCAAGAACCTTGAGCAATTGCTTGCCGGACCGTGCCGAAAGCATCGCATAGCCCTCTGATTCGAGGTAATGCGAGATCACGGTCTGCAAACCTTCGTCGTCGTCTACGCTGAGAATGGTGGCCTTGGGCATGAATTCCCTTAGTTATGGCTAAAAAGCATTGGATTTGAGCCAATATAGCCCATTGAACTGATTATACAAACTGTTTGTTACACAAAAGATACAAAGTTTTTCACTGGCGAAACATAACGGACAAAGCGCGGATACGTTCCCTCGATAATCTACAAACATGACGACGAAACAACACTAACCCTAAGGAGCCTACAATGTTCAAGCAAAATGACCTGATCGTAGAAATGCCAAAACTGAGAAAATTCGCCAGCAAGCTGACGCGTAACGCAACGGAAGCTGACGACTTGCTTCAGTCCACCCTTCTCCGCGCTTTGGAAAAAAACAGCTACTTTGAAACAGGCACCGACCTCTTCAAATGGTCCTCGAAAATTATGTATAACATTTTCGTGACCGACTACCGTCGCAAAACGAAATTCGAATCCCAGTACGACCCCGAGTTCCACATTGAGAACCGTTCGGTCGAGCCGGATCAACAAACCAAACTGGAAGTCAAAGCCGTTGGCCGTGCCATGGAGCAAATGTCTCCCGAGCACAAAGAAATCCTCATCATGGTATGCGTCAAAGGCATGCAGTATCAGGAAGTCGCCGACATCTTGGACATCCCCGTCGGTACGGTACGTTCCAGACTGTCCCGCGCTCGTAACCAACTCATCGCGATGATGGAAGGTCCTATGAGCCCTGAATTCGGTGAAAACATCGAAGAAAGAGAAATCGCGATGTTGCAACGCGCCGCATAAGCGTCGTTACCAACAATTGTTTCGTCATGAATTAAGCAGCTTGGGTCCCAGACCCAAGCTGTTTTTCTTCGAGGATCGCAAGGATTGCGTTCTTGAGATCGGCTTCGACGATCGGCTTGGAAAGATATTCATCCATACCCGCTTCGATGCATTTTTGTTTGTCGGCGACCAGAGCGTGGGCCGTCAAACCGATGATCGGCGTGCGCGGCAATGCCTGTTCGTCTTCTACTTTGCGGATAATACGTGAGGCTGTAAGCCCGTCCATCTCGGGCATCTGGATATCCATCAGGATCAAATCGTAATGCTTTTCCTTCCAGAGCGTGATGGCTTCGAGGCCCGTTTTGGCGATATCGTAGTTACAGTTCAGCGCGTTCAGGATATAGCTGAGGACCACGATATTTCCTTCGTAATCTTCCACCAAAAGAATACGTCTTTTCTCACCGATGGCCACTTTCAGCCTGTCGTTGAGTTTTTGCATGCGCACGACTTCGGACATATCGACGCCTGAATCCGATGTCACCTGCGCAAAGGGCAAGATGAGCGAGAATGTAGATCCGCGTCCCTGCTCGCTTTCCACCTTGATGGTGCCGCCCATGATCTGGGCGAGACTCATGCTGATGGGAAGTCCGAGGCCCGTGCCGCCGTAACGGCGCGATACGGATGAATCGGCTTGGCGGAATTTTTCGAAGATGATGGGGATGGCGCTTTCGGGAATGCCGATACCGCTGTCTTTCACATCAATGCGGATGACGTGGGAATCGCCGATCGGTTCGATGCGCGCGGTAACGCCGACATAACCGTTCTCGGTGAATTTGATGGCGTTGCCGATCAGGTTGATGAGGATCTGGCGCAGGCGCTGGCGGTCGCCGTTGAACACGGTGCCGCGCAGATCGTCGAAATCGAACGAGAAATCGAGGAATTTTTCGTTCGCCTTGACGGACATGATGCTGATGACCTGTTCAAACATCTCGCCCAGCACGAATTTCTGGTTGTGCAATTCCACCTCGCCGCTCTCGATTTTCGAGAAATCGAGAATGTCGTTGATGAGTTCTTTGAGCGTTTCCGTGCTGGTGCGCAGCGTGTTTATAAGTTTTCTGTGGCCTGTATCGGTGATGGCGTCGGAATTGCTCAAAATCTCAGCGATGCCGGAAACAGCCGTGAGCGGCGTTCTGATTTCATGGGACATGTGGGCCAGGAATTCGCCCTTGGCGGCGGATGCGGCTTCGGCGCGGTCGCGCTCGTCCTTCAACATACGCTCATGCTCTTTAATATAGGAAATATCCGTGTGCGCGCCGATGAAACGCACAGGCTGGCGGTTCTCGTCGAAAATCGCCTTGCCGCGTCCGTGGATCCATATTTCGCGTCCCGATTTTCCGACCATGCGGTAGATGCTGGAAAATTCGGAGAGGTTGCCGTTGATGTAATTGTTGAAGGTTTCCCAGAAGCTTTCGGAATCTTCGGGGTGGAGGAGCTTGCGGAAAGCCTCCTCGCTGCCTTCGATTTCTTCTTCGGTAAAGCCCAGCATCTGCTTGTATTGCGGCGACCAGTAAATACCGTGGTTCTTCAAATCCCAGTCGAAAATACCGTCGTTCGATCCGCGGATGGCGAGGCGCAGGCGCTCCTCGGATTCTTTCATGCCGGCTTCGGCCACGGAAATCTTTGACTGCGCCAACAGCAAATTCCAGTTAAAAATAAGAACGATCAGCGATGCGATAATGCCGCCGATCAGAAGGCTTATTTGGTACCGTTCCAAAGCTGTGGTGACGGTGCCCTCGCGCTGGATCAATAGTGCGTATTCTTCGTCCAGCATATCGTTGTTCAGGCGCAATATGTTATCGCGAACCACCACCACATCGTCGTAATCTTTGAGGGTGGGGCTGAGAGTCGTATCCTCGAATTTTTTCAAATTACCATCGAGTGCATCTTTAAACTGCAGCGATAAATGTTCGATTTCCGTCATACGGCTTGCTTGCGAGGGATTGTCCCGCACCAATTCGCGCAGTTTTCCGATCTGGCTGGAAAGCGTGATTTTCGCGTCCTCATATTGCTTGACGTTGCTTTCGGAACGCTCGAACAAATACCGCCTTTGTGCAGAGATGGTCGCGATCACAAACTTCGACAATTCCTGCGCCTGAATGATGACGTTTTGGGTGTGGTTGACCTTTATGCCGGAACGCTCGATATCGTTTGATGATTTGACGACGTGATATGCAAGGGCGCTCATGCAAAGAACAAGGAAGGCCGCAAAAATGATGAAATTACGCATCAGTTGGAAATTTTTCATGCGTGGTCCTGTATGATTTTGTTAAATATAATAAATATCTTATTGAGGATATGGTCAATGAAAAACGGCACCCTTTTTGGGGGTGCCGCTTTGCGGGATTTTGAAATTAAACGGGTGGTGTACGACCCTTGAGCGCGCCCATAAGTGCGGCGATGAGGAAAAGCACCAAAAAGACGATAAAAATGATTTTGGCTATTTCCACGGCCGACGCGGCGATACCGCCAAAGCCGAATATGGCCGCTACAATGGCCACCACCAGAAAAGCTAAAGCCCAGTTAAGCATTTTATTCTCCTGATTAATTTGTTAAATTAAGCTCTGCGATACCAACGGGGGGAAGGCTTTGAAAGTTCCGCGGGTATGGCATAGGTAAAGTGCTTGGGGAACTAGTATTGTTCCGCACAGTTTGAATGGGTATGAGAGCGATATACGCCACAATGAGTTATTCGGGTAAAATCACCGATATGGACCTTCAAGCTCTGGTCGATGGCCAGATGGAGGAAGACCGCGCCCGCAGCGTGCGTGAAGCCCTCAAGCATGACCCTGCCCTCCAAAACCGCTACATGCTCTACCAAAAGCAAAAGAAGCTGCTGAAAAGCTGGTGGAAAGACAATTAGGTCTTCACAGCCTCTTTACTAATTTCCCCATAGGTCTAATTTCGATCAAATCCATCCATTATTTTAGGAGATTTCGCATGCATAAAAAACTTTTGGCGCTTCTCGCCGCCGCCGCGTTTGTTACCCCCCTTTCCGCGCACGCCGCAGACACTTACACGTTGGACCCCTCGCACACGACCGTGATCTGGAAGGCCAACCATGTCCAGTTCTCAAACCCCAACGGTCTTTTGCCGATGGTGGAAGGCACGATCACACTGGATGAAGCCGCGCCTGCGAACAGCAAGGTGGATGTCACCGTCAACACGGGCCTTATCGTCACGGGCAATACGAAATTCGACGATCATCTGAAGAACAAGGATTTCTTCAATGTCGGCGAATTCCCCAAAGCGACTTTTACCAGCACGAAAGTGGAGCCCACGGGCGATAAAACCGCAAAAGTCACGGGTAACCTCACCCTGCTCGGCGTGACGAAACCCGTTACGCTCGATGTCACCTTCAACCACAAGGGCGAAAACCCCTTCAGCAAAAAAGAGACTGTCGGCTTTTCCGCGACGGGCGTTGTGAAACGTTCCGAATTCGGCATGGGTTACGGCATTCCCGCTGTTTCGGATGAAGTGCATATCAGCATCGAAGCCGAAGCCGCGAAATCCTAAGCTTTAACAAGAACAAGAAAAAGGCCGCTTGATGCGGCCTTTTTTATTGCTCCGCGCCCGAAAGATATTTGGAGCGCGCGAGGAATTGCGGGTTGTTGAAATGCCCGTCCTTGTCGCCGTAGGTGAGCGGCGTTCCCTCCAGCGTGACGATCTCGCCGCCCGCCGATGTCAAAATTGCCTGCCCCGCCGCCGTGTCCCATTCGGATGTCTGTCCGAAACCGGGATACAAATCCGCCTTGCCGCTTGCTACCGCGCAGATTTTCAATGAGCTTCCGCGGCGGATGATTTTTTCGACCTTTTGTTCTTCGAGGTATTTTGCGATCTGGTCCTGCGCGCGGTTGCGGGATGTGATGACGACAAGGCCGTGACGCGTGGGTCTTCGCACGCTGATCTCTTTTTCCTTGTCGCCTTCTTGGGTCCAGCGTGACGCCGTGCCTTCGCCATAGGCCGAAAACATTTCGCCTTTCGCGGGCGCGTAAATCACGCCGAGCATCGGCACGTTGTTTTTAATGAGGGCAATGTTCACGGTGAAATCGGGACTGCCTTCGATAAATTCCTTGGTGCCGTCCAGAGGATCGACCAGCCAGAAATATTCATGCCCCTTCACATCGTTGACTTCGCCGTTGGATACGGATTCCTCACCGACCACGGGAATATCGGGCATTTGGCTGCGCAATTCTTTCGCAATAAATTCTTCGGCACGGCGGTCAGCATCGGTCACGGGAGATCCGTCCTTTTTGTCGTCATGGACGATGTGCATACCTTCTTCGAAATAATCGAGTGTGATTTCACCGGCCTCGATGGCCACGCGTTTGACGATGTTGCACAACGCGGGAAGGTGGAAAAGAAGTTTGGACATTACACGGCGCGCAGTTTTTTGGCGGCGGACGGCTTCACTTCGGGACGGCCGATGGAGACATACTGGAATCCGTGCGGCTCGACTTCGGACACTTTGTAGATATTGCGCAAATCGATCAGGCGTTTTTGCTTCATCTCGCCCGCGATACGTTCCAGATCAAGTCCGCGATATTCGTTCCATTCGGTGATGATGACGAGCGCATCCGCGCCTTTGGTCACCGCATAGGGATCATCGACCCAGCTGACGTTTTGCAAAAGTTTTTGCGCCTGTTCCATGGCGATGGGGTCGTGCGCGGTTACTTTCGCGCCCAATTGTTGCAGGATCGGAATGATAACCAAGGATGGCGCATCGCGCACATCGTCCGTGTTGGGTTTGAACGCCACGCCGAGGATACCGATGTTCAAACCTTTGACGTTGCCGCCGCACGCCGCGACGATTTTCTGCGCCATCTGCTGCTGTCTGTCCGCGTTGACTTCAACCACAGCCTCGACCAGTTTTTGCGGCGTGCCGAATTGACGGCCCGTGAGCGTCAATGCCAGCGTGTCTTTGGGGAAGCACGATCCGCCATAGCCGGGGCCCGCGTTCAAAAATTTTCCGCCGATGCGTCCGTCCATACCCATCGCTTTGGCCACGTGCTGGACGTTACCGCCGGCAGCTTCACAAAGATTGGCGATCTCGTTGATGAAGGTGATTTTGGTCGCGAGGAACGCGTTCGCCGCGTATTTGATAATCTCCGCGCTTTCCGGCGTTGTAATAACGACGGGCGTTTCATTGAGGTAAAGCGGACGGTACAATTGCTTCATCGTCTCCGTCGCGCGATCGGACGATGTGCCGATCACGACACGATCGGGGCGCATGAAGTCCGTGATGGCGGCGCCTTCGCGCAAAAATTCGGGGTTCGAACAAACATCGATGTCTTTTTCGCGGCCCTCGGCTTTGACGATTTTTTCAATCTCGCGCGCCGTGCCCACGGGCACAGTGGATTTGGTGACGAGCACTGTGTGCCCTTCGACATTGCGGATGATTTCCTTTGCGGCCTCGAAAACATAGGTGAGGTCCGCATGACCGTCCGTCTTGCGCGTCGGCGTTCCCACCGCGATAAACACGGCGTCCGCGTCTTTCAAAGACTCTTTTAAACTGGTGGAGAAACTCAAGCGTCCCGCCTTGACCTGCTTTTCGACGAGGTCTTCGAGGCCGGGTTCATAGATGGGCATGATGCCGCGCTTAAGGTTTGCGATCTTGGCTTCGTCTTTGTCGACGCAGGTCACATCGGTTCCGAATTCGGCGAAACAGGTTCCGGATACCAGTCCTACATAGCCCGTTCCCACGACACAGATCCGCATGTTTTCCTCCCGTTTCGTTTTGTATTCTTTACCGCCCGAACCTAACGGATTTCGCTTCCGCAAAAAAGAAAGAAATGGCGGTTTTTCGCCTTTCCTTACGTGATTATGAAAAAATTCGGGAATTTTCGAAGTTTTGAAGCTTTCAGGCTTTTGTCCATAAAGGATGGCTGGTATAACGGGCGTCTATTATTGAACAATTTTCCGAATAGAGCAGAGATCCTTATGGCAAAAAACGCGACCCCCGCCCCCGATAAAAAAGATGAACCTCAAGCAGGCATGATGCCGCTGTTCTACAAAAAGCCCACGCCTCTGGATGCCAAAATCCACGAGAAACTGGCGCTGAAGAAAAATTTCGGTCTGAGCTTCACCAAGGGCGTGAACGCCGTTCCGGTCAATCTGATCGAAATGCCGCAAGTCTGCCATTTCTACCCGATCGCTTTTTCGCCGGATGGTTCGGGCACGCCCGTCGCCATCATGGGTTTGCGCGACAATGAAAATCTTTTCCTGAATGCGAAAGGCGAATGGGAAGCCGATACCTACATCCCCGCCTATATCCGCCGCTATCCGTTCATCTTCTCGGAAATGCCCGGCAACGATCAGTTGTCTTTGTGCATCGACATGGATTCATCCGTGACGGAAGAAAACGGCGAACAGAAATTCTTCGAAGACGGCAAACCCACCGCGCTTGCCAACAACGCGCTGGAATTCTGCAAGTCCTACCATGCAGCCGCCAAGCACACGATCGAGTTCGGCAAAGCGCTGGCCGATTCCGGTATTCTGGTGCAACGTCAGGCTGAAATCGCCGTCGGCCCGTCCAAGAAAATCAACTTCTCCGGCTTCCGCATCGTGGATGAGGCGAAACTCGCTGATCTGGATGATAAAACCTTCCTCGAATGGCGCAAAAAAGGCTGGCTGCCCTTCATTTATGCACATCTTTTCTCCGGCGCTCAGTGGCAAAGATTGACGAAACTTCTTAACGAGCGTATGGAAAATAACTAAGCAATAGGGAAATAGATAAGAGGACCATGACAATGGCAAAAGTCGGTGCGCAGCGCGCAGCAGAATTGACGGGACGTTCCAAATCCACCATCCAGCGTTCGATGAACAGCGGCAAGCTGTCTTTTGAAATCGACGGCAACGGCCGTCGTTTGATCGACGCTTCCGAACTCGACCGTGTGTTCGGTCTTCTTCCCCAAGGCGCTGCTACAGGCCCCTCCTCGCAGGAAACGACGCCGCAAAACGAATTGCAGCGTGCGGCGGACATGCTGGAAATAGAACGCCTGAAAATGCGCGCCCGCGGTCTGGAAGAACAAATCGAAATGTTGCGCGAGCAACTCGAAGACATGCGCGGTCAACGTGATCTGTGGCAGAAACAATCGCAGCAGATTCTGATCACCAGCCAGTACAGCCAGAAACAGGCCGAAGAGCTGAAAGAAGAATTGCGCCAACGCGAAGAACGCGCCCGTCAGGCCAAACAAAAAGTTCTCGAAGACCGCATGAAACGCATGAAGGGTCAGAACGAAAACGTGGCCACCGGCACAGGCGCCGAAGCTTCCAAGGAATCGACCAGCTTCCAAGGCCTGTGGAACAAAATCCGCGGCGGCAAAGCGGCCTGATCCATTTTCATAGAATCGCAGAAAACAGCCCCCCGTACAGATCGGCGGGGCTGTTTTTTTACGCGGCTTCATAAAATATGGTAGAGTCAAAACATGAACCGCTTCGCTCTTTTCACCGTTTTGATCCTTGCCTCGCTGCCTCTACCTGCCTTCGCGCAGCAGAACGAACCTTCGCAAGTTCCGCAGGTCGGAACGCCCAAGGGCGTCATTCCCGACAGCCCGTCCGATGACGGACTTCCCGAAACGCCTTTTGACTGGAATTCCCTGCCGCCTGAAATGCGTACGACGAAAGAGCAACTCGAAACCGAAGCGCAGGAAGTTTACAAACACTGTTCGGACAACGGCAACCTCAAGAAATACTACAGCTGCGAATGCGTCAGCGGTTCTTTCTTGCAGATGCGCGAAAAAGTGGGCCCTGCGCCTTTGCTTGAAACCTTGATGGATAAGGTTTTGAAATCGACCAATCCAAGTTGCGCGAACATACCTTTGATCGCCACCACCACGCTGGTCAACTGCGTCAAATCCACTTCAAGAATGAAGGAAACGGCAGAAGACAATAAGGAATATTGTGAGTGCGTCGCCGTGGTCACAAGCAGAGAATTCAAAAAGAAACCCATGCCCGCGCCCGCCTATATTCAGGCCGTGAAAATGAATGCGGGCAATTATTGCAGGGATCCTGCCAACAGGGCCGCAACACTTCCCAACCGCAAACCGTAAGGTCGGAAAAATCCGCGCGGCCTTTTAAAATCGCTTCTTGAAATCTTTCTTTAGAATTCCGCAGCAACGATGGTTCTGGCAGATGTCAGCACACTTTGCGCCGCTGCTGTAGCGATGGGCAAATGGCTTTCCGCAAAAAATCTTGCATGCAGGATTTTTTTGTTCAGGAACACAGGATCGCCTTCTGCGCTTGATAACAATTCCTGCGCCGCCAATGCAGAACGCGCCATCATCAATCCGGCTGCACCGCCTGCAAGACCTCTTAAGTACGGAACGCTCACGGCGGCGGCATATTCCATGTCTTCGGCGGCGAGCACACCCAGATGCTGGGATGCCTTACCTACGGCTTCATAACACATCTTCAATTGCGCGTGGATGGTTTCAAGATCATCGCCCTTGGCGGATTTCAAATCACCCAGCACCGCCTCGAATTCCTTCAAATAAACCTTCAACGCCTCGCCCTTGTCGCGCAGGATTTTGCGGAAGACGAGGTCGGCGGATTGAATACCATTCGTGCCTTCGTAAATCGGCAAGATACGCGCGTCTCTGTAATATTGCGCCGCGCCCGTTTCCTCGATGAAACCCATGCCGCCGTGAATTTGCACACCCGTCGATGCCACTTCCACGGACATATCCGTGCACCATGATTTAACCAACGGTGTGAGCAAATCCACTTTCGCGCGCGCCGCTACGTCACCCGCTTTGGCGAGATCCAGACATAGCGCCGCCTCATACGCCAGTGCACGCCCCGCTTCCACTTGGGATGCCATGGAAAGAAGCATGCGTTTGACATCGGCGTGATGGGAAATCGTCACGCGCGCAGTGTCTTTTTTGGCCGCGTCTTTTTTGGACAGGCTTGCGCCCTGCACGCGGTCACGCGCATAGGCCAGCGCGTGTTGGTACGAGCGTTCGGCAATTGCCACGCCCTGCAAACCCACCGAAAGGCGCGCATTGTTCATCATCGTGAACATGTATTTCAAGCCTTCATTCTCGGCTCCGACGAGATAACCCACGGCTCCGCCCCTGTCTCCCGTTACGTCGCCGAACTGCATCGTGCAGGTAGGGGATGCGTGGATGCCGAGTTTGTGTTCGATACCGGTGCAGAGAACATCGTTCCTGCTGCCGTCTTGCAAAAACTTCGGCACGATGAACAACGATATGCCTTTCACACCTTCAGGCGCACCTTCGATACGTGCGAGAACGAGGTGAATGATATTGTCGGTGAAATCATGTTCGCCGTAGGTAATGAATATTTTCTGCCCGAAAATCCTAAATCCGTTGCTGTCGCGTTTGGCTTTGGTGGTAACGGCCGCAAGGTCGGAACCCGCCTGCGGCTCCGTCAAATTCATCGTCCCTGTCCATTCGCCCGAAATCATCTTGGGAAGATAGGTGTGTTTCAAATCCTCGCTCGCATGCGCCTCGATGGCTTCGACCGCGCCTTGATTCAATAACGGGCACAATCCGAACGACATGTTCGCGCCTTGCCACATTTCCTGTACCGCGAACGCGACCAGCCACGGCAATCCCTGCCCGCCATGGGTTTGATCGAACACCACCGCGTTCCATCCGCCTTCGCAATATTGTCTGTAGGCGTCTTTGAATCCGCCTGCGGTCGTCACCACGCCCTCTTTGAGTTTCGTGCCGTCCTTATCGCCGCTGTGATTGATGCTCGCCAGAACATTGCTTGCGAGGTCTGCGGCGGGCTCCAGAATGCTGGCCACGGAATCCGCATCGAGTTTTCCAAGATCGGGATGTTCGGGAACCGATGCGAGTCCCACGACGTTGTCCAATACGAAGAGCATGTCCTGAACGGGCGGTGTGTAATTCGTCATTATGTAACATCCTGAAAAAATGGTTGATCCATTCTTCCCCCATTCTACACTATGGGCAAGCACAGGATGTACGCAAAAAGGTTCAAAATGAACGAACTCACGAACGATGAGGCAAGACTGGGCTATCTCGATGGCCTGCGGGGCTTTGCCGCGCTATGGGTTTTGACCGGCCACCTCACTCATGTATTCCATCTGAATATCCCCGTCATATCCACGCCCGGCCTGGCCGTCGATCTCTTCATGATTCTCTCCGGCTTTTTGATGTATTACCACGCGCGCCTGCGCGAGGGTCGTGAGCCGATGGAACGTCCCGCGTCGTGGCTGACCTTCTGGACGCGGCGTTTTTTCCGTCTTGCGCCGGTCTATTATGTTGCGCTCGTTGCGGCATTCATACTGGGCCCCATGATTTTACCGTCCGTTCAACTACTGAATGCGCCACACGACGCTGATGCGTTTCTCGATCAATCATGGACCAATATGTGGATGCATCTGACGTTTCTGTTCGGCTTCGTACCCGAATACGTACAGCGCACGGTAGTGTTCGATTGGAGCCTTGCACTGGAAATGCAGTTTTACGCAGCTTTTCCCTTTATCTTCTGGTTCATGCGCAAAATGGCGCCGATGAAAATCTGTTTCGCGCTTGTCGTCTTCGCCATGCTGTTTCGAGTTTTCGCGGGTGATTATCTCGCAGCGTTCGGGCAACCCGCTTTTCTTTTGATGAAAATCAATCTGTTCCTCGCGGGGATGATCATCGGCGCCGCGTTCTTCGATCAAAACCATGAAAAATCTTTTTCGCTGGTGATGGCCGCGATGGTGCTGGCCGCCCTCCCGCTCGCTTATCCGTTCGGCGTTCCTTCCACCGTTTTGCGTCTGGCATTCGTGGCCATGGTCGCGGGGCTCGCGCTTCATCACCGCTATCCGCTGCCCGCGCTTTTGCAAAATTCCATCGCGCTTCTCGATAAATTCTTGAGCAACATGCTCTCGCGTTTCTTAAGCGACACATCCTATGCCGTGTATCTTATCCATCCGATGATTTTGTTTCCCATTGCCGCGTGGATGGTTACACGTTTCAGCGATGTTCCCGCGCCGCTTCTTTTCCTCGCGGGGTTTGCCGTCATAACGCCGCTCACCTACGGCATCGCCTTCTTGCTCCACCACGCCGTGGAACAGCCGGGAATCGCCTGGGGCAAGTCCCTGATCCGCACCTTCCGCCCCAAGACCCTCGCGGCTTAAACACTCCCTTTAAACTGGCACGCCGTTTGAAACGTATCTTTGGTAACACCGCGTCCGACAGACGTATGAAAAGATTGAAAAAATGGCCATAAACACCAACAATGACAACGGTTTAGCAGCGGTTTCCGTCCCCAAGGAGATCTACAAAGCCATCAGCAACGCCAGCGCCAAAACAGGGGTCAATTTTACCTACCTGATGGAAAAGGCTGCCGCGGAAAGCTCTTTCAATCCGAATGCCAAGGCGCGCACCTCCTCCGCGACGGGCTTGTTCCAGTTCATCGAAAGCACATGGCTGACGATGGTAAAAGAACACGGCGCAAAATACGGCCTTGCGAAATACGCGGACGCCATCGGCGATGATAACCGTGTGAGCAGCGGAAAAATGCGCAAAGAAATTTTGAACATGCGCAAAGATCCTGAAATCGCCTCCTACATGGCGGCGGAATTCGCATCGGGCAATTATGATCGTTTGAAACAAAATGTCGGCGGCGATATAGGCTCCACCGAGCTATATCTGGCGCACTTTCTCGGTGCGGGCGGTGCAACGGGTTTCCTGAACGCGATGAAGAAAAGCCCCAACATGGCGGCGGCGGATATCTTCCCGCGGGAAGCGCGCGCCAACCGCGGTGTGTTCTACGGCGCCGGCGGCCAGCCCCGCTCGCTCTCGCAAATCTACGCCATGTTCGACAAGAAATTCGACGACGGCGGCGCGGTTTCCAAAAACTTTGCGGCGAACCAGTCCGTCGTGGCGAACCCCAACGCCGTGTCCGCCCAGAACATGCTTCAGGCGCAGTCTTCCGTCCTTCAACCTGAGTCCGATCCCCTCGCCCGTATGGCCCATTTGATGCGCTATAACGGCGATGAAGGGGCCAAATCCTCTGTTTTGCGAATCAGCAGCGTCGAAAACACCGCTAAAGATACGAATTCTTGGCAAATTTTCCCGCCTTCCCTGTATGGAAAGCTCGCTTTGAGCCCAGCACAGATGATGATGCTGTCCGACTTCAACGCCTAAATACCCGTATCCATTCGATTTTTGCATGGCTGTCTCCCGCGGGACGGCCCAATACTGTATTCGAAGTACAAAATTAAGGATTTTAACTACAGATATACAGTATTCATGTAAAACGAAGTATAAATACTATACGCCTATTCAGTATCAACTAACAGTAACTATAGATTTACCCACAATAGATACTATTACGAAAAAACCGTCGATTTTTTGTTGACATACCTGCGTTTTTATCTTATCTTCAGGATAACAAGCGGAACTAATACCGCGAATTAAAGAAAAGAACCAGGGAGGTTCTAATGAGAGCCGCAGGCCAATTTAGGCAAGCAGCCAAACCGGCGATTGGAACAACGGGAGTTTCATATTCCGGGAGACAAATGAGAGCGATGGGCGCGGCACAAGCAAGAATGCTCAGCCCCAATCAGGCAGCTAGATACGGTTTAGCCGTAACTTAAGCTAAAAGCTTTCAAAGGACAGCACCACAGTCCCCTCAACTGCGGTGTTGTTTTGTGGAAGTATTCCTGTGGAGACCACCCCCCAGATGTAAAAACGACGATGACGCCTTATGGGCGTTTTTTTGTGCCTGAAAATTGACGCAAATTGCCGTTCATATAGAATCATGACCATGAACCGTTTCGCCCTTATTTCCGCCCTTATGCTTTTCACTGCTCTCCCCGTTTCGGCCCAACCGATCGAGAGCGAGGTTTTGCCGCCCGTACAGATGGCGCCGCAATCCACAACGCCGTCGGGCGTACCGACCAGTCTTCCCGCGCAAGCTCCCGCGAAACCGAAAAACAGTTCGGGCTATTTGCCGATGGACGGCGCAACGCCCGCCGATGCACCGTCTCCACCGATCGGCGATCCGACGCCCAAAGTTGAAACACCGACCAATACGGGCGATGGCATGGCGGGCACAAGCGGTGGAACATCCGCTTACGATCTCGGCGCGCCCACATCCGCACCGCCCACGGATATCACGCCTGCCGCGCCCCCTCCGTCCAATCATTCCGATCCGCTGATGGGCGACACGACACCGATCCGCAACTGGCAGGAAAACCAACCGCCGAGCACGCGCGGCGATGACCCCGCGCTGGCGAACAAGAAATTCTGCAACCTGAAAATTTCCTTCACCAGCATAGGCACGGGCATCGATTCCAAAACCGCCGAGAAGATCAAAATGTATCTGGTCGCAAATCCCGATATCCTCACCTACACTGAACATACATGGGGCCGCGAAGGCGAATATGATTACTGCGTGGATATCAAGGAACACAGGAACCGCGCGAAAATCTACACGGATATAAAGCGCCTGCTGCCGCCTGCATCGGCCAAGAAACCGCCCACGAATGTCGTCGGCGACGGGTTCGAACCTATCAGCACTTATCGGTAATTAACGGCCCTGCGCGGCGCGTTTGAGGCGGTCATTGATCGCGATGCCCAGCCCTTGCTCGGGAATGTTCATCACGGCGATGCTTGTGTTGTTTGATGTGTCGAGATCGCGGAGCATGGAAAACAAATTCGCCGCCGCTTCGTGCAGATCGCCCTGCTCGCTTAAATTCTTGAAACGTTTGTCGCCGAGGTCCTTGGCAAACCCGCCCGTTTTTACACCCATGAATTTCGTGGAACCGAACGCCAGCAACGCTTCACCCTCTTCCACATCCACCGCGTTCAAACGCACGGGAATGCTCGGTGCATAATGTTTGAGGAGCTGCCCCGGCGAAGACGGCTTCTCTTTCGTGCCGAAATCATAGGCAACTTCGCCCAGATATTCTTTCAGATCTTCCGCCGTCACCGCGCCGGGGCGCACGATCACGGGTGTGGCACCCGACAAATCCAACACGGTGGATTCCAGCCCGACCGCGCTCGCACCGCCTGCGATGATAAGCGGTACGCGATCACCCAGCGAATCCTGCACATGGCGCGGCGTGGTGGCCGATGGCTCGCCGCTTGCGTTCGCGCTTGGTGCGGCGATCGGCACGCCTGCGGCTTCGATCAATTGCAGCGCCACAGGATGGTTCGGCATACGGATTGCGATGGTGGGCAATCCCGCACTCACCAGATCGGAAATCCCGCCGTCTTTTTTCTTCGGCAATATAAGTGTTAGCGGACCCGGCCAGAAGGCTTGCATCAATCCGCGCGCGCGGTCATCGCATTCCACGAAGCTTGAAGCGTCTTCGCGTTTCGCCACATGCACGATGACAGGATTGATGCTCGGTCTGTTCTTCGCCGCGAAAATCCCCGCCACCGCTTTTCCATCCAGCGCGTTCGCGCCGAGACCGTAGACCGTTTCCGTCGGAAACGCGACAATGCCGCCATCGCGTATAATCGCGGCGGCTTCTGCAATCGTCTCTGGGGTTGGCGCGGCTGTCTTTGTCATGGCGGTATGAAAGCCATTTTGCCCGAGAAAAATCAAGCTTTATAAAGGATTCCGCCATTCTGCGGGCTTGGCACCCCTGTTGTCCGGGGGAAGCTCAAGGGTTTTCCTATCAAACTCCGCACGGCGAGATAACCG
>DLGR01000026.1:0-16561 GCA_002482805.1 Micavibrio sp. UBA7689 | reverse complement strand
GCTCGGCCTCGGTGGCATCTCCGTTCCATCCCAGTTCATCCACGCTTTTGACATGCGAAAATAAACGTTTGGCCAACGTCGCCATCAACGCTTTGTTGTGCCGTCCGCCGCCGCACACATAAAAATTTTGCGGAATGGACGGTAAATGTTCGAGCGATCTGCAAATACCCTGCACCGTAAATTCCATGAGCGTCGCCGCGCCGTCTTCCACGCTGACGCTCACCATGTCTTCGGCCATACGTCCCATCGCGGCGATGTCCCACGCATCGCGGTCCAGTGATTTCGGCGGGATGCGTGTAAAATATTCGTGGCTGATCCAGCCGTTCAAAAACTTCTCGATCGGTTTTCCCGCCGCGGCCAGTTTTCCGTCTTCATCGAACCTGTTGCCTGTGCGCGACAACACCCAGTCATCGAGCAAGGCATTGCCGGGGCCGCAATCAAAAGCGAGCAAATCATCCTCACGCTCGCCGATCCATGTGACGTTCGCCACGCCGCCGATATTGAGCACCACGCACGGCAACGGAATCTCCGCGCTCTTTATTCTCGCCGCGTGATAGACAGGCGCGAACGGTGCGCCCTCTCCGCCTGCCTGCACGTCGGCGGTTCTGAAATCCGTAACCACATCCATGCCTGTCTCGATAGCGAGCCGCGCGCCATCACCTATCTGTATGGTTAAGCCTTCATACGGGGCGTGAAATATCGTCTGCCCGTGGAATCCGATCACGTCGGCTTTTTTGCCGATAGCCTTGACCGCCTTTATATGTTCGGCCGTGACAATCTCTTCGGCCTTTTTAACGATGTCCGCATTGCGGTCCTTGATGCCGAACGATGCCCGGATAACGTCCCGCGCCCCATGGCTATAGGGGATGCTGATAAAGGCCAACGGTTTTACGTGGGTCTTACCGTCCGTTTCAATCAGGGCGCAATCCACCCCGTCCAGCGATGTTCCGGACATAAGGCCTATTGCGGTATGGACTTTATTTTCGGGCATAGGTATAAACTCATGTTATGAAATACAAATCCGACTTCCTGAACATATTAAACGAACGCGGCTTCATTCACCAGTGCAGCGATTTCGAAGGTCTCGATAAAAAGCTCTCCGAAGGCGTGCAATCCGCCTATATCGGCTTCGACGCCACGGCAAAATCGCTCCATGTCGGCAATCTGACCGGCATCATGATGCTCAAATGGTTTCAGGAAACGGGGCACAAGCCGATCACGCTCATGGGCGGCGGAACCTCCAAAATCGGCGATCCGTCTTTCAAAGACGAAACGCGCAACCTGATGACCGACCAAATCATCAACGAGAACATGGAAAATATCCGCACCACCTGTTTCACCCAGTTCCTGAAATACGGTAACGGCAAAACAGACGCCGCCATGGTCAACAACGATGACTGGCTTTCGAAACTGAACTATCTCGACTTCCTGCGCGATTACGGCCGCTACTTTACGATTAACCGCATGATCGCGTTTGACAGCGTGAAAACGCGCCTGGAACGCGAAAGCCCGCTTACCCTGCTCGAATTCAACTACATGGTGATGCAGGGGTATGACTTCCTCGCGCTCTACCGCGAACATGGTACGATTTTGCAAATGGGCGGCTCCGATCAATGGGGCAATATCATCAACGGCGTCGATCTCGCGCACAAAGCAGACAAGGTGCAATTGTTCGCGCTCACTGCTCCTCTGCTCTTGAACGCGGCTGGCGAAAAAATGGGCAAAACCGTCGGCGGCGCCGTATGGCTCAACAAAAACATGCTCTCGGCCTATGATTACTGGCAATGGTATCGCAACGCAGATGATGCGGATGTAAAAAATCTGCTCTCGCGCTTTACGATGCTGCCGATGGACGAAGTCAATCGCCTCGCCGCGCTGCAAGGCTCTGAAATCAACGAGGCCAAGAAGATATTGGCGCATGAAGCGACTAAGCTTTGCCACGGTGAAGCGGCGGCGTTAGAGGCTGCTGAAACCGCCAAAAAGGTTTTCGAACAGGGCGGCATCGGCGGTGACCTGCCGAAATTCAAACTGGCCGCGGCATCGAACGACACCAAAATTCCGCTGGTCGATATTTTCTTTGGAACACAACTCGCCGCATCCAAGGGCGAAGCACGCCGCTTGATCGAAGGCGGCGGTGCCAAGTTCAACGATGAAGCTGTCAAGGACGGTGCGGCCACCATTCTGGCCAAGGACTTTNNTAGGCAAAGGCGCGCAGAAAGTTTCCGCGGGAAAGAAAAAACATGCGTTGGTCGAAATTGAAATCGACGTGGCGGCCTCGGGCGGCTCTTTCGCGTTCTTCCCGCAATAATTACCGGCTTTTAAACAGGGTCTTTCGGGGCGGGTGCGTTGGCGTTTAAATACACGCCCAGCATTTTTTTCAAACGTGCGCTGAAAATATCTGCTTGCTGGTCGTAAAAAGCCGAAGCTTCACTGGTGTCTTTTTCGGCCAGAGGTTTTTGCCCCTCTGTCGCGGCATAGTCCTGCAGTTTCTGAGCGAGCGCTTCGTTCGTAACATAGGCCAGTCTGGACAAAAATTTATCGTCGGCCGCCAGCTCTATCAACGCGGGGCTGCTGACAAATTTTACCTGCTCCNNGGATGGAATCGAAAGAAACATCGAACTGGACTGTTTCGGCATTGATGCCGTGTTGTTCGAGACCTTGAAGCTGCGCATAGCCCAGGCAGATTTCTTTACGAATGCCTTCACAATCAAAAAGTGTTTGTGCATCGAATTTGGTAAGTGAACCGTTTGGCAACAAATCGTTGAACAATGATTTGGCATTGCGCGAATGGACAAGAACGACGTTCCTCATTCCGCTTGTTGTATCGTGCGTGATGAAACCGACTTTCACCGCGTCGGAAAAGGTTTCCGCTTTTTTTAATTCGGCTTCAATAAAATTGGCAACGATACTCATAGCAAACTCCTAAACAAATAGACTTTGATCTTGTTTAGAACCTTGCCTGTTTTCTGTCAAATATGAAACGGTTAACGGGATTAATTCGTGTTTTTAGGCGGGGTTACAGCAGGTTTCTGCCGTTGCGGGGTTCCGCCTGCGCCTTCGGGAATGGCGGGCGGGGCCACGTCATCAGGGATTTTGCTTTCATATCCGCCTTCGAAAATGATGCGTCTGATGATGCCGGGCGCGAGAACGGAGAGCGGGTTTACCGTCACGCTCGGGTTGCTTGTCGGACCTTTCATCGAATATGTGGCCGCGATCAAACCGCCGGGGCCGCCCAGAATTTCACCTACCAGCGGAATGGCGGACAGGATGGAATTGATTTCCGTCATAGGGATGATCGTGCCCGCGACATCGGTCGTCATCTTGCCGCGATCGACCAACCCCGAGAATGTCAAACCGACGCTGGAGCCCGACGTCTTGCCGTCCTTGATGATTAGAAGATTTCCGGTTTCGCGGAAACGCCATTCCCATCCCGATTCCAGTTTGGCAAAGGCGAGGCCTTCGCTGGAAAGCAACTGCGTGATGCCCGTAAGACTCATGAGCCCCAGAAGTTTCGTCAGCGCGGGTGCTTTCACCACGCGGAAATTTTCCATGCGCATGCTGCCGTGCAGGTCGCCCTTGACGTTGCCGCCTTTGGGTTCGCCGTAAATCAGCAACGATCCGCCGATCACGTTTTCGTACAGCCCGAATGTATGAAGGACCGCGCCTGCATCCTGCGCCTCTAGCCTAAACGTGCGCTTACCGCTCGTGTCGGGTTTAAAGCGCACGAACAAAGGACCCTTGCCCACGCCCGCATCCAGTTCCAGCTGTGTGATATCGCCTTCGGTGTCGAGTTCCACATACGCTTTGGTGTACGCGGCTTTGCGGCCTTCCTTGGCGAGCATCGTGTCTGCGGTCAGCGAAATCTGCATCGCCTGTTGTTGTTTTTTGGGGGCCGTCGCCGCCGCGCCGTAACTGCTCGCGTCCGCCTGTTCAAGGAATGGTGCCAGATCGAACACGGGCCCCTTCGCACTCACGCGCATCACGTTTTGCGGTGATACTTCAAACGTGAGCGCGAGTTGCGTTTTGCCGATTACGGCGGTGGGCAGAACGCCGCTGGCGAGGTCTGCTTCCTTGCCGTTCATCGGTGCAAAACCGATGGAGGTCGCCGTCGCGATAAAATCTTTCGTCTTCAAATCGGTGTTTTTCAATTCCTTGATAACACCGTTTTGCAGGTACGCGGTGGTGGTGAGCGTGCCGGGCGTGCCTACGGGTTTTTCGAATTTGAACGGGTCGATGTAGATACGCACGGGATTCAGATCCCCTTTGACCTGCACTTCCTGTCTGCCGCCGCCGAAATCGGTGTAGACGACATCGACGGGCATGGTGCCGCTGATATATTCATCGAGGTTGACGCCGAAATGATTGCGCAATTCCTGATCCGCGCCTGCGGTGGCTTTGACCTGCATGGAATATGGATGGCCCGCGCTTTCGAAATATTGGTGCCATTCCATCGCGGTTTCGCGGCCCGCGAGTTTCGCGTTGCCCTTGATGCGGAAACCGCCCTCTTCCGTCGCAAGCGTGAGCGGGCCGCCCGATAACGGCAATCCTTCGACGATGTTGGGAATATCGACATTGCTCAACGTGCCGTTGATTTTGACGTTCACCGATTCCTTGGGAATATCTTTGACGGTCGGTAAAGATATATCGAGGTCCGCCGTGATATTGCCCTTAACCGTTGCGGGGTCAAGGCCGATTTCCTCTTTCCCCATATTGATGGGTTCTGCGGAAATGTAATTGAGCGCGGTCGCAATAGGGCCGTTCGCTTTCAACGTGATATAGACCATGCCAGCGCCAGCGGTCATAAGATCATCCACCTTCACCGTGATGTCGGTGCCCGTGATATCGCCCAGCTTGCCGCTCTCACCCTTGATCTCCAGAACTTCCGCACCGAGATCGAGCACGCCCGTGCCTTTGGCATCCGTCACAGGCATCAGCGTGTCGTTATACGTGACCTTCGCGCCTTCGAACGCGAAATCGAGAACCAGTTTCGGAACATCCATGCTCCATTGGTCGCGTTGCAATTCCTCGTTGCGGGTTTTCTCGCCCGTCAATTCCATGGCCAGCGATACATTGCTGAACGAACCGCCTTCGATATTTTTTCCCAGCCACATATAGGCTTCTCCATCATGTTCGGACTTCGGGAACAGGGGCACAATCTGTTCGCGCATGACATTGGCGACTTCGAGCGATATGGGCACGCTCAAAGTTGTATCGGTATAGGTGCCCTTGCCGCCGCCCGTGAACAAAATGCCGCCGATATCGCCGGATAATTTGCTCATGACGATAGACTTGGCGGCCGCGTCATATTCCACACCCATCAGAATATTTTTGAGTGCGATGGGCGCGTCATATTCTTCGGGGATTAAAACCGAACCTTCGGGAATGCCGCCGTTGAACGAAATTTTCGTCGGCAGCATGTTCTTGTCCATGTCGATATCGAGATCGCCCGACACGAACACATCCTGACCCGCCAGAATTTCCGGCACAGGCAAAAAGCGCGAGAGCACATACGGATTAATATCCTTTACCTGCACCGCGCCTCTGAAATCATCGCTTTCGCTGCGGTAAACCAGATCGCCCTTCACACCGGCATTGCCTTCTCTGCCGCCCGGCAAAACCACGTCGAGCGATACGGCCACGCCTTGCGGGTGCTTGGTCATCTCGAAATCGAAATCCGTCAAATACCACGAAAGCCCGAACTGGTAATCGCGCACGGCGAGCTGTGCATCCTTGATCACGAATTCACGCAGGCGCGATAAGATATTGCCGCGCTTGCGTTCCGCCATGTCGCGGAAAATCTGCGCCACTTCCTCGCCGGGGTTGCGCGCCTCTTCCTCGGGTGTCTTCGCCGTCGCCTGCGCGGCGGCTCCCTTTGTCTGGAATTTCAAATTCAATTTGCCGTCACGCGAACGGGCCAGTTCAATCGACGGCGAGGTGATGATGACGCTCACGGGGCGAATGCGGCCGAACAGCAAAGCGGTGCGTGACAATCCCACCGATGCCTGCTCGATGGAAAGGGAATCCGCCGCCGTGCTTCCGCCCTTTTGCACTTTCAGGTTGGTAAGGTCCAAAAGAAACGGTCCTTGCAATTCGGGCCATGAAAAAACCATGTCGTCGAACACAACGGTGATCTCGTCTTCCTCGGATGAGAGCGCGCTTTGCACGTAATCCTTGGCGAACGCGATGCTGATCGGGCCCTGGCTCACTTTCCACACAAACGCGCCGAACGCGATACACAGGATCAGCGCGATCACCGCCAATGTTTCGAGCGATGCGAGAAGCGTTTTATGGGCGATTTTGAAAACGGGCTTGATCAAAGCGGGGAAGTCCTTGGGTATTGTGGCCCATACGGGCGAATATTCTTTAATTACAATAGGATAATTTTACGGCTTTGTCAGTCTACAATCTTGACTTTCTGGACCTGAAAGGCACGTTATGGGGTACACAAACAGAACAAGACAAGGTGCATCCAATGACCCAACCGACCGAAGGTTCCAAGGCCCCCGAAATCGACCTGCCCACCGACAATGGCGGGCATTTCCGTCTCTCCGACATGAAGGGCGAAAAAGTCCTCGTCTATTTCTATCCCAAAGACGATACGCCGGGCTGCACGGCGGAATCCTGCTCGCTCTCCGAAAATATCAAATCGTTTGAAAAGCTCGGCGTCGCGGTTGTGGGCATTTCCAAATGCAGCGTAAAGAAGCATGATAAGTTCAAAGCGAAATTCAACCTGCAATTCCCGCTGGCGTCCGATGAAAACGGCGATGTCTGTGAACGCTATGGCGTGTGGATCGAAAAATCCATGTACGGCAAAAAATATATGGGCATAGACCGCACGACGTTCCTGATCGATGAAAAAGGCAACATCCAGAAAATCTGGCCCAAAGTGAAAGTCGACGGCCACACCGATGAAATTCTGGAAGAGCTGAACAAGCAGAAGAAAGCCGCGTAATAAAAAACCCCGCATTTCGCGGGGTTTGTTTTACGTGGGCTTTACAAACATTTCGGCGGCGGGCGGGTTTTGTCAAACGTGGCGATAAAAGACACCATCGGCCCTTGAACGCTTTCGGAATCGCCTTGCGTTTCCGTGCCGTCGAAATATTCCAGCGTGGCTTCGATCGTTTCTTCATCGGCCTTGTGCGTGGACAAAACACCTTCGACGAATTTGCAGTCGCCGATTTTTTCCGTGCACATGCCGACATACATGGTCTCCCCCTCGCCCGGGAAAGTTTGTTCTTTGGTTCTGTAGGCGTCATCGGGTTCCACGGGATTGCCGTACACGGTGATGCGCATGTAGTTTTCGAGCTCTATCGTCACCGCCGGCCCATCCGAAGGGAAGCAATCGGCATAGAAAATGCCTTTGACGGTTTCCTGTTGTGCGAAAACGGGGCTAGATAGCAAAAACGCCGCGAGGGCAATGGTTGCTGCGGCGTTTTTGTATCTCATCTGATAAATCCTTATGCGGCTTTGGACAGCAATTGGGTAAAGGCTTTGCCGCCTTTGGCTTTGTTCATGTGGTCATGAACATGGGAAACCATTTCGTCCGTGCGTTCGTGGAAGAAGTGGTTGGCGTTGTTGACCACGCGGTAGTCGATCGTGATGCCTTTTTGCGCCTGCAGTTTTTCCACCAGCTTTTGAACCGAAGGTTCGGGCACGATATTGTCTTTTTGTCCGTGCAGGATCAAACCCGAAGACGGGCAAGGTGCGAGGAACGAAAAGTCATAGATGTTTGCTGGCGGGGCCACGGAAATAAATCCTTGGATTTCGGGACGGCGCATCAAAAGCTGCATACCGATCCACGCGCCGAATTGAAAACCTGCAACCCAAACATAAGGCGCATTCGGATTCAATTGTTGCATCCAGTCCAGTGCGGATGCGGCATCGGACAATTCGCCTTCACCGCGGTCGAATACACCTTGGCTGCGGCCAACGCCGCGGAAGTTGAAACGCATCGTCGAAAATCCGCGTGCGACCATCGCCTGATACAACAGATATGTATTCTTGTTGTTCATCGTGCCGCCATGTTCGGGAGACGGATGAAGAACCAGAGCCAAAGGTGCGTTGAGGGTTTTCGAGTGAGAGTAACGTGCTTCGAGGCGGCCTGCGGGGCCATTGAAAATGATTTCGGGCATTGATGTCTTTCCACACAAAAGAACAATTAACTGGCCCTCTGTATAGACCTCCGATTCGCAAAAGTCCAAATTAATCGCGTAAGTGCTTGATTCTTATGTGGGTAATCGGTGAATCCCGTAAATTTCCTAGGTTTTAACGGGGAAATTTATCAGCGCATACAGGGAGGCAGGTTTAATAAATCACATGATTTGCGGCATGGGCGCTTCGGGTGGTGGTGGCGGTGGTGGCGGCGCAGAGGGTTTGGGTGGATGCACGGCTTCGAACGCGGCGCGGAATGCGGCGACGGTCTCATACACTTCTCCGTTCCAGGATATTTCTTGGGCAGAAAAATTCTGCGGCAAGGATGTTAATGCCGTGCAACCCCGCAAATCCAAATAACCACCCACCGATAGATTTTCGGGCAAACACGTTAATGCCGTGCAACGCCGCAAATCCAGATCACCAACCACCGTCAGATTCTCTCCTATGTATATGAGAGCCGTGCAATGATCCATAAACAAATTTTTGCCTACCGAAAGATTTTTTCCTATGGATGTGAGAGCAGGAAGATTTCCCGCATGCATATTCCCGCTTACCGAAATATTATCAGACAGCGAGACCAACGTCTTACAGTTGGTAATCTCCAAAACACCGCCAACTGATATGTTTTTTCCGATAGAATTCAGTTTAATGCATTTGGGAAGGATCAAATCCTTGCCCACGGAAACATTATCACCGATCCGGGTTATGCTCTCGCACTTTTTAATATCCAAATCCCCACCCACCGACACATTGTTGCCGATGGTGGTGAGTGCATAAATTTCACGAAAAACCAGATCCCCGCTCACCGACACATTATCGCCGATGAACGAAAACTTCGGACAATACTCTAGATATACATTCGATCTGATCGTCATACCGTCTGACAGGCCCTTGAGCCATGGTATATTCTGCAGTAAAAGTTCTTCATCCCACGCAAAACCTTCCGGCAAATTTTGGATGTCGTAATATTCCCCGTCCTTGTGAAGAAGTCCCGTATTGATAATATCTTCTCCCAGCTTCCATTTATTTTCACGAATAAACTCCTGCGCTTTGCCCATATATTTCTCTGCCGGCGGCGCGTTTTCCCTGCCCTTTAATTGCAAGAGCGTACCTTTTTCCACCTCGAACGTCGCATGCGCCTTGTTCAACGGATCGCGCAGGGAATAATAAAAACAGTCTTCGGATTGCACGTAATCATCATAATTTCCGTTACCGATGCAATGGCCGAGATGGGCGGATTCGATGTCCAGCGCATGCGGGGTGAGCAACCGCACGATGCGCGACCCATCATCGAAAATCTTGACGGTTTCGATGTGTCCCGCCGCCTCGTCTTCTTCGAACAAGGATGATGCGTTGAGAAACCGCGAGCGTAAATTGTTCGCCTTTGCGCGCATGTCCTTATCGGCCATATCCTGCGCCTTTTGCAAAGTGCTGATCTGGAGCAAGCGTATCGGGCGGCCCAGTGCGTCCGTATTTTCAATCCACGCATCACCATCTTTTATCGCGCCGCCGATCCAATCCTTGATGTGGCGCAGCATGTTGCGTTTGCCGTCCGCCTGTTCGGGGGAGAATTCGAAATAAAATCCCTCTTCGAATTTTTCGCGGGTGAGCCAGGCGGGCGCGTCTTCGGGATAAGCGGTGACTTGGTTGAAAAAAGATTTCTCTTTCATCATCGCGTTTTTGAGCGCGATGGAAAGATAGCGGCCGAGCGTCTCCTCCCCTCCTGCCAGTTCAAGCAGATAGGCATCGATGGCTTCGGGATGGACAACGTTAATCTTCAAAACACATCCTGTACGTCTTCTATAACCGCATTGGTAAATATGCGCTCGACGATACCGCTAAAATCATCATTATGTCAATATAAAGCGCCCTAAATCCTTGTGTTAATAGACCTAAATCCCCTATAAATTCCGCAATGCGCAGGATTTACCTCGATTATAACGCCACTGCCCCCATCCGCCCCGAAGTGATCGCTTCGGTGTCGGCGGCCATGGGTGAAACGGGCAACGCCTCGAGCATTCACGGGGCAGGACGCAATGCGCGCAAGCTGGTCGAGGATGCACGCGAGGAAGTGGCGAAACTGGTGAATGTCCGCGCCGCGCAGGTGATCTTCAATTCCGGCGCGACCGAAGGCAACAACACCATATTGAGCGGTTATCAGGACAAAGTCGTTTTTATCTCCGCCATAGAACATCCGTCTGTTTTGGAAGCCGCGCCCCATGCGCAAAAAATTCCGGTGACCAACAACGGCATCATAGACGTCGACGCATTTCAAAAAATGCTGGAAAAAAAACCCGCGCTCGTCGCCGTACAGCTGGTGAATTCCGAAACGGGCGTAAGGCAGCCTGTCTCCGTTATCGCGGCGCTCGCGAAAAACGCGGGCGCGCTTGTGCTGTGTGACGCCGTGCAGGCGGCGGGGCGTATCGAGATTGATTTTAAAGAACTCGGCGTGGATTATCTTACTTTGTCCGCGCATAAATTCGGCGGGCCGCAAGGCACGGGCGCGCTTATATTCCGCGAAGGATTGCAGATGCCGAAATACTTACGCGGCGGCGGTCAGGAAAAACGCCAGCGCGCCGGCACTGAAAATGTTGCGGCCATTGCGGGCTTTGGAACCGCCGCCAAAATAGCGGCCAGCAACATCCCCGCCTATCAAACCCACTGCACCGGCCTACGTACAAAACTCGAACAAGGCCTGCGCCAGGTTGCCAATGATCTGGTGATCCTCGCCGCCTCCGCCCCACGCGTGGCGAACACCGTCAGCGTCGCCATCCCCGGCGTGTCCGCCGAAACGCAATTGATGGCGATGGACCTCGAAGGCATCTCGGTCTCCTCCGGCTCCGCGTGCTCCAGCGGTACCTTCAAGCCCAGCCACGTGCTCACCGCCATGGGCTACAGCGAAGCGGATGCCAAAAGCGCCTTGCGCTTTTCCATCGGGTACGCTACGACGGAGCCCGAAATTAATGCAGCCATTGCCGCCTACGGCACTATGATTGCCCGTATCAGACGATAGAGTTTTAAACATGCCCAAAATTACCTTCATGATGAAAGACGGTTCCGAAAAAGTGGTCGACGCCCCCGTTGGTCTGTCGGTCATGGAAGTCGCCGTGAAAAACGGCATTGGCCCTATCGAGGGCGCATGCGGCGGATCATTGGCCTGCGCCACCTGTCACGTGTATGTGAAACCCGACTGGTGGGACAAAGCCCTGCCCGATGGTGAAAAATCCGACGACGAAGAAGACATGCTCGATCTCGGCTTCGACGTGCGCAAATATTCGCGCCTGTCGTGCCAGATCATGGTGACGGAAGAACTGGACGGTCTTGTGGTTGCCCTGCCGGGGACGAAGACGGGCTGGTAATTTCTACAGCTTCTTCTTGCCGAACAGCCTGCTGACCCAGATCAACAAGCACGCGCCGAAGAAACCCGCGCCGAGGAAACCGATCCATCCGCCCAGCGCGATGTCAAACCAACTCAAAATTCCATTGGCGATGATGGCGCCGATGACGCCGAGGATAATGTTGACCACCAGACTTTGATTGGACTTCATGAATTTTTCGGCGAGCCACCCTGCGAAGGCACCGACGATGATGGCGGCCAGCCACCCCACTTGTAAATTATCTTCCATGCAATATTCCTTTGTGAAAAATTTATAATCTTCACCAACGAAATAACGGCTGAATCGTTCCTGCAAGGTTAATTCGGTCTGGGCACGCGGCCTTCTTTGCCGCAATCGCGGGCGATATCCTTCAACGCGCTCACATGGCTGATAACTTTCGCCAGCGTGCCGTTTGCCTCACCGAAGCGGTGCGTCAATATACGCAAAGAAGGTTCGTCGAAGAAATCGGAATAGCGGCGTTCTTCGAGCGTGTTGAAAGAATACGGGTCGGGGTTGCGCACGATATGGCTCCTGCGTTCGTCCTGATAAAACAAAAACGCGCCCCATTTTCCTTCCGCCGTGCGGTGCACGCGGTAAAAATCGCGAAAGATGCCGTCAAAATCTTTGTTGTGGTCTTTGTCCGTCATCACACTCTCTTGGTAATAATACTAACTCAGGTCTCTCGGCTGGCAGGCATGCAACGCCGCGCGTTCGATGTCGTGGAACATATATTCGGGCAAAACGTAAAACCCGTGTTTCACTTCGGGGCGGCCGCGTTCGGATTCTCTTCTGGTGTGATATTCGGGGCCATAGGCAAAACTGTTGAAATAACAAATCGCGATGGGGTTGCCCGCATCGCGCATTTCCACGGTGGGCAAAGGCGCGCGGTCCCACACTTTTGGCGCGGTGTTCAAAACTTCCATGGCCCTGCTCCACAGCCCGCAACCGAGATGGGACCAATAGCGGTTTGCGAATTCGGTGGGCATTTCGCCGTTGCTGGCTTGGTTATTCCCCCGACCGTCGCAATGCGCTATTCCGTTTGCATCGACAGTGGGTACGGAACGTTGCGCCTGCGCGGGTTCCGCCGCCAATGTGACAGCGGCCAAAAACGCACCGGCGAAAAGGGAAGAATTTTTCATGAATGGCTCCATCAAATATTATGCGCCCGAAGGTTCGGCTTTGGGCGCGCCCAGCTTTGCTTTCTCTGCTTCGTTTGAATAATGGAACAGGATAACACGCATCGCCGCAAGTTTGTTTTCAAAGAGCGGATCTTGCGCGGCTTTGGCGAAATCGAGAATGGCTTTTCCGACGCTGTTCGATAAATCATCATATATCAACTGAACGGTTTCTTTGGCTTCCACACATCCCAGCGCGGCGGCTTTTGTGTAGCACTCGACGGCCTTCGCGATGTTTTTGTCCATGCCTTCGCCCTCTTCATACATATTGCCCAGACGAAGGATGGCATCGATATGGTTCTGTTCTGAGGCTTTCTTGTAATAAATCCTTGCCTGCGCGTAATCCTGCGTCACGCCGCCTACCTGAAAAAATTTTCCTATTTCGAATTGCGCCTGCGCATCCCCTGCATCGGCCTGCGTTTTCAGGGTTTCGATGGGTGTATCGTTCGTGGATGACATGCTCATAATCCTTTGTTCGTGCGCTCCGCTTTGTATATAGGATTACAGGTATTCTGACAAATATAATTTTCTGGCTAATTTAGGAATAAAATCATATTATAGGAGATGATCCAAACAGCCAAAAAGACAGCATGGACCCCCGAACGCCGCGCAAAGCAAGCCACCGCCGTGAAACTCTGGGCGCCATGGGCCAAATCCACGGGCCCGAAAACCCGCGCAGGCAAGCGTGCTTCCTCCCAAAACGCCCGCAAACATTATGACGCGCCCATCAAAAAGGCGTTGCGCGCGCAGTCTCGCTATCTAGCGGAAGTGAAAGCCTATTTTGCGCTGAAGAAAAAAAATCTGCGAAACGAACTATTGAAGAATGCCCGCCGTCGCCTGCCCCGCCATGGCCGCAAAGTCACCGCACAGCTCCTTGCCGCGCTGACTTATGCGAAATTATGCAAAAACCTTGCATTTTTAGACCCTTTTCCCTTAAAAGTTAACGCCAATGACGATGGATAAATTGAATTCGATGGGCTTTGCGAAGCCGGAGAAAGAAACCCGCGTGGTGGTGGCCATGTCGGGCGGGGTCGATTCATCCGTCACCGCCGCCCTGCTCCACGAACAAGGTTACGATGTCGTCGGTGTCACGCTGCAGCTTTACGATTACGGCGCGGCGGTAGACCGCAAGGGCGCGTGCTGCGCCGGACAAGATATTTACGATGCACGCCGCGTGGCGGAGAGCAAAGGCTTTCCGCATTACGTTTTGAATTACGAAGACAATTTCAAAGAATCCGTCATCGACGGTTTTGTGGAATCCTATCTTCAGGGCGAAACGCCGATCCCTTGCGTGAAATGCAACATGACGGTGAAGTTCCGCGATCTTTTGAAAGTGGCGCATGATCTGGGCGCGGATTGCATGGCGACGGGGCATTATATCCAGCGCGTGGTGAATGACGAAACGGGACACGCCGAGCTTCACCGCGCCGTCGATATCACCAAGGATCAAAGTTACTTCCTGTTTGCAACAACACAATCCCAGCTTGATTTCCTGCGCTTCCCTCTGGGCGGCTGGGACAAGAGTGTAACGCGTCAACATGCAGACCGTCTGGGTTTGGTAAATGCCGCCAAGCCTGACTCACAGGATATCTGTTTCGTGCCCAATGGTGATTATGCCGCTGTCGTGAAAAAGATCGCGCCGCACGCGGAAAACCCCGGTGACATCGTGCACATCGATGGCCGCGTGATGGGCCGCCATACCGGCATCGTCAATTACACGATTGGCCAGCGCAAAGGTCTTGGCATCGGCGGTGGTCACAACGACAACAACGATCCCTATTACGTCGTGAAAATTGACCCCGCTTCAAACCGCGTTCTGGTGGGCCCGAAGAGCGCCCTCGCCCGTGACATCGTTTATCTGAAAGACTGCAACTGGTTGACCGCCATTCCCGAAAACGGCCTGTCCGTGCTCGTCAAATTGCGCTCCATGACCCGCGCGGTTGAGGCCACCTTGTTCGCCACGCCCGACGGCGCGGAAATCCGCCTGGACGAGGCCCAGTTTGGCGTCTCCCCGGGACAGGCGGCTGCTTGCTATATAGATCAGCGGGTTATCGGCGGCGGCTGGATCACCGGAAGTGACAACAAATCCATGCCCTTAGCTGCTTGACAGGAAGCGTCATTCGGGTCATAAACCTCACCTGTCGGCTCTGTAGCTCAGTGGTAGAGCAGAGGAATCATAATCCTTTGGTCACAAGTTCAAATCTTGTCAGAGCCACCATCCCCCCTTGATAATTATCAATGATAAAAAACCGTACACATGTATAAAGTTTGTACATGATGATCGAAATCCTCAATGGCCCGCTCGCACCGGATGAAGGCTCTGCTGTCTCGCTTGCGATTGCTGCGGCGAATGGAAGCTTTGGCTCTATGGCCGAGAAGATGCACATACATGTTATCAGCGTAATACAGATCGGTGATAAATGGCAGGCCACCATCAAGGTAGAACTTGAACCCGCCCTTAAAAAGGTTGAAGAAGGCAAAGAAGATCAAAAGGAAGACGAGGAAGACAAAGACGATCTGGAAGAAGAGGACGAGTTAGAAGAAGAAGCCCAACCCGAGAAGCCTAAAGCGGAATATGCTCCAGAGGTCCACGCAGAGCCGCATCCTCATGAGATTCCACCTCAGGAACATGGAATGCCTTTCTATTCTTTTGATGTAAACACGGATATGGCTGGTGATATTAACAGCACAGCCTTATTTGAATTAAATTCGGATAGAATAGAACCACCAACTGTGCATGTTTATATGCTTGATGAAGATGCAGGGCGTTATTATGATCCCAGCTATTATATCGACCACCCCGATTACTATTTTCACTTTATCGATCGCGGATCCTTGATGGAAGCCGTAGAAAAAATCCATCCTGATCTGGATTTTTATGAAAGCGTTCACCCTGAAGTCTCAAGGTTCATCGAAGATGAACGAGCCCGGCAAATAGAAGTCCAAAATGAGCTCGAAAGAAAAAGAAACCTAGAAAAAGTAAAAACCCTTACCCAAGATCTTACGGAAGACTTTTAAGGGATAGTTATGAGGCAACAGCGATCGTCTTGTTGTGGTCTTCGCGACGTTCCGGGCCTTGATAACCTTCGGTACGGACGCGGCGGTCAGGTCCGACATACGTGTCGCAGACGACGAATTGCCGCTGTTTTTCAATAACTCGCACAATACGTTCGGCCAATGACTTTGCGGAGAATGGCTTTACAAGGTATTCGGAGATGCCGGCGTCACGCGCCCGGATAACGCGGCTCAGGTGTCCGGAACCGGCGGTCATGATAATAGGTACGAACGGATTGGGTGTCGTTTTGTCAGTGCGCATGATCTTGGTAAGCTGGATACCCCTGTCAGGGTTTTGCAGCCAGTCAACGATAATAAGATCATGGTTCATACGGCAGAAAGCAGCAAAGGCATCCTCTACTGTATAGGACGCATAAATGTTCTTTTCAGGAACAGTCAGTAGATTGAGAACGCCTTTTACCAACTGGAACATTGGTACAGAGCTTTCAACAACCAAAACTTTTACGTCTTTAAAATTATAGGCCATACTTTAATACACTTTATAATAAAAGGTCAGGCAGATGCCGTTCTTTTTTTATTTACTTTGTAATAACGTTCAAATGCATCGCGCAATGCGAGACACAATTGACGCCCCTCCTTACTATCCTTGCCTTTGATTTCCAGCGTCAGGACAGCGTTGATTGTTCTGCGATAGGCATCCGTGATTTCAAGAACGTCATTATCGGATTCCGAAAGACTTTCCAGGAAATCAAGCATCAGGTGGCTGATCTGCGTAATAATAGGAAATTTAAAAAGCCCGCCCTGCGACTCCAGCTGCATCATGGGATACATGATGCTGTC
>DLGR01000032.1 GCA_002482805.1 Micavibrio sp. UBA7689 | reverse complement strand
CCACAGGAACCCTATGAACAGCAGGAAAAAGCCCGCCCAGAATCCCACTTTTGCCGTATTTGTCAGTGCCATGATTTTATCGCCCGTAAATGTTGGATGGGGGCTGCATACCGCCCGTATAAATTTCCAGCGCGCCCGAAGGCGAGCCGCGCATGATGATGCCTGCATTTTGCAGAGCCAGTTGAAGTGCGTTCAGATCACCCGCATACATAATATCCAAAGACGCTTCACGCGGCTTGATGGATTTTATAGATACCGCCTGTACGCCGTATGTTCTGTCCAACGTGTTTTTCATGCGCACCCAATCCTGCACAGAAGCAAAACGCGCATGGGCATTGTAGGTTTTTGAAGCGCCGAGCGCGGGACGCGTATAGGGAACGGGCGCTGTTTGAGGCATTGGCTGTTGATAGGTGGTCACAGTGGTGGTTTGTGTTTGCTGTTGGGGCGCGACGGGAATGTTTGGATTATAAGCGGCGTTCGCTTTCCAGTTTTCGCGCAAGAGGGATTTGATTTTCAGCGCGGCGCGGGTGAACAAAGCATCCTGCGTTTCTTCTGGCAATTGGTCGAATGTGACTTTTTGCACGAACACGGGACCTTCGAAACCGTTGTTGTAAATGGCAACGCTCAAACGGCCCTGCGTCGTACCCGTCGCTTCGGGAGATGCCATGAGGATAGCAACATCATCCGCGCCATAACGGTTGGCAAGGCCCTGCACTTCCATGGGATCGTACTGCAAGCCCTGCTCATCGGAGATTTGCTGGATGTCTTGCGCGTCGCCGAGCGGCAACACGGTCGGTTGGATCATGCTTTTGTCGGCAGGGATATTTTTCCATGCCATCAGGAACGGATTGGTATCGGACCAGAGCAGCGGCGAGGAAGAATCCTGATAGAACGGCAAAACCAGAACGGGCTTTCTCGGGGCTTCCAACATTTTGCCTTGTGATGCCATTTGCGTTTTCATGGCATTCGGGCGGAAGCGGATTGTAAAGGTCGCCTTATAGCGTTTGGTGGAAAGTTGTTCGTTGAACACTTCGTAATCCTGCACGAGATACGAGACAGCATCCGCGTCGGGCGCCTTGAAAGTTTTAAGCTCTTCGGGAGAAATAAAACGTTCGGCCAGCATCTGATAGGCCTTTACCTGCGCTTCGGCCAAGGCCTTTTCGCGCGCCTTGACGGCGTTTTCAGCCTTCACGTCAACCTCTACCCCCTCTACCGTGTAATTGGGGTCGCTTTCGGCGTGCGATATCCCCGAAAAACACAGGAAAAGAGCCGCAAACAGCGCAATAAAGGCTGTACGGGACAAGGTGAATTGCTTATAGATGGGGGCGCCCATAATCCTATCTTTCACTGGAAGTGTGGCGAATTTATAACGCGGAAAAGCTTAGAAACCAAATGAAACAAAGTGCCTATAAAGATGCGGGTGTGGATATAGACGCGGGCGCCGAACTGGTCGAACGTATCAAGCCCGCGGTTAAGAAAACGGCGCGTAGCGGAATGATGGGCGGTCTGGGCGGCTTCGGTGCCCTTTTCGACCCCAAAGCGGCGGGTTTTAACGACCCGATTCTGGTCTCTTCCACCGACGGTGTGGGCACCAAAATCAAGATCGCCATCGAAACCAACCGCCATGCAACCATCGGCATAGACCTTGTCGCCATGTGCGTGAACGACCTTATCGTTCAAGGGGCGGAACCCCTCTTCTTTCTCGATTACTTTGCCACAGGCAAACTTGAACTCGGCGTCGCGCAAGCAGTGATCGAAGGCATTGCCAAAGGATGCGAAGAAACGGGCTGCGCATTGATCGGCGGCGAAACGGCGGAGATGCCCGGAATGTATCAGGCGGGTGATTACGACCTCGCAGGATTTACGGTCGGTGCGGCGGAGCGCGGCACGTTGATCGACGGCACCACGATTGCCACAGGCGATGTTGTTTTGGGATTGCCATCCAGCGGCGTGCATTCAAACGGATATTCATTGGTGCGCAAAATTGTAAAAGACACGGGCGCGGATTTCGAAGCGCCCGCGCCTTTCGATGAAAACAAGACGCTGGCAGATGCCTTGCTTACACCCACGCGCATTTACGTGAAGCCTTTGCTCAAAGCCATCAAAGGTGGCGGTGTCAAAGGCATGGCGCACATCACGGGCGGCGGACTGAGCGAAAACATTCCGCGCGTTCTGCCCGAAAATGTCTGCGTCGAACTGGATGCGAATGCATGGACGCGCCCGCCCGTTTTCGCGTGGCTGGCACAGGGCGGCAAAATGACCGCAGACGATATGGCGCGTACTTTCAATTCCGGTCTGGGCATGGTGGTTGTGGTGGATGCGGCCAAAGCGGATGTCATTATCAAGACACTCAAAGAAAACGGCGAAAAACCGCAGGTAATCGGTTCCGTCATCGCCCGCGCCCAAGACGGCCCACAGGTCATCATCAAAAACGAAGCGGCGCTGTTGTCGTAGAGTATTGTACGCTTTGGCAAAATCTGATTGAATATCTTCAAGGAGACAAACTATGGGTTCCAATCAAAATCATCCGGCAGAAGTCGATCCGCAGGCTTTGCAACACGCGAAAGCCTTCTGGGGCAATTTCACCGAAGCCACAAAATGGAGCGCGATTGCTATTGTCGTCCTGCTTCTCGGCATGGCGTTTTTCCTCGTCTAAACGGCGGCGCTTTAGGTTTTCCTTAACCACCTAAATCCTTAAATTCCTTCACTTATTCTTAAGTCTTTCGTCGCAGAATATGCTCTGAAGACGTGCGTTCTGCATGTTTCAAAGGGACGAAAAAGACTATGCCTTTCAAAGGTTTGGCATTTAACCACCATGGCGGCGGCGGACAGCGATTTGCCCGCTGCCTTGCCGCGTTCGCTTTCATCCTGATTTTTTACATGGCCGGCCCCGCCCTCAATGCCGCATTGGCCCAAAGCCGCGTGTTGAACGAAGCCATTCTGTCGAACAGCGAAAACAAGATTTCCCTAGGCCCTTATGCCATCGTGCAAAAAGACCCCGAAGAAAAAATCAGCGCCCAAGATATCGCGGACAGCGGCGGCACGATCCTCAAAGGCAAGCAGGCTGACAGCAAACGCGTGTTCCTCGGGTTCGACGGTGTCCCCGTATGGATAACAATCAAGGTCAAAAACATAACCGATCAGGAAGAATGGGTTCTTGATTTCGGCAGGCGCCGCGATGGGCGCTTGGGCAGTATTGCCGATGCCCATGTATATGAAATGATTTTGAACACCACAGCGGAGAACGGCGAATCCAAAACCGTCGCCACCATCACCGAATTGAAAAACAAAGCCGACAACGGCGCATTCGACATCAAACTTGCCAAGAACGAACGCAAATTTCTTCTCGTACATGTCACACCCGCGCCGGGAAGACCCACAACGTTGCCGCTTTCTATCGAAAGCGAACAATCTTACATCGAAAGCGCCAAAAACCGCGCCGTGTTCACCGCCTATTACTGTCTGGTGCTCGGCGCTATCGCGATGTTCTTTTTCGTCAACGCGATTGTGACGCGCAGAGCCATGCCGATCATATTCGGCGCGCATTTCGCGTTTATCGCCGCATTCTGGGTGGCGTATGACACGCTCGGCGCTTCGCTGACATTCAAGGGCTTCAGCGATCTGGTGTTTGCGCTGTTCCTCACCCATGCATTGCTCGTCATCTTCATGACCAAGATTTTCTGCAATATCGGCCAGAACAGCTACACCGAGAAATACGTCATATACGGGCTCATCTGGCTAAACGTCATCTCGTCCCTGCTCTTTTACTTCATTCCGGTCGGCAGCGGGATCGCGCATATATTGTTCCTGTTCGGTATTCCGTTCCTGACGCTCGGTATCCTCACGCTGATGGCCTATGCACAATACCGAAACGGGCAAACGGCGAGCCCCTTGTTTGCGATCAGTTTCGTTCTTCCGCTGATCGGATATATCGTCAACATCCTTGGCGCCATCAATGTCCTGCCGCAGGAAAATCTGTTCATCAACGCTTTCTGGTACGCGGTTATTCCACAGGGCTTGATCCTCATCGCCGCCATGCGCAAACAAGGTGTCGCACAAAAATACGGCGACGATATTACCGAACCTCTGATCGTGCGCGAGGAATCATCGAACTTCTCCGGCCTTCGTGAAACCAAAGAAAAAGCCGACCACGCCCGTCTTTTGAAAGTGATCGAGAAAGAGCGTGAGATGCTCGCAGAGCTGCGCGAAAAAGAAGCCGTGCGCATGGAAGAAATGAAACGCGCCAAGGAAGAGGCCGACGAAGCCAACCGCGCGAAATCCGCGTTCTTAGCCGTTGTTTCCCACGAGATCAGAACGCCGATGACGGGCGTTATGGGCATGGTCAAATTGCTTTTGGATTCCAGCATCACCAAGCAACAGCGGGATTATGCCCTGACCATTCAGGAATCATCCGAAGCCATGCTGGCGCTGCTTAACGACATTCTGGACCTCGAAAAAATCCAGCGCGGCAAGATGGAACTGGAAGATATCAGTTTCGATCTGCACCGTTTGATCCAAGGCGTGGTCACATTGATGTCGGGACATGCCGCGGAAAAACATATCGGGCTTTCCGCGCGTATGGACGAAGACATTCCCAAATTCGTCAAGGGCGACCCGACAAGATTGCGCCAGGTTCTGTTGAACCTGATGGGGAACGCCATCAAATTCACATCCGAAGGCAACGTGACTCTGCTGGTTAAAAACCTCAACACCGCCGAAGGCGACGAAGCCGCGATGCCTTCCAGCAAATATATGATCTATTTCGGCGTGCAGGACACCGGCATCGGCATTCCGCCTGATGCGCAGAAAAATCTTTTCAACCCGTTCAGTCAAGCGAATTCGAGCATCGGACGCAAATTCGGCGGTACGGGTCTCGGCCTCGCCATCTCTAAAGGTTTGATCGAAGCGATGGGAAGCTCTGTCAATATCAGCAGCAAGGAAGGCGAAGGCAGCACGTTCTTTTTCACACTGGAAATGAACAAAGGATTGGCCGGCGCACCGGAAAAATCCCAACCTGTTGCACATACCCCCGTACAACAAGCCGCGCCCGTCAGACCATTGAAGATACTCGTGGTCGATGACAACGTGATCACACGCAAAGTCGTCACCAATCTTTTGCAGACAGGCGGACATGAAATCGTTACCAGCGGCACGGCCGAAGATGCCTTGCAGAAAATTTACAAAGACGCGTTCGAATTGATCCTGATGGATATCGAATTGCCGGGCATGCGCGGGAACGACGCCACGCAAATACTGCGCGAACATGCCGACCCCGTGAAATCGCAAATTCCGGTTATCGCCATGACGGGTAACGTACAGAAAGAAAACATGGAATTGTATCTGGCCTGCGGCATGAACGGGTTTTTGCCAAAACCTATAGATCCTGAAAGATTGAATGCCATTGTCGGCGAGATTGCATCGGAAACGTACGAGCGTGAAATCCGCATGCCCGAAGATCCATTCGCGATGAACAAGGAAGAATTAGAAGCGAGATCCGCGCCGAAAAAGGATCTTGCAGTCGACAATGCGGTTTTCAATCCCGACATGCTGCAAAGCCTGAAAGACACGATCGGCGGCAAGCAGCTGGATGAATTGCTCGGCGATTTGATCGTGAAAACGGATGAAATTTTAGAAGCCATGCAAAAGGCCGCGGACGCAAGCGATATGGTTGCACTCGCCGCACGCGCGCATGAACTCAAAGGTATGGCCGGAAATTTCGGTTTGGTGGAGATCAGTTCCATCGCCGCGCAGACAGAACGCAAAGCCAAGACACAAGAGACCGATGGACTCAGCAGTCTTTTGGGCACATTGCCGGACGCGAGCACGCGCGCCAAAAGCGTGCTCAAAGAATGGTCTTCACACTAAGTTTGATTAGCCGGGGATTTCTTCGTCTTTGAAGAATTGCGCTATTTCGATTTTCGCGTTTTCTTCAGAGTCTGAACCATGCACGGAATTTTCACCGATCGACAGGGCGAATTCCTTGCGGATGGTGCCATCAGCCGCTTCCTTCGGGTTGGTTGCGCCCATGACTTCACGGTTTTTCGCGACGGCGTTTTCGCCTTCGAGAACCTGAACCACGACTGGTTCGGACGTCATGAAGGAAACCAACTCCCCGTAGAACGGGCGTTCGCTGTGCACTTCATAGAATTTCTTGGCTTGCGCTTCGGTCATTTTGATACGGCGCTGGGCCACGATGCGAAGGCCTGCACCTTCGAATTTTGCGTTGATGGCGCCCGTCAGGTTGCGGCGCGTGGCATCCGGTTTGATGATGGAAAAAGTGCGCTGAACAGCCATTAAAGTACCCTCTAAAATATTAAGAATTTTGCGTGGCGTTCCTTATAGCCATGGGTACAACCCAAGACAAGCGGTTTTGCGTTCCAAGGCGTTAAGATTTATCCACAGGTTACAATCTATCGTTTTATAAGTAATTGCTTGGATTCTTAGATAATTACCAATTTACGCTGCACTGCGAACTATTATTGTGTTGAAAATATTAAGCTAAAGGCGTAACATTCCTTTCTAGCATATAAGCCATTTAAATTTTGCATATCTTGTTATGGAATTATATGGCAAGGTACTTGAGGGAGTACTAGCGTTGAGTTTACAGGCACTGCTTAGAGGTGAAGAAACTTCGGTCTCGTATGTTTTACGAGAGCCTACGCAGTTCTCACGCCGTTTTTACAGCGGCCCCGGAATTCCTGTTCATGACATTCGCCCCATTCAAAATTTGCCCCTTCTCCGCTTGGCTTTCGAAGCTGAGGGAGAAAAAGGTCTTACCGACCACGGATTGCTTAAAGTTGCCAAGGAACATTTCGACCCCATCATCCGTCGGGAGGTTGCGTCTGAAACCAGCCGTATGAAGATCAAGGAAGTCAAATATCGCGAAGCGCACAAAAGCGAAATACGCATCAGCCAAAAGGAAGCGGAAGAAAGCAGCGGAGCAGGCATTCACACAGATATAAGTGCGTGCATGATTTTTGCAAAAGATCTGCCTACTTTCAGCAAACTGACGGATCATTACCTGCCTACTAACAACAGTGCGGTGGCGCGCCTTATCATCAAGGCTGCGAACCCGGATACCACCACCAGATATCCCGCCAACCTGGCCAATGTCGTAACCATGGGCGTTGTCGGCGGTATTACCGTTCCATGGGTCAATGAACGCCAGATCGGCATGAACGGATGGCAGCAGGCTTACGACGAGACCCACAACCACGTTAATCGCCAACGCAGACTGGATCAAGCCTTCGGAGATGCTGTAAGCATCAATCCGCAGATGCTTAAAAGTCTGTCCAAACTTGCCCGCGAATCCCGTGAAACCGTTCCGCGCGTGAACGATGCGATGTCCCGCAAGGCAGGTACGGACAAACTCATACAAGAACGCAGATTTTATATGGTCAGGCAAGACGATGGGAAAGAAATTGCCTTTGTAGTTGCCCGCGACAAACTGGGTGAAGAGTTTTGTTTTCACGCCGACGAAAAAACAGGATTTTACCGTACGGAAAACAGTCTGCGCAGCCAGATCGGCAAAGCCACCGAGATTCGCCGGGAAGATTTTTACCTGCATTCGATGATGACGGTAGAGGCTCCCGACCTTTCCAAATCAGGCGTACTGCCCGAAGGTGCAAGGCCGCGACTCGCCGCCAGTTAAAAATTCATTCCTACCAACGAAAAACCCGCCGATTTGGCGGGTTTTTCTTGTTTCGGTTTTTGCCTAGCCTGCGATCTTTCCTTCGATCGCGGTAACAGCATCATTAGCCGCTCCTGCATTGGGACCGCCCGCTTGCGCCATATCGGGGCGCCCGCCGCCGCCCGAACCGCCCAGCGCCGCCGCACCAACCTTTACAAGATCAACGGCGGAGATTTTGGACGTCAGGTCTTTGGTCACAGCCACGACCAGGGAGGCTTTGCCATCCTCTGTGGCGATAAGCGCTACTACGCCGCTGCCGATTTGGTTTTTGAGATCATCCGCCATCGGCTTTAGATCTTTTGCAGGGAAACCCGCCAGAACCTTGCCGACGAATTTAACGCCTTTGATATCCTTGAATTGATCCGCAGAGGCGGATTCCGTTGCGTTTTTGCGGCGCAGTTCGGAGATTTGTTTTTGCAGCGTTTTGTTGTGTGCTATCAAATCATCTTCATGGTCTTTCACAACCACGGAATCTTTTCCGCCCAACGCTTTGAGTTCATCGCGCAGTTTGGCGGTTTCGGATTTGAGTTTTTCTATCTTTTCTTGCTGACCCTGCGCTTGATTTTCGAGATATTCGTCAACGCGTTTGCCCGTTAAAGCGACCACACGGCGAACACCCGATGACAACGCGCTTTCGGAGACGATTTTGAAAAGTCCGATGTCGCCGGTGCGTTTGACGTGTGTACCGCCGCAGAGTTCTACCGAATAAGCGATATTGGAACCATGCGTGCGCGGCGTACCCATGGATACCACCCGCACTTCGTCTTCGTATTTTTCACCGAACAATGCTCTAGCACCGCTTTCGCGGGCCTCATCCAATGGCATCACGCGGGTAACGACTTCGGTATTGGCGCGGATCTGCTCGTTTACCTGCTGTTCGATCGAACGGAGTTGTTCTTGTGTAATTTGGTTGGGTTGCGAAATATCGAAACGCGTGCGGAATTCATCCTGGCTTGAGCCCTTCTGCGCGATGTGATCGCCGAGCGTCAAACGCAGCGCTTCGTGGAGCAAGTGCGTGACCGAATGGTTGGCCTGAATGGCATCGCGGCGTTTGGTATCGACGCGCAATTCCACACTCTCACCCACATTGATTGTGCCTTTGGTGACGGTACCGACATGGACGAACAATTTTCCGACCTGCTTGCGCGTATCGGAAACTGCGAACGCATCGCCCGCCGCCGTCATCATCACGCCCGTATCACCCGTTTGACCGCCGCTTTCGGCATAGAACGGCGTCTGATTGACGACAATGAAACCTTCTTCGCCGTTTTTCAGTGCGGAAACTTCCTTGCCGTCTTTGATAATCGCGAGGATTTTGCCTTCGGCTTCGGTTTGCGCGTAGCCGAGGAATTCGGATGCGCCGATTCTGTCGAGGATTTCGAACCAGATTTTGGATGTACCCGCATCGCCCGAACCCGCCCAAGATTTACGGGCTAGCGCTTTTTGGTCTTCCATGGATTTTTCGAAAGCGTCCATATCGACTTCGAGGCCTTTGGTGCGTAGGGCATCGGAAGTCAAATCGACGGGGAATCCGAACGTGTCGTACAATTTAAAAGCTACTTCGCCCGAAAGCTTTTCGCCTTTGGGCAGATTGGCTGTTTCTTCGTCGAGCATTTTCAAGCCGCGATCGAGCGTTTTCTTGAAACGTGTTTCTTCGTTTTTCAGCGTGTCGACGATCAACCCTTCCGCACGTTTCAGTTCAGGATAGGCAACGCCCATCGAAGACAGCAATGTCGGAAACAATTTGTACATCAGAGGTTCCTGCGCGCCCAGCAAGTGCGCATGGCGCATACCGCGGCGCATGATACGGCGTAGAACGTAACCGCGGCCTTCGTTGGAAGGTGTTACACCATCGGCGAGCAAGAATGCAGAGCAGCGCAAGTGGTCAGCGATCACGCGGTGCGATGGCGCCTGCGCTCCGTCGGGTGAAACACCCGTAATGTCCGCAGAATGTTCAATAATAGAGCGCAACAGATCGATATCGTAGTTCGAGGTCTTGCCCTGCATCAACGCGGCGGTGCGTTCCAGACCCATGCCCGTATCGATGGAAGGCTTCGGGAGTGGCTTTCTGATATGGCCGCCATTGCCATCGGGTTCCTGTTCGAACTGCATGAAAACGAGGTTCCAGAATTCGAGGAAGCGGTCGCCGTCCTGATCGGCAGAACCCGGAGGGCCGCCCGCGAGTTTATCGCCTTGGTCGTAGAAAATTTCGGAACAAGGGCCGCACGGGCCCGTATCGCCCATCATCCAGAAATTGTCGTTCGTCGGAATGCGTATGATTTTGTTGTCGGGAAAGCCCGCTATTTTGCGCCAGAGGCCTGCGGCTTCTTCGTCCGATGTGTGCACGGTGACGAGAAGTTTGTCTGGGTTCATGCCGTAGACTTTTGATACCAGTTCCCAGGCGTAGCTGATCGCCTCTTCCTTGAAATAATCGCCGAAGGAAAAGTTGCCGAGCATTTCAAAGAATGTGTGGTGGCGCGCCGTGTAGCCGACATTGTCGAGGTCGTTGTGCTTTCCGCCTGCACGAACAGATTTCTGCGCGGTGGTGGCACGTGTATAGGGGCGTTTTTCCACGCCCGTGAAAACGTTTTTGAACTGGACCATCCCTGAGTTCGCGAACATCAGGGTCGGGTCGTTTTGCGGCACGAGCGGCGAACTGGCGACATGTTCATGCCCCTTGCCCACGAAAAACTTGATAAATTCCGACCGAATGTCGTTTACGGTTCTCATAACACGCCCCTATGCGCTATATCTATTTGTAAGAGAACCATTTATCCCGAAAAAAGGGTGTTCATGCAAGAGCAAGTTTCATTGGCAAACCGTTTGGCGGACGCGGCCGGAGCGGTTATTTCCCGTTATTTCCGCCAACCGTTCGATGTGGAAAGCAAAGCGGACACCACGCCCGTGACCATAGCCGACCGGGAAGTCGAGGCGACTTTGCGCAAAATCATCGAAGAGATGCGTCCCGATGACGGTATTCTGGGTGAGGAATACGGGCCCAAGGAAAGCAAAAGCGGGATGACGTGGGTGCTGGATCCTATAGACGGCACCAAGAGTTTCACCGTGGGCCGCGCGTCGTTCGGTACGTTGATCGCGCTGTGCGAAGGCGATATTCCAGTGCTTGGCGTTATAGACCAGCCGATTTTGAAAGAACGCTGGGTCGGGGATACGGAAGTCACGACATTCAACGGCAAACCCGTTTCCACACGCACATGCGCCTCATTGAAATCCGCGCGCGTCGCGAGCACGTCGCCTGCGCAGTTGGCGGAACTGCATGGCGATCATCCGCTTTGGAAGAAGATTTACAATGAATGTAATTACGTCGTGTGGGGCGGCGATTGTTATTCCTATGGACTGCTTGCCAACGGCTGGGTTGATTGCGTCGTGGAACAATTCCTCGCGCCGTATGATTTCGCGGCACTGGTCCCCGTTATTCAAGGTGCGGGCGGATGGATGGGACAATGGGACGGAAGCCCCCTCACCCTTACATCAGACGGGCGCACGCTTGCGATAGGCGATCACGCCCGCAAAGATGATTTTATAAATTTGTTGAGATGATTATTCGGCGGCGGCGAATTTAAGCGCGCCTTTGTCGAACGCGGCATAGCGTGCCCAGCGGCCTTCGGCCAGTGCGATCATAGAGTCATTGGGCTGATCGAAGCGCATGCGATACATCCAGTAATTCGCCATCACGCGTTCTACGAAAGCACGGGTTTCAGCGAACGGAATGGTTTCGATGAACAGTAAAGGATCATCAATATCGGCGCGTTCGGCTTTCCATTTCGAAAGCGTTCCGGGACCTGCATTATAGGCCATCGCGAGCGAGAGCAGATCCTGACCGATCAATTCGTTGTTGAGCAACTCTTCAACATATTTCTGGCCTAGATCGAGGCTGGTTTCCGGATCTTTCAATGCGGTTTTCGCGACTTCTTCTTTGGCGACATGTTTTGCTGTCGCGGGCATTAACTGCATCAGACCCGTAGCGCCGCTGCCTTTGTTTTCTGCGGTGGCATTAAAACGTGATTCCTGACGTGCGATGGCGTGCAGAAGTGCGCGGTCGATGCGGTAGCCTTGGTTCGGGGACCATGGCATCGGCGGGTACAGCGCGGCAACGCTCGTGTCATCTTCTTTGGTGGCCACGGCGTGTGCGAGTTTCATGGCCAGCGAAGGCAAGTTGCGGTCATAGGCATAGGCCATCAGCGCGGTTTTACGTTTGTGGTCGCCTTTAACATAGAGAGAACGCAGTTCGGCTTCGGCCTGAACGATTTCACCTGCTGCAATCAAACGCTCAGCGCGTTGACCCGCATCGGTTTTCAAAATTTCTTTTTCTTGGGATGAAGACAAGGACGGCGCGCCCCAATCCAGATCAGGCTTTTCACCCAGCGCCTGCAAAGCCAGAAGGCCATAGAAGGTGCGCGGATATTCGGCGGCGATTTCCAGCCATTTGTTCATGCGGCGGGAATGGCCTGCCTTTTCATGCGAGCGTGCGGCCCAGTAAGCGGAAGCGGCCTGCATCCAGCCCGAAGAATATTCGGATTCAGCGGCGATTTCGAAAGACTTCGCGGCTCTGGAATATTGGCCCATGCGGTATTTCGCAAGACCGTGCACCCAGCCGGCGAGCGGTGCCTTGTCTTTGGATTTCAAAGCGGCGGCGGCGAGTTTTTCGGCTTCCGTGGTTTTCCCCGCAAAAAGATAACCAGATGCGACCATGGCGCGGATGCGGTCTTTTTCGACGTCATCCAAATAAGCGGTGACGGGATTTTGGTTGAACGCGTTCAGCGCGGCCGACGGCTCATATTGTTGTATGTCGCGGCGGACGGAACGGATCATGTCCGCGGCTTGCGCATTTTGTGAAGGATTGCGTTTCAGTTTGGGCGTGTAGGCTTTCGCGCCCATGCCCGGTTCTTCCAGTTCTTCGATGCTTGCCGCCGAGTAAGACGCTTTGGTCAAGCCGCCTTTGTGGCCGCTCGGCGTACGGGCAACTGCCAGTTTGGCGATACGGTCCGCCTGCGGATGGTCGGCATAGGCCGAAAGCCATTTTTTCAGTTCGTCGAAGCTGGCCTTATAAGAAGGGTGAAGATACCGCTGGGCGAGAACATGGCCGATGAGCGAGGTGTCTTTCAATTTGGCGATGATAGCATCGGCCTGTTCCATCTGTCCGATGGATTGAAGGCGGAAGATGTCGCGGTAGTAATCCATCTGCTGGCCCGACATGGGGGAGCGATAGGAATCTTCGGCTTTTTTGCCCGAAGGCGCATAAGCGACAGGAATGATTTTGGATGCGTTTTGGCTGAGCTCCGCCGTTACCGGTTTGCGCGGCGGTACGGGAATGGAAGACCCCGACGCGCTTACCAGAGAAGTGAGGCTGACTGAAAGAAGGACCGGACCCACCAGAAGCAGGGGAAGCACACGACCATATTTCGCCAGACCAGCGGGTTTTGTATTCAGGATGTGCAGGCCCGCAACCGCATATCCTTTTAATCGAGACATTTTAAACTCTAGGTATGTTCAGATGTGGGGGTTACTTAGGCCGTTTTGCGCAGTGCGTCAAGCCGAGTAGGATATTTGATTTAAAATCAAATACTTAATCCTGCATGCTAAGTCTTAATATGATAAAAGATCAGGCCTTCAGGGCCTTTTGGAGCATTAACATATCCGCCCAGACGAGACCTTTTTGCGCTGGGTTCGCGAGCAAATAAGATGGATGGTATGTGGCAACCGCCGGAATGGAAGCGCGTTCGGAGACACCCGCCGTTACCGGTTTGTAGTCGACGAATTTGCCGCGGAGTTTGGAAATCGCCTCGTTACTTCCGAACAAAGCCTTGGCAGAAACCCCGCCGAGCAGGAGCAGAAAGTCGGGATTGGCCAGCGCGATGTGACGTTCGATGAACGGCAGCGATATTTCGATTTCCGCGCCGCTGGGCGATCTGCCGCCCGGCGGGCGCCAGTTCAGGATGTTACTTATATATACGGATTTCGCGGGGTCTTCGTCGGTGCGGGACAGATCGATACATTTAAGTATCTTGTCGAGCAGCATACCGTTGGGACCCGCAAAGGGCTTGCCCATCTTGTCTTCGTCCGCTCCCGGCGCTTCACCGATCACCATGACGCGGGCCTTGGGGTTGCCGTCGGCAAAAACCAGATTGGTCGCGGTCTTTTTAATGGCAAGACCGTCGAAAGCGGCGATAGCGGCCTTAAGGTCTTCCAAAGTTTGGCAGGAAGCGGCCAGTTTTTGCGCTTCGATCTTGGCACTCGCAGCACCCATCAGATCGGAATTATTAGCGGGTTCTGGCGTCTTCACAGACGCCACCGAGGATTTCATGATTTTGGCGGCGGACGCCGTACGGTTGTTCGGGGTATCCTGCAGAGCCTCATCCGCACCCGCATCGAGATGCCATTGCAGCGCCGTAACATACGGATTTCTTTCAGGATTTAAAGACATGCTTGCACCCTAAAACATTTTCTATATAAAGGGAATATGTTTGAACTGATAGATTCACAAGTTGACGAACATCTTCTTATCGCAGGCGCAGGGCTTGTTGATATAAGAGGCACTTTTGTTAAAGGAACTGCCGATTTACGCGGTACGATTCTCTCACCGGAAAGGGTAGAAGGTTCGCGCTTCGGTCAGGTTTTCTATGACGCCAGCACCACTTTCAATGACAATTCCGGCAAGCCATATAAAGGCACAGTTTCCACCGATCAGGACAGCAAGGGTTATTTCTTCGTCTTTTCCTGATCTCTATGGCGGGTTTCTCGGTATCCGCCCTTCCCTCATCTGAATCCGCTCCATATAATAAGTGAAGCAATTCACAAAAGGGAGCCGTTTACCCCATGCCCACCCCCGTTCGCCCTGATCGAGAAGTCATGGAATACGATGTCGTTATCGTCGGTGCGGGACCGTCGGGCCTTGCTTGCGGCATTCGTATTAAACAAGTGAATCCAGATATTTCGGTATGTATTCTTGAGAAAGGATCGGAAGTCGGTGCGCACCTTATGTCGGGTGCCGTTCTTGAACCCCGTACCCTCAACGAACTGATCCCCGACTGGAAAGACAAAGGCGCGCCTCTCCACACCAAAGCGGGCGCCGACAAATTCATGTTCCTGACCAAAACAGGTTCCATCCGCCTGCCCACTCCGCCCCAGATGAACAACCACGGAAATTACATCATCAGCCTCGGCGAGTTCGGTCGTTGGCTCGCAGGACAGGCGGAATCCTTGGGCGTGGAAATTTTCGCAGGCTTTGCCGCCGCCGAAGTCTTATACAATGACAAAGCCGAAGTGATTGGCGTCGCCACGGGCGATATGGGTATCGGCAAAGACGGCGAGCGCCGCGACGATTTCACCCCCGGTGTTGAGTTGCACGCGAAACAAACCGTGTTCGCCGAAGGTTGCCACGGATCTCTCACCAAGACACTTATCAAGAAATACGATCTGCGTAAAAATTCCGATCCGCAAACTTATGGTTTGGGAGTCAAGGAGTTGTGGGAGATAGATCCTGCAAAGCATAAAGAAGGATTGTCCGTTCACACGGTCGGCTGGCCGATGGATTCCAAAACTTATGGGGGTTCGTGGATGTATCATTTGGGCGGTAATCTGATTTCCATCGGCTTCGTCGTCGGCCTCGACTATCAAAACCCCTACCTTTCCCCTTTCGAGGAAATGCAGCGTTTCAAAACCCATCCTGCGATCAAGGCCTATCTCGAAGGCGGACGCCGCGTCGGTTACGGAGCGCGCGCATTGGTCGAGGGTGGATATCAGTCCCTGCCCAAACTTACCTTTGGCGGTGGTTTGCTGATCGGCGACACGGCAGGATTTTTGAACGTGCCCAAAATCAAGGGCACGCACACGGCGATGAAGAGCGGGATGCTCGCCGCCGAAGAAATCGTCAAACTTTTACAAGGCGGTGGAGAGAGCCGTGAATGTATCGGTTATGCCGAAGCCTTCAAAAATTCGTGGGTGAATAAAGAGCTTTATAAAGTCCGCAACATCCGCCCCGGATTCCACAAAGGCATGTGGTTCGGTTTGATCAATGCCGCGTTCCAGACGATCGGCGGATGGATGCTGCCCTTCACTTTCCACAACCATGCCGACCATAAGGATTTGAAATTCGCGGATCAGGCCCCCAAGATCAATTATCCCAGACCCGATGGCGTTCTGACTTTCGACCGCCTGACCTCGGTCCAGCTTTCAAACACCAACCATGAGGAGGACCAGCCCTCCCATTTGAAGCTCCGCGACCCGCACGTACCTATCGACATAAATCTGCCGAAATGGGCCGAACCCGCCCAGCGTTACTGCCCCGCGGCGGTATACGAAGTCATTGAAGAAGCAGGGCAAAAAAAGTTCGTGATCAACGCCCAAAACTGCGTACATTGTAAGACGTGCGACATCAAGGATCCGTCCCAGAATATCGACTGGACCGTGCCCCAAGGCGGCGGCGGCCCGAACTACCCGAACATGTAAAGCCTGTGCTATACTAAAACCTGATTACCCAGAGATTCCATGAACTTGAACCGTAAAACCTTTCTTCTGACCTTCAGCGCGATCGCCCTGCTTTCGGGATGCGATGACGGCGGCACCTCTACCACAAGCTGGCTGGACTGGATTAAGAAGAAGGACGAGCCCCAGCAAATCGTTGAATTCACCGTACCCTCCAGCTATGTGCGCGAAACACAATCGGGCAATTACCTTGCAGGTCGTTACGCGCAATACCGCCAAGACTGGATCAAGGCGAACGAATATCTCGACAAACTCATCCGCATGGATCCGACCAATATCGAACTCCAGCAACGCGCGATGGTTCTGGCCATGCAGGCGGGAGATGCCAACCGCGCCATTATGCTGGCGCGCCGCGTTCTCGATGCGGATGATAAAAATCTTCTGGCTCTGCTGTTCATCGGCGTCGATCAAATCGCCCGTCAGGAATATTCGCAGGCCGTGCGCACGTTGGAGAAAATGCCCGACAACGGGATTGCCGATTTCATGCGCCCCATTCTGATCGCATGGGCGGAAGCCCCCGAAAAAAAACCCGAAGATGAAGTCCTCGTTGCGTCAGGCGCCCTGCACGCATATCACGCGCTGTTGATCGCAGATTACAAAGGCAAAGTCACCGACCCTGAAAAATACTTCGTCAATGTTCTGGCGGGCGGCGGCGCGGACATCCACATTCTCGAAATGATGGCGGATGTGTATGCACGTCAAGGTCACAAAGAGCTGGCCAAACGCATTTACGACACGCTGCTCGCGCAATATGCCGAGAGCGAAACTGTTTCTTCACGCTCAGAAGCGATCCAAGCAAAACTGGAGAATATGGATACGGCTAAAACCGAACGCATCCAAACGCCATCACAAGGCGCGGCCGAAGCGTTCTATAACATCGCGCGCACACTGTATCAGGACAGCAGCGATGATTCCGCGCTGGTCTTCACGCGCATCTCCCAACATCTCGATCCGCAAAAAGATGATACCAAACTTTTGATCGCCCGGATGATGAACGAAAGCGGCCATCCCGATGACGCCATCGCGCTTTATAAATCCATACGTCCCGATTCCGCGGGCTATCTGGAATCTCAGCGCTCTGCCGCCGAGCTTCTCGAAAAAGAAGGCAAGATTGACGAAGCGATCAGCTATCTCGAAGAAACATACCGGGTGAACAAGGACGTCAACGCGCTCATACAAATCGGTGATGTGTATCGCCGCGCGGAACGCCACCTCGATGCCATCACCGCCTATGACCGCGCCGAGGCAGATCTCGGCGGCAAAGTCAGCTCCACGCACTGGAATTTATTGTATGCACGCGGCATGAGCTATGAGCGCAGCGGCAATTTCAAACGCGCTGAAGATGATCTAACCACCGCGATGGAATTCAAACCCGATCACCCGTATCTTTTGAACTATCTGGGATATAGCTGGGCCGACCAAGGCAAAAAACTCGATCAAGCATTGGCGTTGATCACCAAAGCCGCGAATTTGATGCCCGAAGACGGATACATCATCGATTCCCTCGGTTGGGTCTATTATAAAATGGGCCAATATGATGAAGCCGCCAAGGAATTGGAAAAGGCCGTCGAACTGGTTCCTTACGATCAAACCATCAACGAGCATCTGGGCGATGCCTATTGGCAAGTCGGGCGCAAGAACGAAGCGCGTTTCCAATGGCAGCGCGCCATGAATGCCGCCAAGGATGAAAAAGCCAAGTCCGCGCTGGAAATCAAAATCAGCGAAGGTTTGAAAGAGCAAAAAATTACGGTGATGGAAGCCAAGACTGTCAAGGGCGACGAGCCTGTCAAACAGTAATGACCTTTTATGGATGAGCCCCTCGTATTCACCGCGCCAGCGAAAATAAATCTTTATCTGCACGTCACCGGCAAACGCCATGACGGGTTCCACCTGCTCGATTCCCTTGTGACATTTGCGGAAGATATCGCGGATACCATCACCATCACACCGCACGAGCGGTTTTCCTTTACGATTTCAGGACCGTTCGAGAGTGAATTTACACCCGAAGATTTGCGTGAAGACAAACATTCCAAAAACCTGATCGTAAAAGCCGCACATATGTACCAAAGACTGACGGGTGTTGAATTGAACATCAACATCCATCTGGAAAAAAACATCCCGATGGGCGCGGGCATAGGCGGCGGGTCGGCGGATGCAGCGGCCACCATCAAGGCATTGGAAAAATTTTACGGCACGCCTTTGCCGCGCAAAAATGAAATGCTTTTGAATCTCGGTGCGGACGTACCCGTTTGCTATCATGGGAAAACAGCGCGCTTCGAAGGTATCGGCGAAGATATTTCGGAAGTGCCGCCACTCCCTACCTTTCACATGCTTTTAATCTGGCCGGATGAAAAATCCCCGACTAAAGGCGTGTTCAAGGCGTATCACGGAAGATTTTCTCGTGAAGCAAATGTCCCCGATGATTATTCCGACATCAGGGATTTCATAGGTTTCATCAAGAACACCCGCAATGATCTGAGCGAAGCGTCACGCTCGCTCTACCCCGTCATTGAAAAGGCGGAGGAGGTTTTGTGGGCTCAACCCAAATGTTTCCTCGCACGGATGAGCGGATCGGGCACATCCGTCTTCGGCCTTTTCGAAAAGGAGGAAGATTGTCTTGCGGCCAAAGAAGCCATTGCGCCCAAATTCCCCAAATGGTGGCTTCGTACCGCCAAAATCGGCTAGATCAGCCCCTTCTTAATTAACATATTAATTGACAGGTGCGGTATGCGGCTTTAGTTTGCCCTCCATATTCACGGAGGAAGTATCAATGAGCTCGAAATTGAAAGAAACCTACGGTCATCTGGGCAGTGACGGGGCCGATATCAGCCGTTTCCAAGGAGACTTTCTCAAAGCAGTCATCGGCAACGATCCCGAACAGGCTGCGCAGGCTCTACGCAATGTTGTAAAAACATGCATGGGATATGAACTTCCCGTGGGCACTGAAAATACCCAGCTTCTGGCTCACGCAGCCCATATTGTGGCTGATTCCTTCTCTGTCGCAGCCACATCCAAGGAAAACGGCTTCAGCAAACTCCCTCTTATGGACGAAGGCCATGAACAGATCATGGAACGTGTTATGCATTCGGGTCTCGGCTCCACGGATCAAATCGGCAGAGCCGCTAGTGCAATGGAACAGATTGTCGTCTGGCTGCGTTAATCTTCAGCGTCAAAGCTGTGATTAACCAATTAAGAACCCGCCCTTGGCGGGTTACTTTTTAACCCGCCTCCGCTATAGTCTTGGTGCACCGCACACAATAAATGTCGATAGTCGTTGAATTCCATAATGGATACATGCTACAGGCCATCATGCCCCTTTTTATACACAGGCCCAAAAGCGACATTAGCCTCCTGAAAAACCACGTGTTTTCAGGTAAGCATGCACAGCTTTTCCTCATCTTTCTCGGCTTGGTTGTGGGGCCTGCTATCGCGTCCGCAAAAGTTCGCACGTTCACCGAGGATGCGCTTTCTGTCACCACGCGCCAAAATCCCGATTACGACCCGAGCGGAATCCGCGTGGGCGATTTCAATTTCACGCCGAGTATTTCCAACACGCTCAAATACAACGACAACGTGTATGCGTCTTCCATCGAGAAAGTCCACGACATGATTTTCACGGTGCGGCCCAGCGTAAATATCTCCTCTGATTTCGTACGGCACGAACTGTCCGCCAATTTCTATGTCGAAAAAGGTATGTACAAGGACAATGACGGCGAAGATTACACGGATTATTCCAGCCAGTTGAACGGGCGCATCGACATTACGGGCGATACGTCCATGCCGATCAGTCTCGCCATCACGCGCGATCACGTGCGCAGAGGATCCCCTGATGAGCAAGCAAATTTGCGCCCCACCGTTTTCAAACTATTCGAAGGCACCGTCGGGCTGGCGCATGAAGGACAAAAGATCGCCGTGAAAACCATCGCGGGTTTCAAACGATATGTTTTTGAAAACACCGTCGGCACTCTCGGCACCGTCGACAACGGCGACCGCGACCGCAATCTCTATTCCCTTTATACCAGCGTGGGTCTTTCCCCGGACGCGATCTGCGCGCCGTTTATCTATGCCGACATCATCAAGACCGAATATGACCGTGGGCTCGATTCCGACGGGTTCAACCGCAATTCTTTCCAATATGAAACGGGCGTCGGCACCACACTCAATTTCTCCGATGTTACCAAAGCAACGTTTACGGTGGGCCGTCTGCGCCGGCACATGGATGATGACAATCTGAAAGACACCACCGGCCTCGCCTATGCGGTCAATGTGATATGGGAGCCTTCGACCCTCGCCTCTTTCCAACTCGAAGGCAAACGCACGATGGATGAATCTACGCTTGACGGGATTTCCGGCAGCATCGGTTCCTCGCTACGCCTTTCCATGAATTATGAATTGTTCCCGAACCTGTTCTTCAATCCCTATGTCGGTTTTATCGAAAGAATTTACGAAGGATTGAACGATCCCAAAACCCACACATGGGATGCAGGTATTGCGGCGACTTACAAGATGAACCGAAATGTCTGGCTCGGTGCTACCTACCAGTATATAAATCAGGACGAAAAGGAACCTTCGCCTGATATAGACAGTTACGAAAACAATGTTTTCGGCGTATCGATGAATTTACAGTTTTAAACGGTGAGAATATGAAGATTTTGAAGCCTTTTCTTTTAGTCCTTTGCTTGATGGCCGCGGCCTGCAGCTCTTACGAGCCCGGTGTGCGCACAACTGAGCTCAGTAATGAACCAGCAGATTACATTCTGGGTACGGGCGATATGCTCCGCATCACTGTGTTCGGTCAGGATAATCTGAGCGGCGAATACAAAGTCGAGCCGAGCGGCGTCATCGCCTTCCCGCTGATCCAGCAGGTCAATGCAGCAGGATACACAGCGCGCGAAGTGGAAGCGGATATCGCGGATCGCCTTGATCCTGAATACATCATCGCGCCGCGCGTCAGCATCGAAGTGCTGAACTACCGCAACATGTACATCCTTGGCGAAGTGCAGACACCCGGCAAATACGAATACGTGCCGAATATGACCGTTTTGCAAGCGATCGCCATCGCGGGCGGTTACACCTACCGCGCAGACGAGAGCGGCGCGGAAGTCACCCGCCACGTCAAAGGCGCACTCAAAACATTTACAGTGGATGAAACAACCATGCTCAAGCCCGGCGACACGATCGTCGTGAAAAGACGCTGGTTCTAGGAAGGAATAGTACAATGGACAGAAGAAAAACGGACCGCCGCAGAGATATCATTGATGGGCTATATGTCTTCGACATACAATCCATGCTGGCGACACTCTGGCGCAGAAAGGCCATTGTCATCGGCCTGATGCTTATCGTGCTGATCCCCGGATTTTTGTTCGCGCTGACCAAACCAAGTAAATACACGGCGACCACGTCCGTCATTCTGGAAGAACGATCCTTTGACATGACGGATTTCCAAGACGCACTGCCATCGCAGACGTTCAACGAAATGACCGTAGACACCCAAACCAATCTTTTGAAATCACCTATGTTGGCGCAGCTTACGCTGGAGCGTCTGGAAAAAGACGGCGTCAAAAGCGATACGCCGCGTGACAAAGCGGTTCAGGAATTTTTGAAAAACATTCTGGTGGATTCGTCAGCCAAATCCCGCGTGATCAAAGTTTCTTATAGATCAAAAGACCCCGCTCTGGCCGCACAAATGGTCAACGCGCATGTCGCCACGTTGATCGATTATCAAACGGACAGCAAAAAAGAGAAAATCAGCGCTATCAGCGAATGGCTGACGCAGCAAATCGAAGCGCTCAAGAAAGACAGCCAGACCAAAGCACAGGAAATGCAGGCTTTCAGAACGGAATCAGGAATTGTTCCGGGCAAAAACTCGCAAGAACTTATCTACCAGCAGATTTCGGATTTGACGGAGCAACTTGTTCCGATCGAAACGGAAAAGCTCAGCCTGCAGGCACGCTCCGAAGCCATGAAGGCGGCGGGTTCGAAAGAAGGCGTTCCGGCCCTTTTGGAATCACAAGTCATCAAGGATTTGAAAGCCCAAGCCAGCCAAGCCCGTCAGGAATTGAAAGCGCTCGGCGCACAATTCGGCACAAACCATCCCGATTATCAGGCGGCACAAAAACGCGTGAACCAAGTCAACGCCGATCTGGGGCGTGAAACTTCCAACATCAAGAATTCCATCGGCATGGAACTCGAAGCCATCACCAAGCAAGAAGAACTTCTGCGCGCACGCATCGACGAACTGAACCGTCAAACCGATGAGCTACGCGACAAAGAAGTCGCCATGGAAGCATTCGAGGCAGGCCAAGACGCCAACATGAAATTGCTGTCCACCTATCTGGAACAGCACGAGCAGGTGAAAACGCAATTGAACTTCACCAGCCCAGACATTCGCGTGATCGCTCAAGCCGATGCCCCCTCCCAACCTACGGGCACGCGTAAAATCGTTCTGCTCATCCTGATCGGCTTGTTCGCCGCGGCGTTTGCCGTAGGCGCGACGTTGCTTCTGGAACTGATCGACCGCGGTATAGAACAGCCCGATGACATCAAAAAAATACTCAACCTCAAATTGATCGGCATTCTGCCCAAAACCCGCAGTCCGCTTTCCGAGATTAACCCGGGAAGCCGCGGTGTGTATGTGGAAGAGATCAAGCGTATCTATCTGGCGCTGGCCGCAGGCAACAAAGGCCCCCAAGCCATTTTGATAACCGCCGCAAAATCCGGCGAAGGCAAAAGCACGATTGCTTTTACCTTTGCGCGCTACCTGCATTCCATCGGCGTTAAAGTCGTTTTGGTCGATGCCAACACGACCAGCCCTTCCGTGGCGCTGCTCAGCGGCACCAACCAAGGACCCGGTTTTTCCGAATTGATTACGGGTACAGTGGATGCCGCGAAATGCATTCACAAAGACGATACGGGCCTTGCCGTCATTCCCGCCGGAAATACAACCGGACATGTGGATCTTCTGGCCGGCGATCGCCTTTCCAAAGCCGTCGCGGCGTTGAAATCACAATATGACTTTGTTGTTCTGGATTGCGCGCCTGCGCTGGCCACCACGGATGCGGAGGTTATCGCGCGTCAGGTGGATCAGGTCGTTCTTGTCATCGAACGCGCCAGAACAGCGAAGAAATACCTGAAGACGGTTGCGGAAACGTTGCGCCAACACGCCAACGACACACCTGCCGTCATCTTCAACAAGGCCGTATAATAGAGTTTCGATAAAGTATCACTAAGTATTTCTGAACCTTTTGGTCTTACCGCCTGTTGGCGGTAAGCAATCCCTTCTATTGCGAGGAAGAAATATGAAAGTCGTGCTTGTGTCCGTCCATGACGGCGATTCCGACAGAAAAACAGGTTTTCACTTTTGGGCAAAAATACTGGCAGGCAGAGGGCACGATGTCCGCTTCCTTACCGTAGGGTCCAGTTATATATCGTTACTCAAGCGAGGGGGTAAGCAGCTTAAGCGGCCCTTCAACAAATGGATCCCGCTGGACGAACGCATCCGAAAGTTTACATGGATGCCCCTTTTCCACCCTATCAATTTTTCCAGACCTTTTCTCAATAATATCAGCCGCCCTCTCTTTTCCCTCTACCCCAAATTATTACCCCAATCACTTTTAGCATCACTTCAAAACACTGATCTTTTCATCATGGAGAGCGGTCAGGGCGCGATGCTTGTTCCGCGCTTTGCAGTGTTGTGCCCGCATGCGAAATTCATTTACAACCCCAGCGACAGGCACAGCGTTATCAAATTCCATCCATTGGTGGTTGAGAGCGAAAAAGAAGCCTTGCCCTATTTCACTGCGATACGCCTCAATTCCGCTTCGGTGGCGAATGATTTCCCGAAAGGTTCGCCCACGCATTACATTCCGCAAGCCATCGACAAAAAAATATTCGATGCGCCAAAAATAAATCCGTACAAAAACCCTAAAAACGCCATCAATATCGGCGATATGCTGTTCGATGCTAGGGCGGTGGAAACTTTGGCGGGCGCCTATCCTGATTGGACGTTCCATCTGTTCGGCAAAGGCGCGAGAATAACAGCTCCTATGAACAATGTTTTTGAATACGGCGAAATGCCCTTCGAAAAACTCGTCCCGTTTTTGCAATACGCCGATATCGGTCTTGCCCCGTACAAGGCTACAAAACAGGCGGCATATTTAAGCCAATCCAGCCTAAAATTTGTACAATATACATATTGCAAGCTTCCCGTGGTGGCACCGCAGATAACCTCGAATGGTGCGCCGCACATACATACCTACACCGCATACGATGGCGATGACGGGATTATCAAAGCCTTTGAGAACGCCATGAAATACGATAGAAAGGCGATCGACAGGTCCCGCATTACGGGATGGGAAGACGTCATAGACAACATGATGCGTCTGGCCCGTGTCTAGATCATTTGTATAAGCAGGTATTATGAGAGTCGTACTTATCACAGGCCATGACGGCCGATCTCCGCGCAAGGTTGACTTCCATTTCTGGGCCGACATTCTTGTCAAGCGCGGGCATGACGTATCCATTATCACGGCGGGTTTCAGCCGCCTTACGGCTTTCAAAAAAAATCCGCGCAAATTTTTACCGCCCTATAATGAATGGGTGGAGATCAGCGATCATTTAAAAACCTTCACATGGTGCGCACCAATCCATCCGTGTGTCGATGCGGGACCGCTCAATATTTTACTCAATCCCATTTTTGCAACTTATCCGCTTTTCTTTCCGGAGGTCGCTCTGAGTGAAATACACGATGCGGATTTGTTCATCATCGAATGCGGTCCGCCCATATTGCTCGTACCAGTGCTGGCAAACGCTTGCCCAGATGCGAAATTCATATACTCTGTCAGCGATCGCATGATCACGGTAGGCGGACATCCCCTCATCATCGAAAGCGAAGAGGAGATTGTGCCGTTGTTCGATTCCATCCGCGTGCCCTCGGAATTGATGATCAGGGATTATCCTAAAAACGCGCCCGTGCATTACATCGCGCCAGCCGTGACGAAAGACAAGATCGACGCGCATGCACCTTCCCCATACGACAAACCCAAAAACGCCATCTGCATCGGTGACATGCTGTTCAATTCCGCCGCGGTAGAAAAAATCGCAGACAGCGCGCCGGACTGGACCATTCATCTGTTCGGCAAAGGAGCCAAGGTACACAACGCCAAACCCAATATCGTTACGCATGGCGAAGTTGGTTTTGATGTTTTGATCCCCTATTTGAAACACGCCGATATCGGCATTGCACCATATAATTATTTGCCCGCATCGGAATATTTGTGCCAATCGAGCCTGAAAATGCTTTTGTACAAATACTGCCACCTGCCGATTATCGCACCGGATTTCGTTTCCAAAAACCAGCCGCATATTTTCACGTTCGATCATAAAAACCCGCAAAGCGCGGCGAGTGCGTTTAAAAAAGCCATCGCTTTTGACAGGAACGAAATAGACGTGTCGGACATTAATACATGGGAAACCATGCTCGATAAAATGCTCGCCACTGTCGATATCAAATCATGAAAAAACTGATCCTTTTGCTGTTACTTCTTTTCCCCGCCATAGCGCAGGCACAGCCGCCTTTGAGCGTTGAAGGAAATCAGGTATTTTCCGGCGGCAAGCCTGTCACGTTACGCGGTGTCAGTCTTTGTTCCCTTGAATGGCACACACCACTCCAACAAATCGCACAGGTTACGGATTCTCCTGCCCAATGGAACGTCAATATCCTGCGTCTTCCCGTGCAGGTGAAAGAATGGGACCGTGTGGGTGCGGATGCCTACATCAAAAACTATCTCGATCCTGCCGTAGAGATGTGCAAGAAGAACGATGTTTATTGCATCATCGACTGGCACGAGATTGCGGACTGGGATAAACAAGACGTTCGGGATAAGCTGGAGAATTTCTGGAAGCTGGTAGCAAAACGCTACGCCGACGAACCCAATATCCTCTATGAAATTTTCAACGAGCCTGCAGAACCCAAAGCACGCAACGCCGAAAACTGGGCGAAGTGGCGTGATGTTATGCAAGAATGGGTCGATCAAATCAGGAAAGATGCGCCCGATACTGTTTTGCTTATCGGTTCACCGCATTGGAGCCAGATGCCGGGCTTTGCAATTGATAATCCCGTCAAGGGAGACAACCTGGTTTACACTCTCCATCTCTACCCGCTTTGGAACCATAAAGAATGGGATAATCTGCTCGGTGATCCTTCAAAAAAATTGCCTATCCTTATCAGCGAATGGGGTTGGAGCAACGATCCGAAGACATGGTACGGGATCAAAGGTAGCCAAGAGAGTTTCGGCGATCCGTTGAAAGAATATCTCAAAGACAAACCCACCGTGGGATGGACCGCGTGGAGTTATGATCCGCTCTGCGGGCCAGCTATGCTCGGCGAAGCCAAAGAAATGGCGGCGTTCGTCAAACAATGGCTAAAAGAATCTAATCCCTAAGCTATTTGGGCAGGAAGCTGACCTTGGTGCGGAGCGTGGCAAGAACATCCCGCGCTTTTTGCTTGGACCATTGGTTGAGCGGTTTTTCAGCAAGGAAATGGAATAGCAGGGGCAATCCCAGTGCTACCACAAGACAGACCGTCATGAATAAAATTCCCGCATCCGCCGTGTCGAAATAACGTTCTATTATGCGCAAGATTGCATCGTGGAATAGATAAATAGAAAAGCTTGCAGCCCCCAGCACGCGCATGGGTTTTAGGGTGAATATATAAGATACCGCCGTAGAAACACTGAAACTCATTATCCAAATCGCAACCAAAACCGGAAAGATCAAATCTTTGTAGATATTATCGGATGTGATGAAGTTAAAAAAATATGCCAGAGCTGCAGTAGCGGCCAATATCTGGAAAAGGCGGTGCGTTACCACGGCGCGTATATTACTTATGTTCAGAAGCACTGCCGCGAGAAATCCGGACAAGAAGATATGCAGTTTGGAAGGCAGCAAAATACCGCCCCATTGATCCTTGGTGGCGATAAATGCCAAGGAGAGCACAACTATCACAGCCATAGGCCATTTCATTCCGGATTTGTACTTTTCCCATGCAAGCCAAATCAACAAAAAGAATCCGTAGAACTGCACTTCGGGTGGAATGCTCCAAAAAACCCCGACGGATCCCATGAAAGCGAAGGAGCGCACAATATTCACAGGTGTCATCGTATATTCGAAATCGGGTATGGAGAAATAACAGATGGTGACGAAGACGATGGCAATATAATAGGCCGGTGTGATGCGTGAAAAGCGCGAAATGACATATTCGGAGGCATTGTTGAAAGTACAGGACTTGCCGAAATAGAGGGCGCCCATCAAAAACCCGCTGAGTGCAAAGAAAATGACCACACCCAATGAACCCATCGCCCCTTCCAGCAGGTTCAAAGCAAAGATATGCTCCATATGTATGGCGACAACCAGAAGACAGGCCAGCCCGCGGATGCCGTCCAGCGTCGGCATGTAGTGTTCTTTTTTGTTTTTGGATATTTCTTCCATGGTCAGGCTATCTTTCTTTCAATGCGCACAGGCAATACAGCGCTTGTAAATTTCGGCCATTTCTTTTGAAGATGTAAACCGACAGGAACGGCCAAAAGCGGAAAAATCACCCCTGCCATCGTCGCCACTACCAGATGCGTTGTAATATCGGTTACGTCCACTTTCAGCAAAACGGTGCGGATAGCCCCCGCCACAATGATATGGGCCAGATAAATGATCATTGTGTTCATGCCCACGAAGCAAATGACTTTCAAAGCTGTGGCGGAATGCTTCGATAGAAATGCGGCGACGTGTTCGGACATTTTATAGACCGTTATAATACACAAGATCGAGCATGTACCCAAAACAAGGGATGGCAGCACAGTTTCCACCAAATATGTATAAATTGCCAATACGAACAACAAAATGCAGATCAGGGGATGAAAACGCAATCCACCGATTTTTTCCTGCCCAATCACTATGCCCATCACGAAATACGGGATATGCAGGATGATCTGACCCAAGAAAAATATAAATTTATCCGTTCTCATCATATCGATCATGGCGTGCCAGAACGCAAAATTGAAAAGAAACAACGCCAAGAGCCCATAAAGATATTTGCGCGGAGATTGCGTTTTGTATACCAGGCCAACCACAGCCATAATCACAAACAGCGCCCCCAGAAACCAGAATTGCTGCTGCGGGGGTACGGGTGCCATAAAAACTTCTGCAAGATCCGGCCTGTTATTCGCGTTTGCGCCTGCCAGATATTGCAATGATGTCTGAATGTAAGACCAAACTACCAGCGGACACAGCAGGGTGAGTATGTTTTTTTGTATCAACCCTTTGTAACCGTAACGCGATAAAGATTTTTCAAAGAAGAGCCCTGATAAATAGAAAAACAACGGCATATGGAACAGATAGATCCCGTCATGCACCGCCGTCCAGAACGGGGTTTGATCTATTATTCCGGCTGTGAATAATCCGATCAACACATGGCCGAAAACCACCAAAAGAATTGCAAAGGCCTTGGCGATATCGGGGGCGTATAGGTCACGGTCATGCATATTCCGCGCCCTTGTTAAATTTGTAGTACATGAAACCAGCCATTAGCCATAGTGGCGCGGCCACTTTGATGGACAAGATGGCAGCCCCAATCAGAAGGTTCACGAAAATAAACAAATTGGCTGTGTGGACATAGCGTTTTTGTTCCGGTGTGTTTTGCGGCACGACGAGCGCTGAAAACAACCATAGAGCAATAAGGCCGAACACAGTGAAAGCGTATATTAAATAAGCATAGCCCGTATCGCCTGTCTTGTTGATGGAATCCAGACCTCCACCTGTGAAATAAGATAAATCCATCTCATGGAGGAAGTAGGATGTTCTGCCGATACGGCCCTCCAGATTGTCGTTGAAGTTATCGTACAGAACATCCGGATCATAGAAGAAGAAATAACAGATCATTACGATCAGCGGCATGTAGATAATGTTGATGAATCTGGGCAGACGCGGAAACACAAAGAATCCTATTAAAGCGATCAAGCACAAAGCCGACCCCGTACGACTGCTATTGGTCAGAATGATGAGAGGAATCAGGGTAAGGAAAAAGCAGCGGTCGAATTTCTTCAAGCGCGTCCAAAATGCGGAGAGGAATATGCAAAGGATCATGGAGAAGTTGGCCATGGAAACCTGCTCGAGAAAGATGGAAGACAGCCTGTGACTGCTCAAAAAACCATAAGAGAAGCGGTTATCATAGCCTAAAGAGGCGTTGAAAAGACCCAGTTCGTTGAATTCATACTCTTCAAGGCCGCGAGTGTTGGCGTAATAAAAAGCGGGTTTGAAAAGCGCCGCATAAATTTCCGTGGCATAGTTTTCCAAGACCATGAATAGGAGAACGAGCCAGCCGAGAATTTTGAAAACCGTAATAAGGGATTTTTCCGAGATCAAACCGCCCATCAGGAAGAACGTGATGATAAGTAAAACATCGCGTACCCCTTTTACAAAGAGCGTTTCATTAACGATAGAAACGGCAAGAAAACCAAGAAAAATTGCCAAAAAGAATATCAGCGGCGGAAACAGATTCGGCAAAGCGCGGATTTTCATAGCAATGTAGCCAAGGCAGGCCGTGACGATCAAAACCTCGCTCGCGACGACGATGCTGCTGTTGACCATAAAGACATGCGCATTGACGACCGACAAAATCGCGTTGTACAGCACGGCAAGAAGAACCGCCATGCCGCCAAAATCCAAAAATGGCTGTCTTTGGGTTGCGTTCACGAAATGGAATCCTTATAGACGGCGTCGGCTTTGTGGACCAGCTCCGTCCAAGAAAACGTACTGCTGAAATTTTGCGCCTTTTGCCGCATCGTGTCATCGATTTTCGGCAGACTTTCCGCAATCTCCTGCGCGGCTTGCTCCGGTTTTTGGAAATCGACGATGTGGCCGACACCCCCCTGTTCTACCAATTCGATAAAAGATTCATTGCCCTGCACGAATGGAATAATCCCAACCGACATGGCTTCGAGCATAGACATGCCGAACCCTTCAAAGGACGATGCGGACAGGAAATAACCGCATTTCTGGGCAATATCCATCATCTCTTCGCGCTCGCTTGCCCCGTGGAATACGATATGCTCAGCTATACGCAATTTTGCGGCGATTTTTTGCAGTTCTTCCATCGTCACATCCCATGCGGGACCGATAAGATGTAGTTTTCCGTCCACATTGTGTTCGTGTTTCATGAGCGCGAAAACCCGGATGATATCCGGCACGTTTTTGCTTTTCGCTATACGGCCAATATAAAGAAAATCGAGGCCTTCGGAGATATCCGTCCCAAGCGGTTCCACCGCGTTGGGTTGCAGGATGATGTTTTTGTTCAGGCCTTTGAATGTGTCTTTATCATTCCCGCTGATCGCGAAAATCGCTTTGTACCAGAAAGACGAAAAGCGCGTGACGGTCTGGAAATAGATTTTTTTGATAAGCCCGAAATCACCCGTGTGGAAAAATCCGCCGTGTGTGGTAGCGACAGCGGGGATTCGCAGGAACGCCGACACCAGCGCGACATAATCATAGAACACATCGGTGTTATGAACGTGCACCACATCGAATTTGGTAAAATAAAACGGTGATATGCGCGGAATAAAGAAACGGCGGCGGCCCCAGAAGCCAACGCGTTTTACTTTAATACCGTTGATTGTATCGTTTGCCGGCAACTGCGCCGCATCACCGTGAAATACCTTGTTCAACGTCAAAACTTCGACATCGTAACCTTTAGCCTTCTGGTGCTTAGCCATGCTCATGACATAGGATTCAAGGCCGCCGATGGCGGGTGCGAACTGGCGAACCACATGGAGGATTTTCAACGGTCTGCCGCTCCCTTTTTCCGGCTTTTGCGCGAAGGCGATGACCAATGCGCGGTATAAGAAGACAAAATTGCCGATAACGTAACGTTTGAACAGACGTTTTGGTTCGAGCATGAGACGGTAGAACCATTCCATGCCGTATTTTCTAAAAAATTCCGGTGCGCGCGTGACTTTGCCACCCATGAAATCGAGGATAGCGCCGCCGCAGATAATTAGGGCGGGTTTGTTCTGCGCCAATACGATCTGGCGCGCCACGCGTTCCTGCTTAGGCATGCCCATGGCGAGGACAACCAGCGGACAAGGCCGTTCGACCAGTGCGGAAACGTAATCCGCGTCGGTTTTAAACCCGTCCATAAGATGGGAAACGGTTATTTCCTTTGTGGTAAAGCGCTCGGCGGCTTTTTCCAGATAGGGCGATGTCGTGCCCAGTAGCGCGGCTTCAAAACCTGCGTATAATTCCACGATGCGCGGGATCAGATCTGTGCCGTTCAAATTCAAACCTGCATCGCGGCCCAAGAGTTTATAAAGAATACTCATCCCTGCGCCGTCGCGGAAAATATAATCGCACTGCAGGACATCGTGCAGGAATGCGGGGTCGGTGTAGCAAAGATTAAAACCATGCGCGTTGATGAAAGCGATGCGCACGGGTTTTTTGATATTTTGCGGTTTCAACGTTTCCAGCAATATATTCAATTCCGCTTCGCTTTCCACGATGCGGATTTTATCGACCAGCGTTTTTATCGATTTGTTTTGTTCCATCAATAAGCGCCTGCCCGCGTCAGAAGTACCTTGACGGTTTTAAAAATAATCACGATGTCATACCAGAGCGACCAATTGCGGATGTACCAGCCATCCCAATAAACGCGTCGTTGAAAGCTGGTTTCGTTTCTGCCGCTCACCTGCCACAGACCTGTAAGACCGGGGCGCACGGCATAATATTGCTGGATCATATCGCCGTAATCGTCCAGTTCGCTTTCCAGCACGGGGCGTGGCCCGACAAGGCTCATGTCGCCGACAAACACGTTCCAAAGCTGGGGCAGTTCATCGAGGCTGGTTTTGCGCAGAATGGCGGAGATTTTGGAATCGATACGCGGATCGTCGGGAAGTTTTTTGAATTTTTCCCAGTGGTCGCGGAGAGCAGGATCGTGTGCCAAAGCTTCTTCAAGCAAATGATCGCTGTTTGGAATCATCGTACAGAATTTCCAGCAGCTGAAACGTTTTCCCTTCATGCCCACGCGCTCACCACCATAAAAAACAGGAGTTTTGGAACCCTCAGCTTTTTTCATGACCCAAACAAAAAGCGTCAGGATCGCCAGAACCACCACAGCGAAGAAGGAAGCAAATATATCCAAAAGGCGTTTGATAACACGGCCCGAAGGCGACCTGATTTTATCGCGGCGGTGCAGGATCATCACATCGTTGCCGAAAAAGTAATGCGGTTCCATGCCGTATATATCGAGATCTTTGGTATGCGGGATAACACCGTATTCCACCTGTGACACCTCCAGCGCCTTGATAAGGCGGTCTTTGTGCGGACCGCGCAATTCATCCATGCTGAAGATGTAATAATAATTCGGGTTGTTTTCGATGAAATCGCCGAACCCTTCCGCCCCCGTCATGATTTTTACGTCATGGCTTTCCTTGGGCAACGCGGCGGCATCAAAAGACGGATCATGTTTGTCTGTCAGCAATGCGTATTTGATGTCATAGCCTGTAAGTCCATCAGCGGTAAAAGCGTAGCAGCTGTCCATGATCATGCGGTCATCGCCCACCAATACAACCGGCAAGCGCCAGCGACGCGAATAACCGACCAGATTAAGTGCGGCGAAACGCGCTAGCGTCACGATAAACGCGCAGGTTACCCAGTTGAAAATGATCAGGAACGGGAATGTCAGACCGTAGAAGAAATAATGGTTGAACGCATCGAAGAGGAGCACGAAGCCCATCATCTTCATGATGCCCTCCACCTGCCCCAGCCATGGCAGGCGGCGGGAATAATGCCCCTTCATCGCAAAGCGGATCAGAATGCATACGCACAAAAAGAGGTAATAGAAGCGGCGCGTGTCGAAATGATGGAAATCCGTTTCCCACCCCAGATAATCGGTTATCAAGATTACGAAATGCGCGGCATATTTGGTGAACAAGAAAGCGCCGAGCAAAGCGGCCACATCATAGATGAAAAGCACGAAACCCAGATGCCTTGGAATCTGGCGTTTGATACCTTGCCGCGATGTGCGGTTTTCAGCCATTGGGTTCTCCCGTTTGAAGCGCTATTTTGCCCACAATTTCAAGAGCATGTCTCAAGAATAGTGGAGGCTATAGCATGGTTTTCGAGATATGGAAACAGAATATATGCCGCAAAGCAGCAATATGTTTAAAATGAGGGGCTTATGTATAAAACCTATGCCAAAAGGCCGCCCGATGAAAGGCGACCTTTAGCTCCCTGTTCCGGAACTTTTGGCTTGCGTTATGGGCCCGCAGGGGCGACAGGAAGGGGCGCACCTGTCGCCACGCATTCTATGTCCAGAACCTGCGGGAAAATCGGGACATATTTCGAGATACGGGCACGCACCGAATAACTGTCGATTTCACATTTGTTGGCGCTGTTCGGAACAGCCGCCGCAACGCGGTCGGGAACGAAGAAGGGATTGCCTTTGTCCAGCAACTGCCACATGCCATGCGACACACGCCCTTCGATGTTGAAAGTCGCCGTGTTTTCCGGCGTGCAGACTTGTGAAAAACATCCCTGCAGACGGTATACATCAGGAGACACTTCCTGCACGCGGGCATTGTAGAGCGTATCATGATTGCGCGTGACCAGCATGATGGGGGCATCAATCACGGGATCAACCGTCCAGTCGCGGATCATTTCACCGGGGACGGTGGGCGTTAAAGCAACGGCTGCCAAAAATGTCGCGCTCAAAATCGCGCCCGCGCGGTTACGGGATAAATGACGCTCTCCCGTTTCCTTATCGGTCGTGTAAGCGTGTTTGTTCCATATACCACCCCACACGCCCGCAACCCATTTGATCGGCGCGGCGATAAAATCCACGACGGGTTTGACCCTATCCCAAAATCCGCCGATGGCTTCTTTGGCATCACCGAGTGTTTTTCCCGTTTTACGCATGCCGTCCGCGATGGTGGCGATGTTTTCTGTCACGGATGGATCTGCGGGTTGTGCCTCCCCTTCCACATTCGTATTGGCGGGCGTCTTTGTAGGCGGCGGCGTTACCACGGGTGTTCCCTTTCCTGCGGGCAAATCCGCGGCTGCCTTCGCGTTTTCCGCGCGTCTCAAAAGATCATCCAGTTTTTTCTTGTCTGTGCTCATCTCTATCTCCTTACGTTAGGGCCGCGACCGGAGCCGCGCCGCCGACAACCGGTTGTGCGGTCTGCACAGGATCATCGTAATGGGTCAATATTGGTTTCTTGGTTTCCTTGTCGTATCCGATTTGTAAGACACCACCGTGCAATCCTTCTTTCAACAACGCGTCGGCCAGACCCGACGTGATGTTGCGGTCCATGTAACCCAGAATGGAACGCGCACCTTTTTTCATGTCGTAATGGTCGGTGATCATGGCCATCATGTCTTCGGTATCCATGTGCAGGCTCACGCCGTATTTTTCGACCATTTTGCCGATACGCGTTAAATCTTTCTTCGCGATAAGACCCAGAACCATTTCATCGAGGCGATTGAAGCAATAGATGTTGCCGTTAAACCTTCCCAAAAATTCGGGCGGGTAGCGTTTTTCCAGATCATGAAGGGCCAATTCCCGCGCGCCTGCCGTGTCCAGATCCTTGTTAAGGAAGTGCGGCGTGCCGATGTTGGTTGTCATGATGATAATGGTTTCATTGAAGTTCGACGTAAGGCCGCGGGAGTCCGTCAAACGCGCATCATCCAAAACCTGCAGCATCACGTTGAAGATTTTGTCGTGTGCCTTTTCAATTTCATCGAACAGTACGATGCTCTGCGGGTTGCGACGCACCGCGTTCGTCAAAATACCACCGACGGCATAGCCTTCGTATCCCGGAGGCGCGCCGATCAGTTTGGCCACCGCGTGTTCTTCCATATATTCCGACATATCGAAACGCAGGAGCGATTTTTCATCGCCGTTCAACGCACTTGCCAATGCTTTCGCCAGTTCGGTTTTACCGACACCCGACGGACCCATGAACAAGAACACGCCTTGCGGTTTGTTCGGCATTGAAAGTCCCGCCCTTGCACGGCGGATGGCTTTTGATACTTCCTGTACGGGTTCAGGCTGGCCGATCACGCGCTCGGAAATTGTTTCTTCCAGATTCAAAAGCTTTGCGCGCTCGTCTTCGGTCAGTTTTTCAACGGCAATGCCCGAAATCTGGCTAAATTCGGACAAAACATGTTCCGCACCCAGTTTAAGGCCCGCGTTGATTTCCGTGCGCAGGAGATCGTATTTCTTGCGGCCTTCTTTTACGCCGCGATCATACATCGCGATTTCTTTTCTGATTTCCGTGATGCGGGGATTTTCCTGACCGGCCAGAAAACCGCCGCCTGTGCTCAGGAATTCTTTTTTCAGCTCGCCTTTTTCTACTTTGGCTTCCGTATCCTTTTGTGTTTCCGCATCTTCTTCGCGGACTTTTTCTATTTTGTCTTCGAGTTTGCGGATTTCTTCTTCGCCGACGCGCTGTTCATTGTGTAAAAGACGTACGGTTTTTTGCTGTTCCGCCCATTTTTCTTCGAATCGCTTGCGATCATCCTTCAGCGTTGCCAAAAGACTTTCCAGTTCCTGCGGCGTTCGTCCGCCTGCGGCTTTCGCATCACCTTTCAAACCGTTGATGGCAGTTTCGATATCACGGTCCATGCGTTCCAATGCCGGCGGCGTTCTTTGTGCGCGGTTTTTATAAGCGGATAAGGAACGGTCGAGCAGCGTTACCGCCGCTGTAGGCTGGGCGCGGAATTCCTGCAATTTGTATTTTTCCGTCAACTGAATAGCGGATTCGATCGCGGCAGGATCAATTGCAATCCCATGGTGTTTGGATAATTGTTCGGCAGCATGGCCGACAATTTCACGCAATTGCTTGGGACGCGGTTCCTTGATTTCCAATGTCGTGAAATTGTCGGCCATGCTGCC